>DATJTG010000184.1:0-5566 GCA_035503555.1 Acidobacteriaceae bacterium | reverse complement strand
CCACAGGTGCGGCGTCCGCGTGTTTTTCTCGAGGTCCACATCCGTCGCCGTGAACAGTACCCACTTCCCATCCTTCGAAACGTCAATGTCGCCCAGCCGGCGCATCTTCATCATGTCTCCGAAGGTCATCGGCCGCCTGGCTGTCGCGGATTGATCCGCCGGCCCCTCTCCCGGCGCGGCCGTCTGCGCACCCGCCGCCAGTCCGGCCGCGATCAAAACTGCCCCCGCCCACACGTGTGCCCTCATGGCCCCTCCATACAACAAGTTCTCAAGGATTCGCACCGAATATCCTAAACCTCTCCAGGAGCGCGCTCTTCCGATTCGCTCATCTCCTCGGTTACTGCCGGCTCGCCGGTAAACGCGGGCAGTTCGATCACCACCGCCGCACCCCGCGGATGCAGGTTGACGGCCGAGATTTCGCCTCCGTGCTCGCGCACGATCGCGTAGCAGATGCTGAGCCCCAGCCCCACGCCCTCGCCCGGATTCCGCGTGGTAAAGAATGGATCGAAGGCGCGTCCGGGCTCGGCGAATCCCGGTCCCGAGTCTGAAAACATGATCTCGACTGCCCGCGGGATATTCGCCACCTCCACTAGGAGCCGGCGTTCCACGCCTTCCGGCGCCTCGGCCAGCGACGCCATCGCATTCCGCATCACCTGCAGAAACACCTGGCGGATCTGCTCTCCATCGGCCTTCACGCGCGCGACCTGGCTGGGAATCGTCAGTTCCAGGCGAATGCGCGCCTTTTCCAGATCGTGATGCAGCAGCTTCTCGATGTCGCGCAGCAGCAAGCCGACGGAGACGACTGCACGCCGCGCCGACTCCGCATGGCGAAAGCGCATGAGGCTCTCGATGATCTGCTTCATCCGCCTCGCCTCCGACAGAATCACGCCCGCGTGCTCCTGCACGGCGTGGCTGTCGCCTTCGGCCAGCAGTTGCGCGAATCCGGTCACCGCCTGCAGGGGATTGTTGAGTTCATGCGCCACGCCACCGGCCAGTTGGCCCAGTCCCGCCAGCCGCTCCGACTGCATTACGCGGCGCAGCAACCCGTTGTGCTCGCGGCCCGCGCCCAGGCGTGCGACCAGCAGTTCCAGAGGCAGCACATCTTCGGTCGCCAGCGGCTGCTCCGGGTTCCGCAGTCCGGCCAGCAAAATCGCTCCCTGCAGCTGGCCGCCGCGCGTTGTCACAGCCAGTCCGTGCGCGCGGCGGAAATTCATCTGTCCCAGCTCGTCGCCGGGCGCGAGCAGCGGGGTCAGATCCAAAAGCGTCAGATTGCCCACCACCGGCGTGAAGTAATTCCTTCGCGCCGCTTCCTGGAGATTCTCCTCGCTCGTGCGCCGAGCCAATGCATCGAGCGCCCCTTCCAGCGCTCCGCTCATGCCCGAGCGCCCGCACAGCCGGAAGCTTCCGTCGATCGTGCGCATGAAGACGGCGACCTGCGAGAACCGGCTGGCTTCCGCCACGACAGCGCACACCGCGTCGTATTGGTGGGCCTCCTCGTCAAGAGGACTGGCCGCCAGCGGCAACCCTGCATATCTCTCCAGTTCCCGCCGGGCGCGCCGGTCGCGCTGCTGCGCCGCCTGATTCGAAGCGATCTCCTCCTCCAGCACCAACACGATCATTCCTACTGCGGTAATGACTTTGATCAGATTGAGCGCGCGTGCATAGGGCGAGCTAATGACGAACTCCGGAACGAAAGGCTCGATCAGCGCCGGGATCGACCACAGCAGCAGGCCGCCCACGGTGAACAACAGACCGGCCGTCCAACGGCGAAATGCCGCTAAAAACAGCAGGGCGCTCATCAGCAGCATTCCGCTGTGCGCCAATGCCCCCACAATCTCATAGTGCTGACGCAGCGTGAACCCTCCCGCGGCGCCGCCCACGAGAGCCACGATGAGCAGGCTGAGCCACTTCGGCAGCAGATATCGGTAGAGACTCCATCGGGCAGCCACGGCAATCGCAGTGAGCGTGCAGAGCCCGATGATGGCTCTGCCCCATGCCCCGGGGTGTGGATCGAACCCAATCACTGCGCAGTAGACGATGATCGGTAAGCCGAAGGCCACCACATACAGGATGGGCGGCTTGCGCGAAAGGTACTGCGGCGCCAGGGAGCCAAGGAAAAGCAGCGGAGCGAGTTCCATGCACGCCTGGGCTGTGGCCTGCCCCAGTCCCGGCGCGGCCCAGCCGCTCACCTGCAGCGCCAGACGAAGCACCACAAAGGTCCATCCCAGCAGCCACAGCAGAAGCCGGCGGCGCGCTGTCGGAGCTTCCCCCGTGTCCTCAACACGCAGCGGCTGCGTATGCCCCTCGAGCCAGAGAGCGCCGAAAACGGCTACCAGTACGCTCAGCAACGCGAGAGTTGGGATCCGATACAGGTCGGGCTTCATTCCAGATCCATCGGGTGCGCGGATTTCCTCGAAAGTTTACCCGCCTTCGGGTGAGTCCGCCTATGGATTCTTCTGC
This sequence comes from Acidobacteriaceae bacterium, assembly GCA_035503555.1. Classification (GTDB taxonomy): domain Bacteria; phylum Acidobacteriota; class Terriglobia; order Terriglobales; family Acidobacteriaceae; genus Palsa-343. The sequence goes on along the minus strand of DATJTG010000184.1, from coordinate 3,106 downwards.
GCGTTCAGCGGGCTGTCCGCTGCGAGGGAACCGCGTGATCTCGATGAGCGATTCCAGATGCAGGATGACGGCGGGCCACTTGCGGAGGCATCAGGGAGGGTTCCTGCCGGAAAAAAATCAGGGCCGGCCAATTTTGACCGGCCCTGACTTGTCGTGCTGCGCAGCTTACTGATTCTTGCCTGCGGCTTTCTTGTGGTGGTGATGTGCCGCAACTGCCGTGCGCGGCTGCGCCTTCACCGAGTTTTCATCGACCGCCGTCGTGCCCGGAACATCCGTGTCGAAGTTGGCGCCCGCCGGAACCAGGTAATCCTCCACCTCGTTCTGACCGTTCGTGCTGGTCCGCACCTGAATGCGGCTGGCATCGATGCCCTTCTCCGTCACCAGATAGGCCTTGGTGTTCACCGCGCGCTCGGCCGCCATCTGATCGGCGCTCTTTTCATGCGCATGATGATGCTTGCCCCTCGGAGCTTCCACCGGCGCCGAGTTGCCAACCACCACCAGGGTCGCATCCGGCTTCTGCTGCGCGTTCAGCGCAACATCGTCCAGGCAGGCCTTGGCTTCGTTGTCCACGCGGGTCGGACGAGCCTTGTCGTGATCGAACTGAATCGAGCACAGCGTCGAGGTCTTCGGAGCCGGAGGCGCTGGCGGCTGTTCCACGTCCACCGTGGTCGTCGCCGAAGCGGTCTGGCCCTTGTCGTCCTGAACGTTGCAGGTCACGGTGATCGAGCCCGAAGGCGCGCCCGTCGTCGACAGGGTCGCCGTGTTGCCCGTACCGTTCACTGAGCCGGCCGAAGACGAGTAGCTGTACGTCAGCGGACGATTCTGCGGGCTCACGCCGGTAGCAGTGATCGTGGCGCTGTCACCCGGCTTCAGATTGGTGGGATTGGCCGAGCAGCTGACCGTCGGGGGCTCGAACTGCTTCACGGTGAACTGCGTGGTGCAGTCCGCCGATTCCCAGGGCTTCGGACCCTCGGTCACATGACCCGTAACCGTGTAGTTGCCCGGAGCCAGGCTGGCCGTATCGATGTTCGCGGTCGCGCTCGTTCCGCTCACGGTGACGCCCTGTCCGCTCCAGCTGTAGCTGGCCGTCTTCTTGGGATTCAGGTTCGTTGCCGTCCCCGTAACTGTGACCTGCTCTCCAGGAAAAACCGATGCGTTGTTGACCGAGCACGCATACTGCACCGGCGGAGGCGGCGCGATGCTGCCGAAGTGCATCACGATGCCGGTGCTCAGCTGCACGGCGTTGATGTTCGCGCGCCCTCCATACGTCGGCTCCGGACCGAAGTCTGCGTGATAGTACTGATAGTCCGCCTGGAAAAGGCGCAGCGCCCAGCGGTGGCTGGCCGTCGGAATCTCATAATCCAGACCCGCGCCTGCCGTCAATGCCGGACCCCAGGTGTACGGATGCGACACCGGCGGATCGTTTGGTCCGCCAACTCGGCCAGCGCCCGCCAGCGCATGCACGAACGGCGTCATTCCCTCGGCGGGATAGCGGAAGATAATGCCCAGCGATCCACTGCCGATTCCATCGTTGTTACCGTCAGGATGAACGGCCAACTCAACCTGACCGCCAACATAGCGATTGAAGTAATACGAATAGCTTCCGATGGCGCCTTCGTTGATCGAGTCGTAGCTGTTGGAGATCGTCGTGCCGTCAGGCAAGGTCGTCGTTACCGAACCGTGCGGCGCCAGATAAGAAAACCCCAGAAAAACATCAGACCGGGAAGCTGGCGTCTGCGACTGGGTCGCCGTCGAGGACGTGTTCTGCCCGAGAAGCATCGATGCACCCAGTCCCATGGCGCACCCCGTAATCAAGACCCGGCCCAGAAAACCTCGTGGACGTGAATGCATGCGTCTATCCTCCGCAAAAAATCTCTTTGGTTGCTGTTCCGAAAATTCCGCAACCTCAAACCGCGCCGACCCCTGAGCAAAAGCCGCCCGGCACTGGTTCGAGGATTCTTTCCGCGATATCGAAATTATCACAGCTTTACTTGGCTTAGACTGCTATTTTTTCAACGTGTTGCCAGATTTTTATGTCCTCGGAAACACCCGGTAGCCAGATGATTAACGATCGAAGCCGCCAGGGGCAAAAGCAGAACCCTTGCACAGATCAAAAAACCGCCGCCTCAGGGGGCGCGGAACATAACCTAACAAAAGTAACCAACACTGGTCGCTATTGCAAGTTCAGCACCCGCTTCAGACTGCCCTGTTCATGCTGAATCTTTTCCTGCAGCAGCGTGATTGCATACAGCAGCTGCTCCGGCCGGGGCGGGCATCCGGGAACGTACACATCCACCGGAATCACCTGATTGACCCCCTGGACCAGCGCATAGTTATTAAAGACTCCGCCCGACGTCGCGCAGGCGCCCATCGAGATGACCCACTTTGGTTCCGGCATCTGGTCGTAAAGCCGGCGAATCACCGGCGCCATCTTCCACGACACCCGTCCCGCAATCACCATCAGGTCTGACTGCCGCGGGGAGGGACGAAACACCTCCGCGCCGAAACGCGCCACGTCGAACCGCGACGCCCCCATCGACATCATCTCGATCGCGCAGCAGGCCAGGCCGAAGGTCATCGGCCAGATGGAATTCTTGCGAATCCAGTTGATCGCCGCATCCACCGTCGTCAGGAACACGCCTTCCGGCTGCTCGTAGCCGTAGCTCGCTTCCATAACCTTTTCGCGATTCTTGGCGCTGCTCTCGAGCGTCCCGAAAAGGCGGCGATCTCGCAACATCTCGCTCATAGATCAACTATACGCGTTGCGCAAGGCGATTTTCGCGATCCTGCCCCCCAGGCGATCTTTTCCAGCGCAGACGTAATCTCCCTGGCTGTTCTGATGTCCGCCAGTATCGCTACGTTTCCAGTTTTCCAATCGCGAAAAATATGTAAAAGTAAATCCAAAGAACTACCGCATCCAGTCCCCGGCGCGACCCTCGTTTGCTCTCGCCTGACCCTTGCCTCCTCGTCGCAGGCCCTCAAATTCTGTCCCGTGGAGTGTTATGCGTTCTCGCCGTCTGCTTCTGCCAGCGTTCGTGTCTGGATTCCTGCTCTCCTGCGTACCCGCGGTGCACGCGCAAACGCCTGCTGCGTCGGCAATCTCCGC
>DATJTG010000183.1:0-6851 GCA_035503555.1 Acidobacteriaceae bacterium | reverse complement strand
TCCCGGTAGCTGCGCTCCTCCAGATCGCAGACCTGGATGGGCCACCGATACATGGGAGCGAGCGACCGGATCTCGTCGAGCAGCAGGCGCCGAAGATGTCGATCGCTGCACAACTCCTCGGGCGATTTGCCGGGATGCGGGAGATCCACGGAGAGTCCGGTACCCGGGTCACCGTCGGCCTCAAACGGAATGAACACGCGATGTCCCCGGCTGCGCAACCAGTTGCGGGCGGTGTTGACAACGATGGCGTGGATCCAGGTATCCATGCGCGATTCGCCGCGAAAGCCCGGGAGGCTGTCGTAGGCGCGGAGGATGGCTTCCTGAACGATGTCTTCAGCGTCCTGCTGGGAGAGGGAGATACGCTGCGCGACGCGGAGGAAATAGGCGCGCCGCTGCACGATCGTTCGAGTGAAGACGGTGCAGCGATCGGCGTCGGAAAGTTGCTGCGAAACAAAATGCGGATCCGTGGCCATGGAGGTCCTCGCGACGCGGCGCAGCGCTGAGGCTGCGGATGAGGTGGGCGCCGGAAGCCGGAATTCGGGGGCTTTCTGTTGTGCTCCGCGACGGAGACTCATGAGGCCTCCATCTCGTCTGGATTGTCGGCAAGCAAATACACGGGGGCGCTCCCGCGCATGCAGGGGCTCGTCTGAATGAGGGAAATGCAAAGAGCGGAAGCGCCGTAGAAAACGGCGCAGCGCTCCGGGGGCAGCCACTCGAGAATCTCAGAGAGTTCGCCGGGGTGAACGGACATGACGCTGGGACCGGGAATCGGGAAGCCGCCATGGCGGTTGCCGGGGCGAAGGTCGATGACGATCAGATCGGAGGATTTGGCGAAGAGAGACGCGCAGTCGCGATGGGAGATCCACTGCAGGCGGCGTCTGGGCTGGCCGGCAGTGGCTGACTGGACTCGCGACCAGGAGGGCTTGAGCTTGCCATCGGCGGGGGATCGCAGACAGCCCAGGAATTTCACGGCGGTATAGAGGCAAAAGGCAACGGCAAAGAGCAGCAGAGCCCAAAGGATGTCCACGATGTCCTCCTGCTCGGAACGCTTGCGATATGAGGAAGGACAGCCGAGCGCAATCGCCGAAGCGGCGGCGCGGCAGGCAGCGTGGTCACGATTCCCGGAGGGGTTCCGGAGCGGTCGACGCAGGCCATTCGCTCCAGGCAACGGCCGAGGCGGGAGTAATTGCAGCCTACGCCAGGGTGATCACGCTCAGGCGAAGCGCAAAGGGGGCGGAGGCGAGCGCGGGGGGAGCGCAATCCGCGAAGAAACGGGTGCGGGCGTCGTGAGGCCGCCAGGCGCGGTGGCGATGGAACTGGGCCGCGGGAACGCACAGCAGACTGCGAGCGCGGGGGCTGCCGGAACGCGATGGGCCCACACGCGTGCAGCCAGGGCCAGGCCGGCATCGCGATGAGTCACCCAAAGCTTGGCGACGGGCGTGCGTAAACCTGCGTTCGCGTGCTGGTGGTAGAGCGAGAGCTTGTAGCCGAGTCCCCAGAGCACAACGGCCAGCGAGAGGCCGAGCAATCCGAAGGCGCACGGCCGCCGGTACCAGCGGCGGGACGCCGGCGAAGGCAGCGTGTTGGTGGGTTCGAGAGCCAAGGGACGCAGCGCCAGGGGAAAAGACCCCACAGTATAGACCGGCGGTTAGCGCAAACGTGAGAAAACACCTGCGTGGCGCAAGAAAGTACGGGGATGCGACCGCTCCAGGGGCGGAATCTCCCCGCATTCCTCCTAAAGGACGGCTCCGGATCTTTCGTCAGCGCGGAAGTATGGATTTCGCATGAATTCTGCGCTGCGCGGTGAACAGGCGGATGCGGCAGGGATTGCCGGGCGGGGATGGGGAGCCTATACTGAGTGCCAACGGAAGCCAATCGTCCCAGCAGGACCGTTTGCCGGGGCCGGAAATGCGGATTGAGCTTCCGCAGTGAGGTGCGCCTTCCGCAGTGAGAGCGTTTCGCTGATGAGCCGTGCAGTGGACCCGGATCGGGTTCGCGTGGGAATGCTCGGGCCGATGCCTCACAACTCCGCCGGAAAAAGCAATGGGGATGCGGCCTGGAGGGCGGTGTCGCGCGTGCTGCGAAGTACCATGGGCCGTTTGCTCGACAGCCTGACCGCCGTTCTTTTCCCCGCCGATTGCCGCGTGTGCGGCGTGCCGCTTTCCGGATTCACCCTCCTGCCTGTCTGCAACACCTGCTGGAACGATTTGCCTGCGCAAACGGGCGTGCTGTGCACGCGCTGCGGGGAGAGTCTTGCCCATTCGGTCGCTCTTAACAGCCGGAGCGATCAGTCTGAGGTACTCGATCTTTGCCGGCTGTGCCGGGCGGCGGCGCCTCCGTTTGAGAAGGCCGTAGCGCACGGGGTATACGCCGGCAAGCTGCGAGCGCTGGTGCATCTGCTGAAATATGACGGCATGGAAGGCCTGGGAAGGCGGTTGGGCGCGCTGGCGGCCGAGCAGGCACTGGCCATGGGAGAGTTGCCGCAAGACCTGCTGGTTGTGCCGGTTCCGCTGTGGCGGGGCAAGCGGCGCCAGCGCGGCTTCAATCAGGCGGAACTGCTGGCGCGGGGCGCGATGGCGGCGATGCGGGCGCGACGGCCGGAGATGCGCGTGAGGCTTGTCGCCGGCGCGCTGGAACGCCGGCGCGCGACCGAAAGTCAGGCGGGCCTGAGCCCGCACGAGCGCCGCGCCAATGTCCGCGGCGCTTTTTTTGCGCCGAAGCCGGTGGCGGTCAACGGGCAGGACGTGCTGCTCATCGACGACATCTACACGACCGGCGCGACGGCGCGGGCCTGCTCGCAAGCTCTCAGGAGTGCGGGAGCGCGGCGGGTGTGGGTGGCGACGATCGCGCGGGCGCAGCGCGAAGACGCGCGCGTGGGCGCGGCAGCCGTCGAGGATGTGGAGATTCCCATGGAGCAGGACGTGGCGCTGTGGGATGCGCGGGGTGGCGGAAGTACGGAACACTAACTGTCCGGCCTGGCAAACCGGACCGCAACGACGTGGAGGAACAATGTCGCTGGGGAAGGCTGGAGTGCACGCACGGAGGCAGTCACTGGGCAGGGCGCAGGCCGTGGCGCAGATGGAGACGCGGGTCGAGGACGGGATCCATCTGGTAACCAAAACGCACGCGATGCAGACGCCGGTGCTGGTGCTGAACGCCAGCTACGAGCCCATCAACATCTGCGGGGCGCGGCGGGCGCTGGTGCTGGTGCTGAAGGGTGTGGCGCGCACCGAAGAGGAGCAGGGGACCGAACTGCACTCCGCGCGGCTGCGCATGTCGCTGCCGAGCGTGATCCGGCTGCTCGAGTACCGGAGAATTCCGCACCAGACGCGCGCACTCAGCCGGAAGAATATTCTGCTGCGCGATCGCAACACCTGCCAGTACTGCGGGGTGGTGCTGCCGTCGGCGGAACTGACCCTGGACCACGTGATTCCGCGCAGCCGCGGCGGCGCGTCGACCTGGGAGAACCTGGTGGCGGCGTGCCATAGCTGCAATCGCCGCAAGGGGAATCATCTGCTGCACGAACTGGAGCACATGAAATTGCAGCGGGAGCCGCGCTCGTTCACGCTGCACACCAGCCGCCACATCATGCGGATGATCGGGCACTCGGATTTGAAGTGGAGGAAGTATCTCTACTATTAAGGCGTATCGACTTATAGGAATGGCCCGCGATCCCTCTATATCGATACACCCTGGGACGCAGCGGGGAGCGAAAGGCGTTTAGCCAAAGACTCTGAGCGAGAAACCGTCAGCGAAAAGCGCTCAGAAAAAACCTGTGGGCGGAAAGCCGCACGCGAGAAAAAGAAAACCCCGAGGGGCTGGCCCTTCGGGGTTTCGTTTGTGGCTTGCGGCCTGCGGCCTCGCGCTAGACTTCCACGATGCTCGGCACGGGATATTCGGGCTGGACCGGCGGCGAAACCCAGGAAGTATCGCAAAAGATGCTCCAGCGGCGGATTCGGTCGCGGTCGACCTCGGCGAGAAAGGCGGCGTTAGCCTGCCATGAACCGGGAACGACTGTGCCGTTGACACGCCATTTGCCGCCGACCGTGCCGAAGAGCGCCACGCGACTGCCGCTCTGGAAGTTACTGTCAATGGAGATCCAATATTTGGGATAGGCGTAAAAGAACTGCTGCCAGCCGTCGATCATTTTGTCGGCTCCGGCGTACACGGTTCCACGGGCATCGGTGAAGACATGATCGTTGGTCATGAGAAAGCGGAGGGCAGGCAAATCCATTGCATTGATGGCAGCAACAAAGGCTCCAGTGACTTCCAGTGGAGAGCGTGGCATGAAATTTCCTCGATGTTTGCAAGCAGCGTAACATCGAACGGTCCCGACGTAACCCGCACAGTGGTCACAGAGTTACCCCCCAAAGTTGTAGGCAAGTGGAAAAAGATTTCATGAGGGAACAACAGGCAGGTCTCGCCTGTTGCTGCTTGAGTGAATGGGGCGGAAGTTATTCCCAGCGGCGGAAGACGAGGGAGCCGTTGGTGCCGCCGAATCCGAAGGAATTGGACAGCGCGATGTGGATCGGCGCTTTCTGCGGCGTCCTGGGGATGTAGTTGAGCACGCACTCCGGATCGGGGTGATCGAGATTGGTGGTCGGCGGAACGGTCTGGTTCTGCAGGGCGAGAATCGTGATGCCCGCTTCGAGGCCGCCGGCGCCGCCGAGCAGATGCCCGGTCATGGATTTGGTGGAACTGATCATCAGCTTGTGGCTGGTGGCGTGCTCGCCGAACAAGCGCTGGATGGCTTTCGACTCCGTGACGTCGCCGAGCGGCGTGGAGGTCGCGTGGGCGTTGACGTAGTCGACCTGGTGCGGCTCGACCCTGGCCGACTGGAGCGCGTTTTTCATGGCGCGGTAGCAGCCGTCGCCGTCTTCGGGCATGCCGGTAATGTGGTGCGCGTCGGCTGACATGCCGTAGCCGATGATTTCGGCCAGGATTTTCGCGCCGCGGGCTTTGGCATGCTCGAGATCTTCGAGGATGAGAATGCCGGAGCCTTCGCCGACCACGAAGCCGTCGCGATCCTTGTCGAAGGGGCGGCAGGCGTGGGCGGGATCGTCGTTGCGTGTGGAGAGCGCGCGCATGGCGGCGAATCCGCCGATGCCCATGGGCGTGATGGCCGCTTCGGAGCCTCCGGCGATCATCACGTCGGCATCGCCGCGCTCAACAATGCGATACGCGTCGCCGATGGAGTGGGCGCTGGTGGTACAGGCTGTCGCGGTGGCCTCGTTGGGCCCTTTGGCGCCGTAGCGGATGCTCACCTGCCCGGCAGCGAGATTGATGATGGCGGCCGGAATGAAAAAAGGCGAGATCTTGCGCGGTCCGCCATTGAGGTAATTGCTGTGCTCGCGCTCGATGATGTCGAACCCGCCGATGCCCGAGCCAATGAAGACTCCGACACGCTCGGCGTTGGCCGGCGTGACCTCGAGGCCGGAGGTGCGCATGGCTTCATCGGCGGCCGCGAGCGCGAGGTGGATGAAGCGCGCCATTTTGCGCGCTTCCTTTTTGTCGACGAAGTGGAGGGGGTCGAAGTTTTTGACTTCGGCCGCGAAGGTGACGGGAAATGCAGAGACATCGAACTGCGTGATGGTGGCAATGCCGCTGTGTCCGGCAAGCAAATTCTGCCAGACCTCCGGCGCGGTGTGGCCGACAGCCGAAACCAGACCGAGCCCGGTGACAACGACACGCCTCTGCAAAGCTACTTGCCGCCTTTCGCGTTCTTTTCGATGTAGTCGATGGCGTCCTTCACGGTCTTGATCTTCTCGGCGTCTTCGTCGGGAATCTCAAGATCGAAGGCCTCTTCGAACTGCATGACGAGTTCGACGACGTCGAGGGAATCGGCGCCGAGGTCCTCCTGAAAAGATGCGGTGGGGGTCACTTCGGCTTCATCAACCTGGAGCTGCTCAACAATGATCTGTTTGACTTTCTCTTCCACACCTGATGCCATGCGTATCTCCTGTGTACCGCTTTGACGTTGATGCTGTTAACCGGAGGCGGGATGCGAGGCCGGATCCGGAAACGAAGATGAGGATCGCGGGGACACACGTCGCCTCAGCTCCGAAATTCCAAGTCTACTGAGGGTACCGGATGGTGTAAAGGGAGGCAGGAGTCGCAAAAGGGTAGCCGCGGCCCCGGCCTCAGGACCGCCAGCCGACAACTTCCTGCTGGTAGTGTGGAGGCTCTCGGGATTTCCGTTGGGGTCATGATCGGAGGAAACTGCGAATGTGTGTCTTCCGCTGGACTGTTCTTTGTATGCTGGGCGCGATGGTGACGACGGTGCGGGTCGCGGGGCAGGATCGCTCCTACGGGCGGTCGGTGGTCTCGAACCAGAATGGCATTGTGGCGACGACCTGGGTGCAGGCGTCGCAGGCGGGCGCGCGCGTGCTGGAAGACGGCGGATCGGCGGTGGACGCGGGCATCGCGGCCAACGCCGTGCTCGGCGTCGAGGAGCCCATGATGAACGGCATGGGCGGCGATCTGTTCGCGATCTACTGGGACGCGAAAACCGGCAAGCTCTACGGGCTGAACGCGAGTGGATGGGCGCCGCAGGCGCTGACGATCGACCATCTGAAGGCAAAAGGCATCACGGCGATGCCGCAGCAGGGCATCGACGCCGTGACCGTACCGGGCGTGGTGGATGGCTGGACGAAGCTGCATGATCGTTTCGGCAAGCTGCCCTGGGCCGACCTGTTCCAGCCGGCAATCTACTACGCCGACCACGGCGTGCCCGTGCCGGAACTGATTCACGCCTACTGGAAGGCCTCGGAGCCGTGGATCAGCGGCAACGCCGAGAGCCGCAAAGTTTTCCTGCCCAACGGCCGCGCGCCCGAGACCGGCGAGATCTTCCG
>DATJTG010000182.1:0-12686 GCA_035503555.1 Acidobacteriaceae bacterium | reverse complement strand
TCGGTGAAGAAGTTCGCCGACGGCGGCGGCCTGGTGCTGGGCATCTGCAACGGCTTCCAGATCCTGTGCGAGGCCGGACTCCTGCCAGGCGCGCTCCTGCGGAATTCCGGGTTGCAGTACATCTGCAAGCAGGTAACCCTGAGGACCGAAACCGCTGACTCACCCTTCACCAGCACGCTCGGGCAGGGGCAGGTGCTGCGCATGCCGATCGGGCACATGGAAGGCAACTACTTCTGCGACGAAGCGACGCTCGGCGAGTTGAAACGCCGGGACCGCATTGCCTTTCGCTACTGCACACCGAACGGAGAGATCTCCGCCGAGGCCAATCCCAACGGCTCGCTCGAAAACATTGCCGGCATCCTGAGCGAGGGCCGCAATGTGCTGGGCATGATGCCGCATCCCGACCGCTCGAGCGAGGCCCTGCTGGGCTCGGCCGACGGGTTCAAAATCTTCCAGTCGCTGGTGGGAGCGTTGGCGCGAAATCCATGATCGACATCCATCACCATCTCCTGTTTGGTACGGACGATGGTCCGAAAGACATTGAAAGTTCGCTCGCGCAGGTAGAGATGGCAGCCGCTGATGGCGTTACCCACATCTGCTGCACGCCCCACGCGAACGACACGTATGAGTTCAACGCCGAGCGGAACGAGGAGCGGCTCGCCGCGATCCGCGAACGGCTCGACGGCCAGGTGACTCTGGGCCTGGGCTGCGACTTCCACCTCTCGTACGACAACATCGAAGACGCGAAGAACCATCCGGCGAAATACACCATCAACCACGGGAAATATCTGCTGGTGGAGTTCGCCGAGTTCATGATTCCGGAGAATATCGGCGATACGTTTTACGAGTTCTCGGTGCGCGGCATGCGGCCCATTATTACGCATCCCGAGCGCAATCCCATTCTGCAGCACGACCACTCACGCCTGGCTGGCTGGATGCGGACCGGCTGCCTCGTGCAGGTCACTGCGGCCTCGCTGAACGGCCGCTTCGGCAAGCGCGCCCAGGCTCTGGTGTGGGAGATGCTGGAGAAGAAATGGGTTCACTTCATCGCCACGGACGCCCACAACCTGGCGGGACGGAGCCCCCTGATGAGGCCGGCGTTCGAAGCGATTGCGAAGCGCTTCGGCGAAGAGACCGCGTGGCGGCTGTGCGTCGAGAACCCAAAGGCGGCGTTTGAGAGCGAGCGCATGCCGCCGCAGCCGGAACCGCAGGGCGTGTACGAGGAACCCGAGCCGCCGAAGCTGGGCTTCTGGCAGCGGCTTTTCGGGAAATAGGCCTCCGGCTTTCCCTGCTTCTCGGTGGATGGCGGGCCGGGCTACGCGTGAAGCTTGTCCAGCAACGAGTCGGTAAGGACCGGTTTCGTCAGAACCTCGAAATTGTGGCCGCGCCGTTGCGCCTTGTCAAGGGTCCGGCTTGTGTCCGCGGCTCCGGACATGAGAAGAACGCGGCAGCGTGGGAGGGTCTCCGTGATGGCAATCGCGACGTCCACGCCGTCAATCCCCTCCATAAAGATGTCCGAAAGGATGAAATCCGGCGGAGCGTGCAGCGCGCACTGAACCGCGTCGGCGCCACTATAGGCGACACTGGCATGAAAGCCGTGCTGTTCGAGGACGGCCGCCAGCGAATCGGCCAGCGTTTTGTCGTCGTCCACCACCAGCACATGGGGAATCATAGGCGTCACAGCTAACTTCGATGACGGCGGTATAGTTGAAGCGGTTAATAGCCTGAGATGCAAATTGTAACGAGATTTGCCCAGGGGGTGCTCAAGCCGGCGCTTTTGCCGGTCCCGCGGCTCCCGGCGGGCCGCCGAAGCCGAACCTGCAGCCGAATCTCCGGTCAGCGTGGCCGCAGCGCGGCGAATTCGGCGGTAGTGACGCCGATCACGCTGCCAACAAAGACGTCGGACGGATAGTGCTCCCGGCCGGTGATCCGCGACAGGCCGATGACAGTCGCCATGCCGTAGGCAAGCACCGGCGCCCACACATGATTGCGATAGCGGCTGGCGACCACCGTCGCCACCGAGAAGGCTGCCGCCGCGTGGCCCGACGGGAAGCTGCTGCCGCCGTACCAGGAATTTTTGAAGAACTCATCCTGGAAGGGAGTATTGACCGGCACCTGCGAGGGTCTTTCGCGGCGCGCGATCGCCTTGATCACCAGCGGGGGGATGGCGCTGTCGGCATAGGCGTCGGCGCCGAGCCACGCCGTGCTGGTCTGGTACGGATCGTGCCGGGCCGCACCCACCAGCAGCAGCCCCACGGGAACCGCGGCGATCTCGCCTGCGGAAATATAGGAACTGAAGGTGCTGTTGAGGTCCGAAAGATTCTTCTCGTGATTGCGGAAATACGTCATCACGTGCGGATCAGCATAGAGCAGTCCTGCCGTGATGCCGGCCGTAGCCAGCACCGGGACCCAGTGATGGCCTTTGGCCACCTGGCCTGGAAAGACTCCCCAGACTTCTTTCTGGTCATGCAGGAAGTCCAGGGGAAGGGCCCTGAAGGACTCTTCACGGCCGGTGGGATAGCCGTGACGATGGAACGCTTCGCCGCCGGGGCCGGGGTCGGGAGCTTCCCCCGCAAGCCCATGGGGGGCGGGACTATCGGGCAGGCTGGCGCTGGCTACCTGTTGCTGACACCAAAGCGGCGCGCTGAGGATGAGGGCGGGCAGAAGGAAAACGACGGAGGGCCTTGTCATAGCAATCAGATTTTTGGATGCGGAATTTGTGCCGGTCATGAGGGGAATTGCCGCCGGCCTTCTCGTTGCGGCGTGCGCCGAGGAATTTCCCTGCGGCGCGACAAGTTTCTCGCCGGCATCAAAGTTTGGGGCCCGTGATACAACATCCAAGGAATGGCCATGCCGACAGGGCCTGAGGAGCAGTTCGCCGAACTTCGCCGTGAACTGGACCTGCTTCGCGAGCGGGAAAAGCTCCAGTCGCGGATCGACGAGGCGACGCGCGGCGCGACAGATCCGGCGCAGATCAACTACGATTCCGCGCGCCTTCTCTGCCAGCATCTGCGCGTGAATCGCTGCGCCTTTGCCGAGGTCGAACCCGATCAGGACAGCCTGACCGTGGTGCGGGATTTCGTGGACGGGCTGCCGTCGATGGCCGGGCGCTATCGGCTACGGGAGTTTTCCAGCGCGGCTTTCGACGATCTCGTCGCAGGCCGGCCCTTTGTGGTGGACGATGCGGAGACGGATCCGCGCTGCGCGGAAGGGGTTGTGAACTTTCGCGCGGCGGGAGTCCGGTCCACTGTCTCTTATCCGCTGATGAAGGAAGGCCGGCTGACCGCCGTGCTGGCGGTGCACTCGACGCAGCCGCGCCGGTGGAAGCCCGGGCAGATCGCGCTGGTAGGCTCGGTCGCTTCGCGCTGCTGGGAATCGATCGAACGGGCGCGCATCCTGCGGACGCTTGAGACGGATCGCGAAGAGCTGCGGCGCAAGTCGGCCGAGAGTGAGCGCCAGCATGCAGAGCTGAAGACGATCTACGATACGGCGCCCATCGGCCTTGCGTATTTCGATCTGGACGATTACCACTACCTGCGGCTGAACGATCGCCAGGCCGCGTTCTTTGGGCTAAAGCCGGCGGAGGTTGTGGGCAGAACGCTGACAGAGATGGCGCCGATCCCCGGGCTGCGCGAGCTCTTCGATCAGGTCGCCCGGGGAGAACCGGTCGTCAATTTTCCGCTGGAGGGCGCGCTGGTTACGGACCCCAGCGAGTATCGGTACTGGACGGTCAGCTATTTCCCGGTCTACGGAGCCGATGGAAAGATTCAGGGAATCACCGCCGCTTCGCAGGAAATCACGCAGCAGAAAAAGGCGGAGCTGGCGCTGATCCAGACCGAAAAACTGGCAGCGGTCGGGAGGCTGGCGGCGTCGATCGCGCACGAGATCAACAATCCGCTCGAGTCCGTCATGAACCTGATCTATCTGGCGCAGCTGAGCGACGATCGCGAGGAGGTTCGCAGCCTGCTGGCGACGGCCGACTCCGAACTGCGCCGCGCGTCCGCGATCACCTCGCAGACGCTGCGGTTCTATCGGCAATCGAGCAGCCCGCAGCTGGTGGATATCGCCGGGCTGATTCACGAGATCCTGAATGTCTACATGGGCCGGCTGCGCAACTCTCATGCCGAAATTGAGACGCGACTGCGAGCGAAGCGCGAAGTGCGCTGTTTCGACGGCGAGATTCGGCAGGTGCTCGCGAACCTGCTTGCGAATGCGCTGGACGCGATGAGCGGCGAGCCGGGGCGGCTGCTGATTCGCTCACGGGAAGGCACGAACTGGCACACCGGCGAACGCGGCATCGTGGTTACCGTCGCCGACAACGGGCCAGGCATGGGGAGGGACGTGAGCCGGCGTGTCTTCGAGGCCTTCTTCACCACGAAAGGAACCGTGGGCACGGGACTTGGACTCTGGGTCAGCCAGGATATCGTCGTGCGGCATCGCGGTGCATTGCACTTCCGCTCCAGCCAGGGTCCGGTCCATCACGGCACCGTGTTCACGATGTTTCTGCCTTTTGAAGCGGTGATCCGGTGAGAATGAAGCTCTAATGATCCGGCGCAAAGGCAGGTCTCTCGACTCGCGGCCTGCCTTCGGGATCGCGGCTTGGAATGCCGCGGCGAGTGCGGCGCGCTCCTCCCGGAATGACCTTTGTATTGCTCAACGGATGCAGCGGTTCGCCGCTTTGTCCTAAAGGCCGAGTCCGCCGTCGACAGAGAGGATCTGTCCGGTGATGAAGTGGGGCCCGCCGGCAAAGAAAAGGACGGCCGCGGCCACATCCTGAGCCGTTCCGTTGCGGCCCATCGGCGTGCGGCGAGCGAAGTGCTCGTCCTCCTCTGAGACTTCTCCGTTCACGATCATGCCGGGTGCGACGCAGTTCACGCTGATCTCGGGGGCGAAAGCGCGGGACATGGTCTGGGTGAGCATGTGCAGAGCCGCCTTGGAGGTGCAGTAGTGGGCGTGAGTGGGCCAGGGATGCATGCCGCCCAGCGAGCCGATGTTGATGATGCGTCCGCGAGCGGCTTTGAGATGCGGATATGCGGCCTGGGCGGCGAGGAACGGGCCGCGGGTGTTGGTCTCGAACATGGCGTCCCACTGCTCGACGGTGATGGCTTCGAGCGCGGCGGTTTCGTAGCGGCCGGCGTTGTTCACGAGGATGTCGAGGCGGCCGAAGCGAGCAGCCGCGGCATCGATGGCGTCGTGAATCTGCTCTGGGTTGCGAACGTCGGCCTGGAGCGCAAATGCTTCAATTCCCTGCCCTTGCAGGTCGGAAACGGTCCGGCGGGCGTCGGTTTCAGATTGGCGCCAGGTGATGGCGACGTTGGCGCCGGCTGCGCCGAGTGCGAGGGCGAGGGCGCGCCCAATCCTTTTAGCGCCGCCGGTCACGACCGCAGCCTTGCCCTGCAATGGCTTCATGAGAGGATTCTAAATGGCATGAGGCAACCAATTTCGCGCCTCATGCAACGCAAAATCGCCGCCTCACATCCAAGGAATCGAACGTCCGGAAAGGACCTCCCCCCGTGTCTCCCCACAGATGGGCCCTTGCAGTCAGCTGCGTTCTTGCCGCACTGGTGTGCGCAGGATGCGCCGGGGCGCGCCCCGGCAGCAGGATGACCGTGGCGGCGCGCGCCGGTGCGCCGGATGACGCGGCGATGCATGTGAATCCGAACGCGCCGTACATTACGCAGGGGGGCACGCCGAAGCTGATCCCGCGGGCGACGGAAACGGATGCGCAGAACGCGCAGCCCTGCGATCCGGACTCTCTCTCGGTGGAAGAGGTCTCGGCGAATGTGAACGGGAGCTATCGCTCGGTCAAACTCGCCTTCATGAATCGCGGCGGCTTTCCGTGCCTGCTCGGAGGCTATCCAATGGTGTCCCTGTCGCTCCGCAATCAGGAGGGGGAGCCGATCGGCAGCGTGGCCATTGAAAAGGTAACGCCCGAGAAAATCGACGCCGAGCTTTCCCAGGGGCCGACGGGATCAACCCCGGCCGCGCAGCCCTCTCCGCATGTGACGCTGATGCCACATCAGGTAGCGGCCTTCCAGGTGGCGTGGTCGACCGGCTCCAACTGCCCGGTGGCTTCGCACATTTTGCTGTCGGCTCCGGGAACAGAGAAGCTGTTTGCGATTCCTCAGCCAATGGTGGTGTGCGCGGGCCGGATTCAGGTGACGGCGCTGCGTCTGGATGAGGGGAACGTCTAGCGCCAGCGGTTCGGTCCGATCGCGGGTCAGCTCAGCCAGCCGGTGCCACGAGCGGGTTCCGCTTCGGGTTCAATCTGAACCTCCGGCTCTTCGGCCAACTCCGGCTCTTCTTCGGCGATCGGGCGGCGTCCGCTGCAGGCGATTGCAGCCAGCGCAATGAGCGGGGGGAAAAACTCGAGCGTGTAGCGCGGCTCGGGAGCTTCGAGCGTGACCAGCAGCGCGCAGCGAACTGCCACAAAGGCGAGGATGGCCCCGCGGAGCGGCGGCCGCCTGAAGAATCCAACGATCGCGGCCAGGAAGTAAAGCAAATTCAGGGCGGCATACGAGACAGCGAAATACGATTCCGACTCATGGCGGTCGAACTGCCACCAGCGCATCTCGATCCAGAGCATGTCGGTGCGCGGACGAAAAGCCATGTCGGCGAGGCGCGCGAGCGGCAATACGACGTAGTAGCGCGCGGGCCGGTCGTGGATGCGCTGGGCGGCAAGAGCGCCGAACCGGGCGTCGATCTGCGGCGTAATCGTCGTGTTCTGGTTGTACTGCGCGATCAGATCCTTCGTCTGCCGATATTGCTCGGCGGAATCGAAGGAGCGATCGGGCAGCGTGCCGAAGTCGATGACGTCGGAGTTGGCGTTCCAGTAGACGTCGGAGGTGCAGGTGAGATCGACGCAAACGGTTTTGGTCCAGCGATTGAAGCCGGGATTGGTGGGCTCTCCGGGATCGACGGCGTAGCGCGGGGCCAGCGGCTCAAAAACGTGGAAAGTGTGGACGTTGCGCAGCGTCCACGGCACGAAGGGCAGAATCGAGAGCCAGGCGCAGGATACGGCCCAGCGAATCATGAGGTCGGCGCCCCATCGCCGCGCGCCGTAGAAAACGATAGCGGGGCACAGGACCACGGCGACCAGCGCGCCATCGGGGCGCAGCAGGGTGGCGCAACTCCATGCGAGGGTCATGGGAATCGCCCAGCGCCAGCGCGGCGCGCCGATAAAACGCGCGAAGGTGTAGAAGGCGACAGCGGTGAAGAAGATCTCGGGCGTCTCGGTGAGCGGAGCGGCGACGTAGTTCGCGGTGAAAGGGCACAGGACGGCAAGCCAGAGGGCCCACCATCCGGCGCGAGCGCTCCAGAGATGACGGGCGAGAGCGGCGACGATGAGGCAGGTGCAGAGATCGAGGGCGGTCTGCGCGAACAGGACCGCGTTGTAGTGCTCCATGCCGAAGAGGCGGAAGCACGCCATGAGGAAGAGCGGATAGCCAGGCAGGCGGATGAGCGTGGGATGAATGCCGGACGATGTGGTGAGGCCGTAGACGACGTGCAACATCCAGTTCTTCGCTATATCGCCGTAGATGAAGGTGTCGCCCTCGACGACGGGGTAGGCGTGGATGAACCACAGGCGCAGGGCGGCTCCCGCTGCCAGCGCGGGAATTACCGGCCACCACTTTTTGGGGTGCGAAGACGGCATTTGCACCATTATCCCGTTTCCACGAGGGGCGTGCCCGCCCAGCAGCGGGCTTTGCACAGCGGCACCTGCATGAACCGGCCGCCCGGGGACCCACCCTTACCCCGTAACGCTTGTGGAACCGGGCTAAAGCAACTTAGAAGCGAATGGGCGGCGAGGGGTTGGGGCGGGAGTTTCGGCGACAGCGAGCGCCGGCGGCGATCATGTCGCGGCAATTTGGGTAACGGAAACAATCAATTACGATTGAGTCTGTACGTCCGGTTCCGATGAAACAGGTTTTTTACGATCCCAGGCAACGGCGGCGCAAGATTATTCGGCGCGTCATGGACGTGTCTTTAGTGGCGCTGTCACTCATTCTGGCGGGCTTCTTTTTCAGCGTGATTACGCGCGAGACCCTGCCGGAGCTGTTCCTGCCAGCGCAGAAGCGCAACTACGTGGCGCTCAAGGAGAGGCAGCCCGAGCTGGCGCGAAGGGCGGCAACGCACCCGCCGCGGCGGAAGACCCACCGGCTGCCATCGGAAATCGAGCTGAACCAGGACGAGGGGCTGCGGGCGGCGTTCTACACCAACGACGAGTCGGATTACGCGTCGCTGAAGGCGCACATCCACCAGATCGACATGCTGTTTCCGGACTGGCTGCACGTGATCACGCCGGACGGCAACCTGGTAGGCGCGACGCCGATGTTCCCGGTGCACTTTTACAGCGTGGTGGACGCGGCGGGGGTGCACGGAGTGGATCCGGAGAACCGGGTCAGGACCACGATTGAAGCCGCGAAGGAAGACACCGAAGTCTTCCCCATGCTGAACGACTACAACACGCTGACGGGAGCGTGGGACGGCGACACGATCGGAAAGATGCTGCGCAACCCGGCGGCGCGCGAGCGGCTGCACATCCAGCTGGACAAATTCCTCTACGGCAGCCCGTCGTATCGCGGCATCTGCCTCGATTTCGAGCAGGTTCCCGATGAAGACCTGCAGCTCTACGTGAACTGGATCGGCGAACTGCACAACGATTTCCATGCGAAGAATCTGCGGATTTACGTGAACGTGCAGGTGAGCGCCGGCGATGACTACCTGGCGCAGGTGGCGCACTCGAGCGACGGCGTCATCCTGATGAACTACGACGAACACGAGGAGACAAGCGCCCCCGGGCCCATCGCCAGCGAGCCGTGGTTCGAGGCGAATCTGACGCGCGTGCTGAAAGTGGTGCCGAAGGACAAGCTGATCTGCGGCATCGGCAACTACGGGTTCGACTGGGCGTTGCCTCTGCCGGAAAAGGGGAAGCCTCCTTCCAACAAGGTGGTGGACGTCACCGACCTCTCGGTGCAGGACGCATGGCAGGAGGCGGCGGACGCCGGGGCGGACGTTCATCTGGAAGGCGATGAGCTGAATCCGCACTTTGCCTACGACGACGAAGACGCGCATCTGCGCCACGAGGTGTGGTTCCTGGACGGCGTGACGGCGCTCAACGAGATGCGCTTCGGGCGCCAGATCGGGCTGAAGACATTTGCGCTGTGGGTTCCGGGCAAGGAAGACCCGTCTCTGTGGGCGATCTGGGATCGCCCCAGCGCCAGGGATGCGCCCCAGCAACTGGAAACTGTGCCTCCCGGCGAAGACGTGAACTCAGAGGGTGTGGGCGATATTTTGCGGATCACCGACAAGCCTCAGGTAGGCCAGCGCACGATCGAAATGGACTCGGACAATTTCACCGTGACCGACGAGGACATGGTGCGGCTGCCGCAGTCTTACACGGTCGAGCAGCACGGCTACGATCCGCACAAGCTGGCGCTCAGCTTCGATGACGGGCCGGATCCGGTGTGGACGCCGAAGATCCTGGACATCCTGAAGAAGTACCACGTGCACGCCACGTTCATGGTGATTGGCGAAGAGGCCCAGGAGAATGTTGGACTGCTGAAGCGCTACATCCGCGAAGGGCACGAGATCGGCAACCACACGTTCACGCATCCCGACATCAGCGAAATTTCGCCGTTCCAGCTGCAGGAGGAGCTGAACTGGACGGAACGGCTGTTCGGCGCAGAGCTGGGCATCCAGCCGTTGTACTTCCGGCCGCCGTATTCCATCGATCAGGAGCCGGACACCAACGACGAGGCGGCGCCGGCCTATCGAATTCAGCAACTCGGCTACACGATCATTGGCGACAAGATCGACACCGACGACTGGAACGAGCACCCGCGCAAAACACCGCAGGAGATCACTGACAGCGTTCTGCAGCAACTGCAGGAGATGAAGACGCGGACGTGGATGCAGGGCAGCATCATCCTGATGCACGACGGCGGCGGCAACCGCCAGCCCACCGTGGACGCGCTGCCGATGCTCATCACGGCGCTGCGGGCCAAAGGGTATGAGATCGTCCCGGTGAGCGAACTGATGGGCAAAACCAGGGCGGAAGTGATGCCGCCTCTCGCGCCGAAACTGCGCTGGCAGGCGCGCGTGGACTGGGTTGCGTTTTTCTTCTTCGGATTCTTCGCACACTTTGTGGTGGACGTTTTCTTTATCGGCGATGTGCTGATGAGCGTGCGCCTCGTGCTGATCGGACTGTTTGCGCTGATCGACCGCTTCCGGCGCCGCGCCGTGCCCGAGGGCGCTTTTGAGCCGCGGGTGGCGGTGCTGATTCCGGCCTACAACGAAGAAAAGGTCATCGTGCGGACGATCAAGTCGGTGATGCAGTCGGATTACAAAAATATCCGCATCATCGTCATTGACGACGGTTCGTCGGACCGCACCTACGACGTGGCGCGCGAAAAGTATGCCGAGGAAATCGCGCAGGGCCGGATCACGGTGCTCACGAAGGCGAATTCCGGCAAGGCCGATGCGCTGAACTTCGGCCTGAATCACGTGGACGAGGAGATTTACATCGGCATCGACGCGGACACGGTGATTGCCGGCGACGCGGTGTCGAAGCTGGTGTGCCACTTCGCCGATCCGCGCGTGGGCGCGGTGGCCGGCAATGCCAAAGTCGGCAATCGCATCAACCTTTGGACGCAATGGCAGGCGCTCGAATACATCACCAGCCAGAACTTCGAACGCCGCGCCATGGATCTGTTCGATGTGGTGACCGTGGTGCCCGGCGCGATCGGCGCGTGGCGGACAAGCGCCGTGAAGCATGGCGGCTGCTATCCCGTGAATACCGTGGCCGAAGACGCCGATCTGACCATGAACCTGCTGGAGCAGCGCTACAAGGTGATCTACGAAGATCGCGCCCTGGCCTTCACCGAGGCTCCGGCGAACGCGCGCAGCCTGATGCGTCAGCGCTTCCGCTGGTCCTTCGGCATTCTGCAGGCGGTCTTCAAGCATCGCGCCGGCGCGCGGACCAACCCGGCGCTCGGATTCTTCGCGCTGCCGAATATTCTGATCTTCCAGATCCTTCTGCCGCTGGTTTCCCCTTTCATCGACATCATGTTCGCGGCCGGAGTCATCCACTATCTGGCCGACCGGCATTTCCATCCTGAAGCGGCCAGCGCAGCCAGCTTCGAGAAGCTGCTGACGTACTTTCTCGCGTTCCTCGTGATCGACTTCATCACCTCGGTGCTGGCCTTCAGCCTGGAGCGGAGGCACCCGGCAAGCCGGGGCGACGTCTGGCTGCTGCCGCATGTCTGGCTGCAGCGCTTCTGCTACCGGCAACTGTTCTCCGTGGTGCTGTTTCGCACGCTGAAGCGGGCGATTGAAGGCCGGCCCTTCAACTGGGAAAAGATCGAGCGCACGGCGCGGCTCTCGGCGCGGACCGAGAAGATCACAGCGGGGGACTAAGGACTGGGCGTTCAGGCAAATGCGCCTGCGGCGCGCAACATTCCGCAACAGCGGACGCGGGACGCATCGAGATGGGATGCCGGAAGCCTGCCCGATTCGTGCGCAGGAGCCACGCTGCCGATAGAATCGATAGAGAATTCGATCAATCTTCCAGGTGGCCTCGTTTGACCGCTCTGACATCATCGCGCGCCACGAACGCGCTGACTTTCCAGGAATTGCTGCTGCGGCTCCAGAGCTTCTGGGCCGAGCGCGGCTGTGTGCTGGCGCAGCCCTACGACGTCGAGGTCGGCGCGGGAACCATGTCGCCAGACACGTTTCTCCGCGTGCTCGGGCCCGAACCTGTCTCGATCGCGTACACGCAGCCCTCGCGGCGTCCCGCCGACGGCCGCTACGGCGAGAATCCCAACCGGCTCTACAAGCACACGCAGCTGCAGGTGATCCTCAAGCCGCCTCCGGAAGACATTCAGCAGGTCTACCTCGAGTCGCTCGAGGCGATCGGCATTCGCCTGCGCGAGCACGACATCAAGTTTGAAGAGGATAACTGGGAGTGGCCGGTGGGCGGCGCCTGGGGCGTGGGCTGGCAGGTGATGCTCGACGGCCTCGAGATCACGCAATTCACCTACTTCCAGCAGTGCGGGGGCATGGACCTCGATCCCATCTCGGGCGAGATTACCTACGGCCTCGAGCGCATCGCGGCCTTTCTGCAGGATGTGGACTCGCTCTACGACGTGGTCTGGGCGCGCGATCCGAAGACCGGCAAGGCCGTGACCTACGGCGATATCCGCCTGCAGGATGAGCTGCAGCTCTCCGTGTACAACTTCGAGGCAGCGGATGTTCCGAAGCTGTGGGAGCATCTGCGCCTCTACGAAGCCGAGTGCCAGGCGCTGCTCGATGCGTTCCACGCGAACTTCAAAATGGAGAAAAACCAGGAGCGGCACGAGAAGAGCCACGACCGCGTGCTGCATGACGGCACGACGCCCAGGTCCGAGGACCGCCAGGCCGCGCTGAAGCGCTTCCCTGTTCTCGGCGCATACGAGCTGTGCCTGAAATGCTCTCACCTGTTCAATCTGCTCGACGCGCGCGGGGCCATCTCCGTAACGGAGCGCGTAGCGGTAATGGCGCGGATCCGCAATATGGTCGTGGGTGTGGCCAGGGCGTACGCGGCGCAAAAACTCGGAACCGATTCGAAACCAGCGGGAGCAGCGTAGCCATGCCGGATCTATTGTTCGAAGCGGGAATGGAAGAGATTCCGGCGCGCATGATTGCCG
>DATJTG010000181.1:0-14230 GCA_035503555.1 Acidobacteriaceae bacterium | reverse complement strand
GGTCCAGGCGATGCCATGCGGCCAAGCGGCAAAGAGCGGCAGCTGCAGGTGAGGAAAGAGGAACGAGGCGAACTCCGCGAAACCGATGCAGCCGGAGGCCATGGAGAGCGGCGCGCTGAAGCCCATCTGAAAGATGTAGAGAAAGGATGCATAGCGGCCCGCGCCGTTGCGTCCGTAAATCTCGCGCAGAAAGGCGTATGACCCCCCGGCCTCGGGCATAGCCGCTCCCAGCTCGGCCCACACCAATCCGTCGCAGACGGCGATGAAGGCGCCGAGGATCCAGCCGAGGAGGGCCTGGAATCCGCCCATAGCCGCGACGATGAGCGGCAGGGTGATGAAAGGCCCCACGCCGATCATGTACATCATGTTCAGAGAGACGGCGCTGGCCAGGCCGATGCGGCGTTCGAGATGCGGCGCCTTTAGGGGGGCGACCTGCGAGTCGCTCTCTGAGTTCAATGGATCCCGCTCGCTCAAGGCCACGTAATGGACTGACCTGAGGTTGCTCGCTCGAAGGACTCCCTCTTGATTTCGAAAGCCCGGCGACTGGTGAGACCAAGTTGGGTCATCTTCTTCCAGTCCTCAGGATCGAAAATTCCATTGATCTGCTCACGCAAAATTGGATCTTTGAGCGGAATCCGCCGATAGGTAATCCTGCGAGGTTCGGCGGTAACTGCAACTCCCAGGCCAGCAATTTGCCGGGGCCTGTTCGGATAGCCATCGGTGCAGTACAGGAGCAAGAAATCGCCGGGACGGACTTCAAATTTTGGATAGGCGTCTCCAGCTTCGTAGGTTTCGGATTCAAGAGTATCGCCGTTCTGCGCGGGGTCTCCGAACACAAGGACAAAACACTTCGTCGCACTCATAGCCATTTCCGAATTGCCCAATTCTATATCGGGAGGCCCCAAACCGGGTGTGATCGAGTGTCACGATGGTGCCCGAGGAGCTTAGGCGTCACGTTACACTGGCATTTCTAGCCCATGAACCCTATCCAGCCCTCATTCGCTCGCATTCTTCGGCGGTTGTCCGCTTCGATTCTCGTCTCTTCGTTCGCGCTTACCGCGACGGCGCAGGCGGTGCCGTGGCAGACGCAGATGATCGCTTCGCCCGACGCGCAGACGCTGCCGCAGGATCGCGGCGCGGATGGGCTGGCGCAGACGCTGCGCAAGCTCGATACGTGGGCCAGCCTCCTGTTCATCGTGGCGCATCCCGATGATGAAGACGGCGGCATGCTCACGTACGAATCGCGTGGCGCGGGCGCGCGGACGGCGATCCTGACGCTCAACCGCGGCGAGGGCGGCCAGAACGCAATGTCGGATGAAAGTTACGACGCGCTGGGGCTGATCCGAACGAACGAGTTGTTGCTGGCCGATGAGTACTCCGGCACGGAGCAGTATTTCGGCAGCGTTGTGGACTACGGTTTCTCAAAGACGATCGATGAGGCGCACCAGCAGTGGGGACGCGAGAGAGTGCTCTGCGATGTAGTGCGCGTGGTCCGCCTGTATCGACCCCTGGTGCTGGCTTCGACATTCACGGGCAACATCACCGACGGACACGGACACCATCAGGTCGCGGGGGAGATGAATCAGGAAGCGTATCTCCAGGCCGGCGATCCTAAAGTCTGCCCGGAGCAGATCGCCGAAGGTTTGCAGCCGTGGTCTCCGGTCAAGGTGTACGCGCGCGTGCCGTTTTTCGCTGCCAGCGCGCAGGGCATTTTCGACTACGCGACGAACAAGTGGTCGCCGGTGCGCCTCTACGACTATGTCGCAAAGGAATGGAAGACGAGCTTCCCGGACGCGACTGTTGAGATTCCCGAGGGCACGTGGGATTCGGTTCTCGGCGAATCGTACCGGCAGATGGCGAGCACAGGATGGGGTCTGCAAAAGTCGCAGAACGGCGGCGGCACGCTTCCGCTGCCGGGACCGAGCAGCGTTGGTTATCACCGTTATGGGGCGCATGTCGACGTTCCTGAGAAGGAAGACTCATTTTTCCAGGGGATCGATACTTCGCTGGTGGGCATGGCCACGCTGGCGCACAGCGGCGATACGAAGTTCCTTGTCGATGGACTGAACGAAATTCAGAACCATGTGAATCAGGCTCTCTACGCCGATCTGCCGGCCCATGCAGAGAAGATTGCGCCGGAACTGGCTGCTGGTTACAAGGCCACGCAGCAGTTAATCTCGGCGGTGGACGCGAGCAGTCTCGATGCTGAGGACAAGGCCAATCTCGATCACGAATTGACCGTCAAGCTGACGCAGTTCAACACGGCGCTGGCGGAGGCTCTGGGCCTCGAAGTGAATTCGCTGGTGATGCCGCACACCAATGCAGGAGCGAATGCCGAGCCGCCGCTCTTCCCTGAGGAAACTCCAACGACCGTTTCGCCGGGCGAGACCATCGATGTTCGCGTGCATGTGAGTTCGGCGGCGCCGTGGGGGCCGGCCCAGGGATTGCAGCTCGCGCGTACGTCGCTCGATGTGCAGGATGGCGATTCCTGGGAAATTTCGCGCATCGGCGCGCCGGGCCTCGATCAGCCGACGAGCAACAGCGGCGACGCGGTTTTTCGCGTTTACGTGCCACGGAAGGCGCATCTGACGCGGCCGTACTTCACGCGGCCGAATACGGAGCAGCCGTACTACGATATCAACGATCCGAAGTGGCGCAATTTGCCCTTCGCGCCGTATCCGCTGGCCGGATGGGCGGAGTTTCACTACCAGGGCGTGACGATTCGCATTGGGCAGGTGGTGCAGACGGTGCATCGCGTACACGGGATCGGCGGCGTGTATCAGCCGCTGGCGGTGGTGCCGCAGCTCTCGGTGAATTTGCCGGCGTCCGCGGGCGTGGTGCCGGTGGGGACGACGACGATTCCCTTCACCGTCACGGTGAGCAATCAGCAGCAGAGCAACGCCGACGGCACGCTGCATCTGGTGTTGCCCAGCGGATGGACGGCCGACCCCGCCGAGGCGCAGTTCCACCTTGCCGCGAACAGCAGCCGCGACGTGACCTTCACGCTGCGTCCCGGCACGCTGAGCGGCGATGCCTATGAAATCAAGGCCGTCGCGCAGAGCGGCAACGACACCTTCACCGAGGGCTTCACGACCGTTGGCTATCCGGGTCTGCGGCCGTACTATCTGTACCGCCCGGCGACGTACCGGCTGCGGGGCGTGGATGTGAAGGTTCCGGCAGGGCTGCGCGTGGGGTACATCATGGGCACCGGCGACGACGTGCCGGAGGCGCTGGCACAGATCGGAGTTCACCCGGAGTTGCTTTCGGCCACTGACCTTGCGACCGGCGATCTCTCGGGCTTCGACGCGATCGTGGTGGGCATTCGCGCCTACTCAACGCGGCCCGATCTGGCCGCGGCGACGCCGCGACTGTTCGACTACGTGCAAAAGGGCGGGACCGTGCTGGTGCAGTACCAGAGCGTGGAGTTCCCTGCTCCGTATCCGCTCACGCTGCCGCGGAATCCGGAGAAGGTGGTCGACGAGCACACGCCGGTAACGCTGCTCGATCCGCAGAATCCTCTCTTCACCTGGCCGAACCGGATCACGACCGCCGATTTCGACGGATGGGTTGAGGAGCGGGGCCACTCGTTCCTTGGCAGCTGGTCGTCGCAATACACACCGCTGACGGAAACGCACGATCCCGGGCAGGATCCCCAGCGCGGCGGCCTGCTTTCCACGCACTATGGCAAGGGCCACTGGATTTACCTGGCGTATGCGGTGTACCGGCAGCTCCCTGAGGCGGTTCCGGGGCCGTACCGGCTGCTGGTGAACCTGATTTCGGCGGGTAAGAACCCGCAGGCCCATTAGCTCCGAGTTCTCCCGTAATTCATTGAACTGTCAATAGTTGCCACGCAAATTCGTGGCCGTTTTTACTCGAACATTCATCGTCCTTTCTCAGAATATTCACAATCGCCTGCGACGATGCCGATGGAGCATCCGCGAGTCAGATCGTTGGCCCGTACGCGTTCGCGGCGGCCCAGGCGTTCCGGGTCCGGACCTCTGCCTTCCCCCGGCACTCATTCATCACGCAGTTTCAACTCTGAGAGAGGCTCAATGAACATGCAATGCAAGGCGCTTGCCCCCCTCGTGCTGATCGTGGCCGTTGCAACCGGTTCCGCACAGAGCACGGCCAGCTCGCCTGACACACACACAAAGATTCACCACAAGCGCGCGGTGGAACATAAGCCGAGCGTGGAGTCGCAGATCGACGATCTCCGCAACGAGATGCAGTCGCAGAAAGGGGAGATCGACACGCTGCGGCAGCAGCTCTCCGATCGCGATGCGCAGCTCCAGCAGGCGCAGCAGGCCGCCGCATCGGCGCAACAGGCGGCTCAGGCTGCCCAGGCTGCCGCGAACCAGCAGGCGCAGCAGCTGTCGGAGACCTCCTCCTCCGTTTCGAGCCTCCAAACGTCGGTCAGCGACCTGAAGTCAAGCGACAACGCGCTCGCCGCGTCGGTGCAGAAGCAGACCGACGAAGTGAAGAAGGCGATCGAGAGTCCCGAGGTATTGCACTATAAGGGGATCACGCTCTCGCCCGCGGGGAGCTTTATCGCGGCCGAAACTGTGTGGCGCCAGGGCGCGACGGGAGGCGGCCTGAATACCGCTCCGACCGGCATTCCTCTTGCCAATTCCGACGATGCGCAGCTCAGCGAGTTCTATGGATCGGGCCGTCAGTCGCGGCTCGCCCTGAAAGCTGTCGGGAAGCTGTCGGACGTGACCCTGACCGGCTACTACGAAATGGACTGGCTGGGCGCCGGGGTCACTTCGAACAACAACCAGTCGAACAGCTACGTGATGCGCCAGCGGCAACTGTGGGCAGATGCGCGCTTCGACAATGGTTGGGATGTTTCCGGCGGTCAGGGATGGTCGCTCGCGACAGAAACCACCCAGGGCGAAACGCGCGGCACGGAAATCCTGCCGGCGACGATCGACCCACAGTACGAAGCGGGCTTTGTGTGGACGCGCCAGTATAGCTTCCGTACAACCAAAGCCTTCGGCAACAAGTTCTGGCTGGGCGCTTCGGCAGAGAACGCTGAGACGCTGAACCCGGCGGGCAGCAGCTTGCCGACGAACGTGCTGCTTGGCTCCGACGGTACGGGCGGCGGTCTCTACAACAACACGGCCAACTACTCCTTCAACTACACGCCGGACTTCGTCGTGAAGGCGGTCGCCGAGCCGGGCTGGGGCCACTGGGAACTGTTCGGCATCGAGCGCAACTTCCGCGATCGCATTTATCCTGGCGAGGTCTGCAGTGGATCGCCGGTAACCTGCACCGGCACCACAGCCGGCGCGTATAACGACAAGGCGGTCGGCGCCGGCATCGGCGGCGGCTTCCGTGTGCCCCTTGCGGCAAAGAAAGTCACGATCGGTTTGAAGGGCCTGTACGGCAAAGGGGTGGGACGCTACGGCGACTCGACCATTGCCGACATCACGCTGCGGCCTGACGGTGAAATCGATCCGCTGAAAGCCTTCTCGGCCCTCAGCACGCTGGAACTGAATCCCACCGCGCGTCTGATGCTCTACCTCAACTACGGCGGCGACTACGTCTACCGCGATTACAACGGCAAGGAAGGCTACGGCTCGCCGCTGACCGACATGTCGGGCTGCACGGTCGAGCCCGCGCCCACCTCGGCGCCGACCTCCGGCTTCGGCGGCGGCACGGGCTTCACGCCTTCGGCTCCGTCGAATTGCGGCAACCAGAACAAGGACACCCAGGAATTCACGGTCGGCGACTGGTATTACTTCTACAAGGGCCCGAAGGGCGGCATGCGCTTCGGTCTCCAGTACAGCCGCTGGGAGCGTGATCTGTGGTCGGGTGCGGCCACGGGCAAGGGCCCGGGCAATCCGGGCGGCGGCGCCAACGGTGCCGACAACATGTTCTGGACCTCGTTCCGCTACTACCTGCCGTAAACGGAACAACCTCTCAACAAAAGGACCCGCTTCGGCGGGTCCTTTACTTTTGCGGCTCCTGCTAACAGGCTTTCGCGAAGAGCTTCTCACCGAACGTTCCTCACTCAGGCCACTGGCTGCTCTCGCGCTACGACGGGACCATGGGTGGCCGCGGTGGGGCGCTCCGGCTGCGCGGGAGCCGGAGCATCGCCGATCCGCTTCGAGAAGTGACATTCGACTTTGTTCTCGGGCTCTTCCACCTTCTGGCCTTTGCGCGGACGCCGCTTTGGCATCATCTCCTGATTGTTTGGGCACACCAGATAAAGTCCGCCATCGATGACGCGCTCGACGACGTACTTCGATCCGCACTGCGGACAGGCCTGCGCTACGGGCTTCAGGTTCGAGGTGAAGTCGCATTTGGGATAGCGCGTGCATCCCCAGAAGACGTTGCCGGTGCGCGCCTTGCGCTCGGCAATGTCGCCCTCACCGCACTTCGGGCACTTGAGGCCTTCAATCAGGTTCTGCTTCACGTACTTGCATTTTGGATAGCCGGAGCACGAAACGAACTCGCCGTAGGTTCCGGAGCGCAGCACGAGCTGCTTGCCGCACTTCGGGCAATTCTCGTCGAGCGGGACCGCCGGCTTCTGCTGCTGTTTTTGGCTCAGGCGGCGGATGGTGCGGCACGGAGGATCGGCGTTGTAGTCGGGGCACGCCATATACGCGCCGAACGGGCCACGCCGCAGCACCATCACCTTGCCGCAGTTCTCGCAGTACTCTTCTGCCGGAGCACTCTGGTCGCCGGCCTGGAGATCAGGCTTGGCTGCGTGATTCTCTTTCGTGAAGCCGCAGCTCACCTGCTCGACAGTGACTTTCTGGCCTGTCCCGAGAGCGGTTTCGATGGCGCTCTTCAACTCGGTCTTTGTCCTGGCTTCGGCGACGGTGTTCGACTCATCGTCGACGGTCGTCTTCACGGTCAACGGATATTTCAGCTTGTCTTCAACCTTGGCGATGACCTTTTTGGGATCCTTCTTCCACGCCGACGCCGAAACCGCGACCGGCTTCTCCTTGGCGTAGGCGCTGCACGCGTAGAACGAGCCGAACTTGCCCCACTTGAGGACGAGGGGTGAGCCGCAGAGGTCGCAAACTTCGTTGGTCGATTCTTCCATGCGTTTGATGTTGCGCATGTGCTTTTCGGCGTGCTTCAGCTCTTCCTCAAAGTGGCCGTAGAAGCCCTTCAGAAGATCGGTCCAGCGCTCCTTGCCCTCTTCAATATCGTCGAGCTCTTCTTCGAGCTTCGCCGTGTACGCGGTGTCGAAGATGTAGGGGAAATTGCCGACGAGCAGATCGTTGACCACGGTTCCGATTTCGGTGGGATAAAAGCGTCCTCCGCGTCCGGTGGGCGGGACTTTGGTGACGTACTCGCGATCCTGAATAGTGGTGATGATCGAGGCGTAGGTCGATGGCCGTCCGATGCCGCGCTCTTCCAGCTCTTTCACCAGCGAGGCTTCGTTGTAGCGTGGAGGCGGCTCGGTGAAGTGCTGCTCGGGCAGCGTGCGCACCAGGCGCAGCGGATCGCCGTCACTGAGCGCGGGCAGCGCGTTCTTCAGCGACTCCTCGTCTTCGTCGGCGGTATCGGTTTCTTCGTGATAGACCTTAAGGAATCCGTCGAACTTGAGCACCGATCCGGTGACGCGGAAATCGTAGGTGCGATCAGCCGCCGCGGCGATGTTCACCGTGGTCTGATCGTAGACGGCGGGCACCATCTGCGAAGCGACAAACCGCTGCCAGATGAGCTTGTACATCCGGTACTGCTCGTCGCTGAGGTAGCTGCGGATGTCGTCCGGATGCATTTCTGGATTCGTCGGGCGAATGGCCTCGTGCGCATCCTGCGCGTCCTTCTTGGAGCGGTAGAAGTTCGCCTGATCGGGCAGATACTGATTCCCCAGTTTGTTGCCGATGAATTCGCGCACCGCGGTGATGGCTTCGGGCGATACGCGCGTCGAATCGGTACGCATGTAGGTGATGAGGCCGATGGTGCCTTCCGAGCCGACTTCCACACCTTCATACAGGCGCTGGGCCACGCCCATGGTGCGCTTCACGCTGAAGCCGAGCTGGCGCGACGCGTCCTGCTGCAGCTTGCTGGTGGTGAACGGCGGAGCCGGACTGCGGCGGCGCTCTTTACGCTCAACGGAGCGGACGTTCCAGCGCGCCTTGCTCAGCGCGGCCAGAATCGCGTCAGCGGTTTGCTTATCGGGAACGCTGGGCGCGCTCACGGATTCCACTTCGGCTTTCTTACCGTCGATGCCGATGAAGCGCGCGACGAACTCCTGCCCGTCGGGCGACGGCGTCAGCGCCGCATCGATGGTCCAGTACTCGACCGGCTTGAATGCCTGGATTTCGCGCTCGCGCTCGACGATCAGGCGAACGGCGACGGTCTGCACGCGGCCGGCAGAGAGACCGCGCCGCACTTTGTCCCAGAGCAGCGGAGAGATCTGATAGCCGACGATGCGGTCGAGCACGCGGCGGGTCTGCTGCGCGTCCACAAGGTTCTCATCGACGCCGCGGGCGTGATCGAACGCCTGGGCGACGGCTTTCTTCGTAATTTCGTTGAACGTAACCCGGCGAATCTTCGCCTTGTCTTTCACCACGGGCATCAACTGCTTCTGGAGATGCGCGGCGATGGCCTCGCCTTCGCGGTCGGGGTCAGGCGCCAGATAAACGGCGTCGGCGCTCTCGGCCAGCTTTTTCAGGTGGCGGACTATCTTTTCCTTATCCGGAGTGACCAGAAGGGTCGGTTCGAACGTGCGGTGTTTCAGCTCCACGCCGATGTCGCGCTTGGGCAGATCCATGATGTGCCCGAAGGACGCTTCGACTTTAAAGCTCTTCCCTAAATATTTGTTAATCGTCTTCGCTTTAGCCGGCGACTCGACGATGACCAGAGATTGACTCATCTTTTCCTTTTCAGCACTCGGCGCTCGCAATTCGCTTGCGAGCTGCCGCTTCAGCGCTTCCCGCTGTCTTCCTTTCGGGAAACTACCACGACCCGCCTCTGCGAATCTACACGAGGCTCCGTAAGATGCACAGGGCGAACGAAAGATTCGTCACAGCGTTTTAACGAAGTTCTTCCCGGGAAGTTGTCGTATGCGCCCCGCCAGCTCCAGCTCGAACAGCGCGGTGAACACCTCGGAAGAGCTCATTTCCTGCTCGAGCTTCTCGAGGATTTCGTCCATCTGCAGCGCTTCATCGTGACGAAGCACGCCGAGTACGCGCGCCTCCGATGGGGGGAGCGGGGAATGCTGGAATAACGATGCCTCAGAGTTGCCATCGGATGCAAATCCCTCGCTCTGCTCCAGCGCGGCGCGCACGTCGGTGGGCAGATCTTCCCAAACGTCCTCCCACGACGAGGTCAGCTTTGCGCCCTGTTTTATCAGCAGGTTAGGGCCCCATGCGTTCTTCGTCGTCACATTGCCTGGCACCGCGAAGACGTCGCGGTTCTGCTCGAGCGCGCAACGGGCGGTCACGCGAGTGCCACTGTACTCCGCCGCCTCGATCACCAGCACGCCAAGGCTCATGCCACTGAGGATGCGATTGCGTTTGGGAAAGTTCTGCGGGGCGGGATAAGTGCCCAGCGGCAGCTCCGACAAAATGGCTCCGCCGCCGGCGATGATCTGCTCGGCGAGCGACTTGTTCTCTTTTGGATAGATAACGTCAACTCCTGTGCCCCAGACGGCAACGGTGGGACGTTTTGCGGCCATGGCGCCGCGATGCGCGGCCGAGTCGACGCCACGCGCCATGCCGCTGAGGACGAGGAGGCCATGGATCGCAAGATCGTGCGCCAGCTTTTCGGCCATGGCTGTGCCGTAAGGGGTGGGATGACGCGTGCCGACTACGGCGATGATCGGCCTTGAAAGCAGGGCTGCGTCTCCGCGCAGCCATAACAGCGCGGGCGGATCGAAGATTTGCCGCAGACGCTCGGGATAGGCATCGTCGCGAATGGTGAGGACAGTCGCGGCGGTTGCTGCCAGTTTCTCCAGTTCCTCGTCCGCGGCGTGCGCGGCTTCGCCGGAGGAGATGAATTGTGCCGCCTGCGCGGGAAGTTCAAGCGATTCCAGTTCGGTGAGAGGCAGATGGAGGACATGATCGGCGGAGCCGCAGCGTGCCACCGCGCGCAGGATGCGGCGGGGACCGATGCCTGGCGTGAGCGCGAGGGCCAGCCAGGCGTGGCGCTCAGCGAAGGGCGTCTCGTGCTGCGATGTTGCGGGGGAAGCAGCGGCGCTCATCGTCGACATGGATCTCCTTCGTCGTGGGCCATCGCTGATGCAGGACTTTCCATGAATTCTGCCCGGAGACTATCGTCCGCGCGGTTAGGGGTCAAGAGAAACGAGTCGAGCCGACGTTACCGAAGCTATGTTGCGCTTTGAGCCTTCGCGATGCGCAGCGTGAAACCGACGCTGCCGGGTTGCGGGAGAGGATTGTTTTCGCTCATTTAAACTGACGTGTGGCATCCGATCGTCTCCACATCTCGGCCATCAACTACCTGAACCCTGCTCCGCTGATGTGGAGTTTCGATCACGAGCCTGAGCGCTCGCGCCTGAGCGAGAGGTACGATCTTTCGTACGACACGCCCTCGGAGTGCGCGGCGAAGCTTGCATCCGGCGCCGCGGACATCGGTTTGGTGCCCGCAGCTGCGTTCGCGGCCAATTCTTCGCTGATGGTCATTCCCGGCTGCACGATCGCGTCGCGCGATCATGTCAAATCGATCATCCTGGCCGTGCGCCATCCCGAGGGCATTTACGGAGTGAAGCGTGTCGCGCTCGACACGTCTTCGCTGACTTCGGTCGCGTATACAAAGATCCTGTTTGCGAAGTACTGGCAAACCACGCCGGAGTTTGTACCGCACGAACCTAATCTCGACACAATGCTCGAGAATGCCGATGCTGCCCTGATCATCGGCGACCCCGCATTCGTGGCCATGGAAAGCCGCCGCAAGCGAGAATACCGCACGGGCCAGAAGCTCGTTTACTACGACCTCGCGCACGAGTGGCACGCGTTTACGGGCACGGTCTGGGTCTCGGCATTGTGGGGCATACGCCCGGAGTCCGTGGCCGCTACGCGTCTCTCCTCGGTGGAGATCATTCGGGATTTCGAGCGGTCCCGCGACGACGGGATGCTGAACATCGAGGCGCTGTCCGTCGAGTGGTCGAAGCGCATGATGGCCAATTCGATCTCGCAGACCTCTATTCGCAGTTACCTCACTGAAAATATCTGGTACATCCTCGACGACGCCTGCCTGCAGGGGCTGGAGCTTTTCTATCGCTACGGGGTCGAATGCAGGGTGCTGCCATCGATCCCCAGGCTGCGCTACTTATAAGGTTGCATCCTATTTGGTATCCCGCCGCTCCGAATACTCGGCGTGGTGCGCGGCGTCTTCAGGTCTGCCGGTTCTCCGCCTCGTGGCGTCCCCGGAGCGGTCTTCGGCGTCCAATCACCCGTGATCTCTGCCGTTCCATCGGGCGCAGGCCAGCACCATCGCCGGGTTGTGATCCATTGGATCCTGCATTTTGGCGTCGCCGGCGTCTTTGTGGTTGCGCTGCTTGACGCCGCGCCCGTCCCCCTGCCGATTCCAGGCAGCACCGACATCCTCATCCTGCTGCTCGCTGCGCATGGGGAGTGGCCGTGGCTCCTGGCTCCGGTCGCCATTGCCGGCAGCCTGATGGGGGGTTACCTGACCTGGAGCGCAGGGAAAAAGGGCGGCGAGGCCATGCTTGACCGCTACGTGCCGGCCCGCTTCCGGTCGCGAATCCGTTCCTGGGTGAAGCGGCACGGAATGCTCAGCGTCTGCCTGGCGGCGATGCTTCCCCCGCCGATTCCGCTGATGCCCTTCCTGCTCGGAGCCGGAGCTCTGGGCGTCAAGAGGAAACAGATGTTCATCGCTCTGGGGATCGCGAGGACGGTCCGGTACGGGACCGAGGCGGTACTGGGCATGTTCTACGGGCGTCCGCTGCTGCGCGCATGGGATCGGTATCTGAGCGCTGGGTGGTCGTCGGTGATCCTGTACTCGTTCCTCGGGCTGCTGACCGCCGCGATTGTTTTTGGGATCTGGAAGTATCGGAGGAACCTGCGGCAGGAGGGACGGGCTTTGGCTACAACGAAGGCTTCGTAAGCTTTAAGTAGTTTCTGATCAATTGATTACAGATACTTCTTCATTTTATCATTTGACTGTTCAGGGGAATGGATAGTTTTATATCGTCATTTTAATCAGTTATATACAGCATATTTTGAATGCTATCAGAGATAATTATACTATATTCAACGGTAGAATTTAGCTTTAGATGATGCTTCAGATCAATTACTTCCCTTGCCTGACCTCTCGCTGGCAGCTTTTGGACCGCTTTTGTTGTCCTTAAGTGATGTCGTCCGTATCGAAGGGCGGCTTGCCGGGCACGCCGTGGACCTGGCTGACCAGGTCACGAACGACGTCTTCCAACTGGCGCTGGCTCTCCATGACTGCGGACATCGTCATCAGGCCGCTCGGCTCCTCGACCCGCTCGAGCAGGACGACGGCATGCGCCTGGGCGACGTGGTCGACGTTAAGACCCTCGGGCGTTTTGGCCTTAATCCCGACATTCGAAGGCGAAACGCTGAGCAGGTCGGCAACCCGCTCCCGCATGTCACCCGCGATAGGACCGATCTTCGGGGCGTTGAGCACGAGAGTCGTGTCGACATTCACAATGCGGAAACCCGCGTTGTGGATCTCCTCCATCGCCAGGTTCAGGAAAATGGCGGAATCGGCGTCCTTCCAGCGTGGATCTCCGGGAGGGAAAAAGCTGCCGATATCGCCAGCGGAGACCGCTCCGAGGAGCGCATCGGTAATGGCATGGAGCAGAACGTCGCCATCGGAGTGGCCTGCCAAGCCCTCCGGATGATCGATGCTGAGGCCGCCAATCTTCAGCGGCACGCCGGGTTTGAAAGCATGCGAGTCGAAGCCGTAGCCGATGCGGATGTCCATGCAGTCGAAGGGCGGGAGCGCCCCAATTCAGAGTAAACGAGCCGTGCCGGGATACAAGCGGGAATTCACGAATGTGCAGCGGCGCGCTGAGAAAGAAAGAACTCGGCCAGTTCCAGATCGCCGGGCTGGGTGATCTTGATATTAGCCGCCGATCCCTGCACCACAAAAACCTGCGCTCCGGCTCGTTCGACCGTGCTGGCCTCGTCGGTACCCACAAACCCGTCCGCCTCAGCCTCGGCGAAAGCTTTGCGCAGCAGGCCGCAGCGGAAGCCCTGCGGCGTCTGCGCCTGGACGATGTACTCGCGGGGAATGGTAGCCGTTACGATGGCGCCGTCGGCGGTGCGCTCCACCTGCTTGATGGTATCGACCGCGGGGAGCCCGACGATGGCGGCGCTGTGTTTCTCGACAGCCTCGATGGTGCGCCGGATGACCGCCGGCTCAATGAGGGGACGTACCGCGTCGTGTACGAGGACGATATCGTCGTCGGCGCACTCGAGGGTGCGCAGGGCATTGCAGACGCTCTCCTGCCGCGAATCGCCGCCCTCGACGATGCGCACCTTGTCGGCGTAGCCGTGTTCAGAAACATGGGCGAGCAGCCGTTCGCGCTCGCTCGGTCGCACGGCAATCACGATGGAAGAAACTTCCGGCACGTCGGCGAAGGCGCGCAACGTGTGGATGAGGATGGGAACGCCGGCGATTTCGAGAAATTGTTTGGGCGCAGTCCCCGTGTGTCCGGGGCTCATGCGCGTGCCCAGCCCCGCAGCCGGCAAGATTACAAATACACGCATAGAAAGAGGAGTATATCGCAGGGATGCGCGGGTTAGGGTGTAGGGTAGAGTGGGCAGAAAGCAAGCCTGCGTGGGATTTCGCGAACAGGGGCTCAGGAAATGCGGATCGCAATTGCAAAGATTCTGACGCCGGCGGTCGTCGGCGTAGCAGCAATGGCCGTCTTCGCGACTGGCGCGATGTCGCCCTCGCGGGAAGATCTGAGCGAGATGGCGCAGACACCGCCGATGGGCTGGAACAGCTGGGACTCCTGGGGACTCACCATCGACGAGCAGCAGTTCCGCGATTCCGTTACCTGGTTTCATAACCATCTGCAACGCTTCGGCTATCAGTACGTCGTGATCGATGAAGGATGGTTTGCGCAGCATCCCGAGGCGGCGACCGGCAAGCAGGACTACACGATCTCGCCAGACGGACGCTATCTGCCCGCGGTCAACCGCTTCCCTTCCGCCGATGGCGGCAAAGGCTTCGCGCCGCTGGCGGACTGGGTGCATCAGCAGGGGCTGAAGTTCGGCATCCACATCGTGCGCGGCATCCCGCGCTCGGC
>DATJTG010000180.1:0-6332 GCA_035503555.1 Acidobacteriaceae bacterium | reverse complement strand
ACGTTGGGCGGAGCGCCGAGAAATTCCCGTGGATGAGGGGATACCCCAGATAAGCCAGGGAGCCGGACAGACTAATCGTAATAGCGCTCTGAATCAGGAAGAGGATCCAGGCCTCGGTTCCGGGCGACCCCGTGCCGTGGTGGTGGTTGTACTGCAGAATCAACCCATAGTCGAGCACGCCGAAGACAAAACAGGCGATATTCAGGCCTCCCATAACCCGCATCACCCACGCGCTCAGTCTGTCTGTCGTTCCCGTCATCCAGGCCAGCCTGCAGCGCCCATTTATATACCCGAATCCTGGAGATCGTTCGGTGTTCCGCACAAATCTTCGTGGCTGCCAGAGACTAAAAACCCGGAATGGCGTCGATTCTCTGTGGGCGGCAGCCCAATGGCTGCTGACAGGGGGCTTCATGAGGTTTGTGGCTGCTTTCGTTCTCGCTTTTCTTCCCTGCCCTGCAGTTCTGGCCGCCCAGCCGGCTCCCTCCGTTCCGCCCGCCGACCAGGCGGCGCTCACCAAAGGCAACAACGCCTTCGCCGTAGAACTTTACGGACGCCTGCGCGCACACCCCGGCAACCTGTTCTTCTCGCCGGAGAGCATTTCAACGGCCTTCGCGATGGCCTACGCCGGCGCGCGGGGCGAGACCGCGGCCCAGATGGCCCAGGTCTTCCATTTCACGCTGCCGCCGGACCAGCTCCATCCGGCCATGGGCGCGCTGCTGGCGGCCATGAACACACAGCACCAGGACTACGAACTACGGGTGGCCGACGCGCTCTGGGCGCAGCAGGACGCGCATTTCCTTCCGGGCTATCTGAAGCTGATGCAGGACGACTACGGGGCGGGGTTGCGCCGGGTGGACTTCGTGTCCTCCCCGGAGGTAGTGCGCGGCACCATTAACCGGTGGGTGGAACAGGAGACGAACAACCGGATTCAGAACCTGATCGGGCCGGGGGTTCTGACCCCCGCGACCCGCATGGTCCTCACCAACGCCATCTACTTCAAGGGAACCTGGCTGAAGCCGTTCGAAAAGGGCGTTACCCAGGACGAGGACTTTTACCTTTCCGCCAGCCAGCCGGTGAAGACGCCCCTGATGCACCGGAACGGCGGCTATCTGTACTACGACGGAGGCACATTCCAGGAGCTCGAGCTTCCCTACAAGAGCGGCGACAAGGGAGACGAGCTGGCGATGGTGGTGCTGCTGCCCAAGGATAAGGACGGCCTCGCGGCGCTCGAAGAGCAATTCACGGCCGCGGCGGCCGCCGAGTGGATCGACAGGCTGGAGCCGGTGGAAAGGGTGATCCTGACGCTGCCGCGATTCACCATGACGCAGCAGTTGGAGCTGAGCGGTACCCTGGCGGCGATGGGCATGCCCCAGGCCTTCACCGGGTCGGCGGATTTTTCCGGCATGACCGGCAAGCGGGAGTTCACCATCTCGGCGGCGATCCACAAGGCGTTCATCGATGTGAACGAGCAGGGAACCGAGGCGGCCGCGGCCACCTCGACGGTGATGATGGCCACGGCAATGCGCATGCCCGTGCCGGAGCCGCCGCCCATCGTCTTCCGCGTCGACCATCCGTTTCTGTTCATGATCCGCGACACGCGGACGGGCGAGATCCTGTTCCTGGGGCGGGTCGAGGACCCCCGGACCTAGCGGTCTGGCCGTCCAGGCGGACGCGCTTCGCGCCACTTAAGAGCGTCAGATCGTCGTCCAGTCGAGGATCACCTTGCCGCACTTCCCGCCGATCATCGCCTCGAATCCCTTCTCGTAATCCTTGTACCCGAAGCGGTGGGTGATGACCGGGGAGATGTCTACGCCCGAGGTGATGAGCACCGACATCTTGTACCAGGTCTCGTACATCTCGCGCCCGTAGATCCCGCGGACCGTGAGCATGTTGAAGATGATCTTGCGCCAGTCGGTCTCCATGGGCCTGGACGGGAGCCCGAGCACGGCAATCCTGCCGCCGTGGGCCATGTTGTCGATCATTTCGGCGAAGGCGGCAGGGCTGCCCGACATCTCGAGAGCGACGTCGAAGCCTTCCTGCATACCGAGCTGCTTCTGCACCTCCATGACCGGCGTCTGGCGGGGATCGACGGCGACCGTGGCGCCCATGCGGCGAGCCAGATCGAGGCGGAAGGGGTTGAGGTCGGTGACCGCAACGTAGCGCGCGCCTGCGTGGCGGACGATGGGGACGGCCATGAGGCCAATGGGGCCCGCGCCGGAGATGAGCACATCCTCGCCGAGCACAGGGAAGGCAAGTGCGGTGTGAACCGCGTTCCCGAAAGGATCGAAAATGGCGGCGATCTCTTCCGGCACGCCAGGATGATGGCGCCAGATGTTGGTCATCGGCAGCGTGATGTATTCCGCAAACGCGCCAGGGCGGTTCACGCCCACGCCGGAGGTGTGCGCGCAGAGATGGCGGCGTCCGGCGAGGCAGTTGCGGCAGCGTCCGCAGGTCACGTGGCCTTCGCCGGAAACCATATCGCCGACGTGGAAGTCGGAGACGTTCGCGCCGACCGCTGCGATCTCGCCGACGAATTCGTGGCCGATCGCCATGGGCACGGGGATGGTCTGCTGCGCCCACTCGTCCCACTGATAGATATGAACGTCGGTGCCGCAGATGCCCGTGCGGCGAACGCGAATGAGGACGTCGTTGATACCGTAGTCGGGCTCGGGAACATCCTCGAGCCAAAGGCCGCGTTCCGCGCGAGCCTTCACCAGTGCGCGCATGCATCACTCCTTCACAAAAATCGCCTTTATGAGGGTAAGGCATTTGCGGCGATTCCGCTGTGAAGGAAAGCGGGGATCGCTCATCGGGCGCCTAGCTGTCGTCGTAGTCCTCCGTCAGCGATTGCAGGAAGGCGACGAGCGCGGCCACATCGTCGTCGCTCAGCGACATGTTGGCGAATTCCGGCGGCGCATTGCGCATTGCCCCTGCATGCGCCAGCGCAGACATCGTGATGTAGTGATCGATCACGTCGTTGAACCGTACCGCGCTGCCATTGTGAAAGTACGGAGCCGAGTCCTCGAGATCGCGGAGGACCGGGGTTTTGAACTGAGCGATCGTCGATGCGAGGCCGCGGTCGACGGAGCAGTCCTTGCCCGCTGCGCACACGAATCCGGAGAGATTCGCCTGGGGATTGGGAACGTCCGGGTTCAGATAAATGTTCCACAAACCCAGATCGGCAAACTGCGGCTGGCCGGCGACGGCCGCATGGCGGAAGGCCTCCGTTGCATTGGGGTGGTTGGCGGAAGCCGGCATGTACGCGTTGAAGTTGGCGAGCCGCTCGGCGTTGGTGGGGACGTAAAGTTGCAGAAAGGCGCCCGCGCCGTTGGCCGCGTCGTACTCGGCCTGCGACACGCCGTTGTTGTGGAAGACGAAGTCGGAGAAATCCGGCGCCTGATGGCAGGCCGCGCAGTTTCCTGCGTGCGCATTCGTGGCGCCTCCCGCGGCTGAAGCGAGGAAGATCTTCAGGCCCTCCAGTTCCAGCGCTCCAAACTGATAAGGCTGCTTGTGGTACTTGAAAGAGCCATCCTGCGGCGTAATGTAGATCGGATTCTTCAGTGCGAGCACCTGCTGGTAAAGGCGCTGGTTGTAGGCGGCTTTGGTTTCCCCGGCCAGCGGAGCCTGCGGCAGTTGATTGACACGGAGGAAATTGTCGTAGGGTGAGCCGATATAGCGCTTGAATGCGTCTCGCTGGAACAGCAAATCCTTCATGTAGGTGGCGATGCACAGGGCCACTTCGTTCACGATCTGATCGTCCGTCGCCGTTGCGACGTCGAGCCGCTCCGCAGGGGGGAGCAGAATATCGCTGGTGATGCGCGGATCGGTTCCCTTGAAGATGACCGAATAGCTCAGGCCGTCGAGGCGGTCGGCGGCCAGCTGGCTGCTGCCGTCGTCCTCGCGAATGATGCGAGCGATGTGAGCAATCGCGATCGGAGCCTCGGTCGGCAGCCAGCCGAAGTTGCGGCCGGTCATGGTGCCGATCACCAGATCTTCCCCGCTGGCGAATTCGCCGTCGAAATGGAGAAAGAGCGGGCCGGAGCGCGTGGTGAAGGAGTCGACCATCTGCATGGCATTCCGCGGCGTGTGGTCGAAACCGTTCGGCTGCATGCGCGGGATGGGGCTGCGCGTGGTGAAGTCGGCGTAGGTGCGGTTGCCCGCGCCCGGCACCCCTTCGAATTCCGTCACAAAGTGGCACGAGCGGCAGTTGATCGACTGACCGGCAAACGGCCCCGGCAGCGGCCCGTTGAGCGTCTGCACCTGGGCCACGACCGGATCCCCTGCTGGCAGAGGATCGTTGACCCCCGTCATGTGCGCCGCGAAATACTCCGAGAACCGCGTTTCGAGGAAGAGCGCCTCGCCGATCGAGTCGGCGGCGGGCGTGGCGTCGGTTTCCGTCAGGGCCGCGGGAGCTTCGCCGGATCCGCAGCCGACTGCGACAAGGGCCGCGATGATGCCGGCCGCGATGAACCAGACGAGCGAAGCGAGCACTTTGCGCGAGCGGGTCACGGGCGATCTCCTGAGGCCGGCGGGTTGAGACTGCGCAGGAAGGCAACGATCTGCCAGCGCTCCTGCTCGGGAAGGCCCGCCCACCGCGGCATGCCCTTGAAGACGACTCCGTTCCGGAGGATCCACGCGAGGTCGCCGTCGGAAGCCGCGCTGAGACGCGGGCTGCGCAGCGCCGGACGCCCGCTCTTTCCCTGCGCGTCGGCGCCGTGGCAGCGCGCGCAGTTGTCGTGGTAGAGATTGTGTCCGGCCGCAATGGCATCGGGCTGGCCCGCCACCGGATTCACGCGCGCGTGCTCGGCGGCTGGGACTTTCCTCAGCCACGAGCCATCGGCCGCCGCGAATGCGAGCGTCGAGGCGCCAAGAAGAGCAAACCAGGCGAGACGGCGCGCTTTCATCGGGACCTCCGGAACCAGTCGCGGACCTGCTGGATTTCGTACGAGACGCCGAAGCGCCAGAGCACGCCGGCGGCGTTGTCGTTCAGGCCGAACTCCGGCGAAAACTTATACGTGAAGCCGTTTGGCGCGTTGAGTGCGAACGTGGGGCCGGCGTACTGCTCGGTCTGCTTCAGGCCGAAGTTGTAGCGCGTTCCGAGACCCCCGAACAGCTCCGCTCCCGCGGCAAAATTCTGCAGGCACAGCGTGCAGGCGTGCGAGCTTGCACGGAGCGAGAGCGGTCGCGCGGCGGCCACGGCGTAGCCGAATTCCCAGGGCGAGTTCTCGTTCACATCCTTCTCGCCAATGATGTTTTCCGAGAAGTTCCAGCCTTTGGCGTTGCTGGAGAGGATCAGCTTGCCCTCGACCGAATGCTCAACTTCCTTGCGCAGCAGAGCGTTCGAGACCTGCAGCGTCGTGATGCTGGTGTTGCCCGTGATTTCGAGGAAGCTTTTGTCTGCGTCGCTGACGTCCTCGTACTCGACGTAGAGAACCGGGTTGACCCAATACTCGCGCGGCAGCGGGCGAAAGCGGTTCTCGAACCGGAAGCCGGTGAAGACCGTCGAATCGTGCTGCGTAGCTTCGCCCTGCAGGTAGGCTTCCGTCGTCCACCACGCCGTCACGCCATACTCGAACTCGACCGTGGGCGCGAAGAATGCGTTGGCATTCTTCGGCGCGGCGGCGATGTTCTGGTTCTCAATCTCGAGGTTTCCCGGCTCCTCAAGAACCGAAGAGTAGGTGACGAAGTAGGGTGGCTCCTGCTGGGCATGCAGCGCCGGCTCCGCGCACAGGGCGATCAGCGCCAGGGCGAGCCAGCATGGCAAAGGGCCCAATCGACGCGAGATGGAACACACGAACGACCTCCAGCCAAATAAGCGGACAAGCTTCACGAAGGAATGGATTTAATATCGGACTACTTTTGTCTGATTCCTAATGGAGACTAAAAGAGTCCTATATTTTCGTCAAGTGGGTTGAATGGTTTTTTCTGTGAAAATCAGCCGCGCAAAGGGACTCTCAGCTCGCCCAGTAACTCCGGTCCAGCGTCCGGTACTGGATCGCCTCGGCAATGTGCGGCAGCGCAATCGATGCCTCGCCGGCGAGATCGGCGATGGTCCGCGCGACCTTGAGGATGCGATCGTGGGCGCGGGCCGTCAGCCCTTGCTGCAGCATCGCCCGCTCCAGCAGCTTTTCGGCGTCCGGGGCCAGCTCACAAAATGCGCGAATCTGCCGCGTGCCCATCTGCGCGTTCGAGAAGATCTTTTCCTTCGCCTCGGCGAAGCGGCCGCATTGCCGTTCGCGCGCGCCCAGCACCCGCGCCCGAATCGCCGCCGAGTTCTCAATCGCCGCGGCCCCGCGCAGCTCGCGATACTGCACCGCCGGCACTTCAATGTG
>DATJTG010000179.1:0-15508 GCA_035503555.1 Acidobacteriaceae bacterium | reverse complement strand
ACGGTCGCCGCAATCGGTTTTTCTACCAGCAGATCCACGCCGGCCGCCAGCAGCGCCTCAGCCGCTCCAAAATGCGCCGAGGTCGGCGTGCACACCGACGCCGCATCGAAGCGCGCCTCGCCACGCCCTCGCGCATCCAGCGCCTCATCCACCGCTGCAAAAACCGGAACGCCCCACTCCGTTCGCGCCGTTTCGGCCCTCGCCGCGTCCGGCTCCACAATTGCCGCCAGCCGCACGGGCGCGTTGTCCTGCTCGAGCGCGCGATAGACACGAAGATGGTTGCGGCCGAACGCGCCCGCCCCGCAGACAAGCACTCCGATCTGAGTCGTACCGGACAAACCGTGCGCCTTACGCCGGCTTTCCTTCCACCACCTTCAGGCAGCGCGCGTAGAGCTCCAGCAACTGCGTCACCTGATCGTCTGCTTTCGGAGCGCTGGCCGCTCCAAAACCTGTTGCGGTCGTCGCCGTGCGGCCCACGCCGGCAGTGCCCGCCACAAACTTCAGAAGATCGAGCGCAATGTCTTCGTTGCGCCGCGCACCGTTGCCCGTTCCAGGGGCCTGATCCATAAGAACCTCTCAAGGGCGATGCTATCAGTTGTCCGTTACCGGTGGTCAGCGCACCATGCTACGAACCCATTCCTGACGAACGGGTCCTGATCGAACCGGTTCGCA
Source organism: Acidobacteriaceae bacterium (assembly GCA_035503555.1). Lineage (GTDB taxonomy): Bacteria > Acidobacteriota > Terriglobia > Terriglobales > Acidobacteriaceae > Palsa-343. Next base: position 14,836 of record DATJTG010000179.1, on the reverse strand, counting down.
ACGAAATCATTTCTTCTCTGTACGTCACATTTCCGCGACGCACAGGCACACCCGCCCCACTAAAAAATCCGACGGCGACTCCTGATCGGTCAGTTCGACCAGTTCCACCGGATACTCGAGCGCGCGCGGCCGCAGGACCAGCCGGCTCGACTCGAACGACACATGCCGGAAGGCCATCTGCCCGCCAATCCGCACGCCGTAGACATTGGGGTGTGGCGGCCTGCAGGTCACCAGCGAGTTGTAGTGCCGGTCCAGCACTGCCACCGATCCCACACGAAGAACGGGATCCATCGAGAGCGCCTGGGCCGGCGTCACGCGGACCGCCACAAAGCGGTCCCAGTTGCGCCGCGAGATGGCGCGGCGCGCGGGAAACGCCGTCAGCCACTCTCCCGGCACACCCAGCGTGTCGGCAGTCGCCCGCGCGGAAATCCCGGGCGCGCTCATGGCCACGGTCTGAGAGACGATTGGCACAACGTCCATGGAGTCTCGCTGGCTCCCTTCCGGAAGAGGGTTGAGAGAGTCGTCGCTGCAGGCGAGATCCTCGACGCTGAGAGCCTGCGCCAGCAAAAGACGATCCAGCGCCGTCAGGCTCAGGCGACGACGCCTGTGCAGAAAATTCGAGATATGCGCCTGCGCAAGGCCGGTCTGCCGGGCCAGCAGCGCGCTGCTCTGAATTCCAAGATCGATGCGTCGCCAGGTCTCCAGCCGCAGCCGCTCATGGAGCTCGATGAGTTTCATCGGTATCAGGCCCGCCTGTGAAATCTGGATACGAACCTCCGGCATGGCCGGCGTTCTCGATCGGCTTGATACGTTTCCTTTGCGGCCCAGATTCCGCACCGGAAGCGGTGAGCCGATGCTCCCATGCCTGCGCGGAAACGACGAGATCCACCAAAGCCAAAAAGTCCTGCAGTCACCACGTCCCGTAAACCCGTCTGTCTTCCCTCGTGCCGTTGAAGGAGACCATGCGGATTTCCGCGAGCCCTTCCCTTCCATTCACTCCCGCCGCCGCGAGCCCTGCGGCCTGCGCCCTTTGCCTCTTTCGTCTTACCCTGCCTTTTGGCCGCCCCCTTATCTTCCGCATTACTTTTCCCCGAGCTATACACCCGTTACTTCTGCCTTTGCAGAAAGAATCGCGTTTTCGTGTTTTTCCGGCCAAATTCGCCAAACGATAGTACTCGGGTTTGTAACCGAGTGTGCAACGCACCGGAGGGGAATTGATCCCAAAACGCTCCCCCGTCTACTGTCGGAATACTTTCGCCAGAAAGAACACATCTCTCCCGGTCGGATGGCCGTCGTTCGAGCCCTTCGGGGGACTGCCCCTTCTGGCTTTGGCTGCCTGAACGACGCTTGCTGGATTTTTTTCGTGCTGACAGTTCTGTCCAACTCATCAACCACCGGGTCGCGGCCGCGAACGTCAGAAGCGGTAAGGCCCTTCACTCCCCTGCGGATCCGGAGCATAAAGACTCAGGGACCCGCTTTCCTCTGGAGATCCCATGACGTATCTGCAAGTCTTTCTCAAAGTGTGCGAGGGGTGCGGCAGTCTTTGGTTCCGCGCTCAGAGCTCCATCGAAGTCTATTGCCCTGCGTGTGCACGGCGTATGCGCAGCCTTCCACCGGGAGGTCCTTCGCGCCGCCACCTGCGGCGCACACGGCCCGCCTCCACGGCGCGTTGTCGCGGAGGTGCCGCATGAGCGCTGCACCGGCATTCCCTTTCGTCCTCGCCACCGCACAGGCTGTCGCTGAATCCGCTCTGCCTGCGGCTCGCGGCAGAACCATTCAGGGCTACGCGTTCTACCGCAGGCACACGGTGGCACTGCTGCGCCGCTATTTGCGCATTTCCATGGAAGTGGGCCGCGCGCCCTGCATCCTCGGCAACGTGGTCTTCCGCGGACGGGTGTCGAGTTACCGCATGACCACTTTCGAAGACCTGATGATTTTCATCTTCGACGTCGAGAAATGCCTGAAACAGCTCGATCATGCTTCCCAGACCGTCATAGCCCACATGGCGCTCGAGGACTATACGATTCTGGAGACCGCCATGATCACCAGGGACAGTGAGCGTTCGGTGTCGCGGATCTACAATCAGGCGCTTGATCGTCTCACCCGGCAATTTCTCGATTCCGGACTTCTCGACCCGGAGCAGGGTCAGCAAAAGGCTGTTCTCGGGCGGGAGCCGCAGGGCCAGTTTTCCGCCGCGGCCGACGTTCATGACGAACCTGCAGATGGCAGGATCGGGTCAACGGGAACTGGGTATCAGTGACCTTTGAGGACGTGACTTCGCTGGTTTTTGCCAAATGTGGAAAATTTGTCAAGAGGCGCGGCGAAAAACCAAAGTAATAAGCCAACAAAACACGGCACTTATAAGCCAAAAAGAGCAAAGAAATTTGGCGTGGTTAGACGCTGGACTTGGTATTCTGAACTTATAGAGTGAAAAAAGAAAAAGGGACGCCCTCGGGCGTCCTTTTCCTTTTGCCCCGAGCTGGCGCCGGAATGCGCGCCGCCGGTTGAGCCCCGATCGCGAGATCGATCCAGGAAGAGGATTATGCAGAACACGAACTGCAAACAGCAGGCGTCCGTACCCGTGCGCCTGCGGCGTGCGGTGCTGCCGGCCCTGGCTGTACTGGCCGCGCTGGTTCCCCTGCACGGTGCCGCGCAGATGAGCACCACCACCGTTCAGGGAACCATCTATCGCGCCGATGGCACGCCCGCCGGAGGCACCGTGCTCATTAGCTGGCCCGCCTTTACTACCCCACAGGACCAGGCCGTCGCCGCCGGCAGCCTCAGCGCCTCCATCGGCGCCAACGGATTCCTGAGCGTGAGCCTCACCCCGAACGCCGGCGCGCTCCCTTCGGGCAGCTATTACACCGCCGTTTATCACCTCACCGATGGCACCGTGAACCAGGAATACTGGGTCGTTCCCGTCGCGCCCACCGCTACGGTCGCCGCTGTGCGCGCGCTTCTGCAGCCTTCCACCGTCGCCGTGGCGCAGACCGTGACGCCGGCCTACGTCGACAATGCCGTGAGCGAGATCACCGGGAACTATCTCCCGCTATCCGGAGGCACGCTCACGGGCCCACTAAACCTCAACAGCGATCCCATGGCCTCAGGCCAGGCCGCAACCAAGCACTACGCCGACCAGCTCTTCGCGCAGACGCTTCCCCTCTCCGGCGGTACGCTCACCGGGCCGCTGAACGCCCCGTCCATCAGTCTTTCCGGAAACCTGGCCGCGCCCCTGGCGACAACCGATCTTGGGCGCACGAATCGGGTTAGCGTGAAAGAGTGCGGCGCGATGGGAAACTCAACCGTCGGCACCGACGGCAACGACGATACCGCAGCGATTACCGCGTGCGTCGTAAAACTCTGCGCCGATGGCGGCGGGACCCTCTTCTTTCCCGCGGGTCTTTATCGAACCACCGCCAACATCCCCATTGCGTGTTCCTCCGTTCCGGCGGTGAACAATGGCTCGCTCAACAGCATGACGATCCGGCTGGCTGGCGACTCCCCCACCAGCACCGGCATTGTGATGACCAGTCCCGCGCAGCCCCTCTTTTCGGTGTTGCAAGGGTCGTGGCAGGTCAAATTCGAGAACCTCTCGCTCTATGGCCTGGGAACAGCAACCACCGGCAACCTGGTTGAGAACTTCAGGCCCTGGACCACCTTCAGCCATGTTCACTTCAATGGCACCGGGGGGATTTGTTTGCTCCAGGATGCGGAGCGGATGTACCTGAGCGACGTGAAGTTCCTCAACTGCCGGCAGGCGTGGGTCCAGGGCGCCACAGCCACCAACGAGACGTACGCCAGAGATCTCGAAGCAATCAACTTCGGATACACCGAGAACCCGTTCCTGCATTCCGGAGTCTTTTCCTGGGATCTGAACGCCGCGAATGGTGTGAACCCGGCTCCCAACACCGGATCCGGCGGCGCGGCAACTCCCGTTATCCAGAATTCGATCGCTGCGTTTGTGCTGGCTGGCAACTCGGTCAACAATCGCATCAGCGGTTGCTCCATCAAGGGGGCCAGCGACGTCTCCGCAGTACGCGTCATTCACGGCGAAAACATCGAAATCGACCACTGCTATTTCGAGGGCTGGACCTCAAGCCCGCCGGCGGGACTCGGAGAAAACCTGTCCATCATCAACGGCGGGTATAACCCTCGCTCGCTTTCGAAGACGGCTCTTGCGTCGACCACCATCCCCGCGGCTGCGCCTGGCAGTCCGGCCGTGAACGCCTGGTCGGTCACGCTACAGCCGGGGGTCTGGAGCGAGAAAACAGGCACAGTGCAGGGGGGCGGCATCTGGTTTCGGAATCAAGTTGGCTTCACCAGCGAACTGGCGGCATCCATCGGTGACTCCTGCGTCGCGAGCACCTGCTATGCCGGGTATATCCTCCCGCCGGATTTCTCCTGGGCCAGCAACGCACCCAGCAGCATCGGCGGCGGCATCCTCCAAAACAGCTACGAGGAAGTACTGCTTTACGGCACTGTCGGGAACACTCTCTATATCCAGACTCGCGGCTATAACGGCACCACGCAGTACAACTGGCCCGCCGGCGCCATATATGTGGAGGGAGATGGCCTCAGTCCCATTCCTTCCGATGCGCTGCATCTGACCGACGATCACTTTGACGACTATCAGCTTCTTCCCGGTTACGTCATTGCCGCCGATCCCAATCACGGCGAAACCAACGGAGCCGAAATTGAGAACGGCTGGATGCCAGACGATCTCCTCCTGACCACCACCATCAATCCCGGCGCGGCCAAGAACATCCTCTTCACGGGCAACAACCGCGTCCGCAACGAGCAGCTGGAAGCTCACATTCTGTCGAGGGTCCAGGTCGACGGCAGCGACTATGCGTCCCTCTGGACCAACAACGCCGCCAGCTTCGATACCAACCCCCTGATCTCCGAACTCGGCGGTCTGCAGGTCAACACCGTCACTTACTCCAATGGCGCGGCTTCCATCAGCACCGTGCAGCGCCCCGGCGGTTTCGTCGCGACGTCTGGCGCTTACACCAATGCGCCCCTTGGCTATCGCGACTATCTGGCCAGCACTGCGGAGTTCGGACAGGTTCATCAGTTTCTCGGCTCCTATCAGCTTTGCGACGGCAGCGGTTCCGGCTCGGTGCCTCGTTTCTGCAATCTTCTCGACGCCGGCGGAACCTGGAAGCGCTTTAGTTACAACAACGGCACCTGGAGCTCGCTCGGCGGCTATGCCGCCACCGATGCCAACGGCAACGTCACCCTCCCGGGATCTCTCCACGCAGAGACCGCCGTCACGGGCGCCTCGATCAATGGCGAATTCACTGTCGATGGCGTCCTGTACACATCGCTGAACGCTGCATGGAATGCCGCCGTCGCCCAGGCCACAGCGACCGGTCAGAACCAGACCGTCCGCCTCGGCCCCGGAACCTTCTCCGTCTCCGCGACGCTGACTGAGCCCGCCAACGGAGCCTGCGTGAACCTCCTCGGCTCCGCCGGCGTCACGATGAATGCCGACAGCCCGCAAATCGCGACCACGCTTACAGTTCCCGCATCGCTGGGCGGCGACGTCGTTTTCCTCGGCAACTCAACGCAGGCGCAGGGTTGCACCTTCCGCGACCTCAGCATCCTGGCGGCCGGCAACGCGACGCACGGATTCGAGTTGCAGTGGTTCCGCGGCCTCCTGCTCGATAACGTCACGGTCAACGACACGATGGCCGAAGGCGTGCTCCTCGGCGAAGAAACCGGCAGCCATCAGGCCAGCTTCCTTCTGCGCAACGTGACAGTCAGTTACTCGAGTGGGGCGTTCACGCCCGCCAATCGTCCCGCGTGGGGCATTCATCTCCAGAAGACCGCGATAGACAGCCATCTGGACAACATCGTCGTCCGCAATGCGCTCACCGCGGCCGTCTGGAACGAAGGCACGGGCAACACCGGCTATCTCATCCACGGCTTCGGCTATCCCTACACCTGCACCACCGCGCCGTGCGTCAACAACGCGGCCTCGGGATCAGCCGCGAACGCCTCCTATGCGACGAATTACGTCATCTATGACACGGGCGGCGCCGGCAGCGTGTGGACGGACACCTATGCCGATTCGCCCGCTGTCGCCGGTTTCTACATCGGCGCGAACGGCACCGAAATCCACGGCGGCCACATCCAGTGGCCTGACCTCACCAGCTTTCCTTCCGCCAATCTGGCCTATGTTGCGGCGAACGTCAGCAACAACCTGCTGATCGCGGATGTCGATTGTCTGGAGATGGCCAGCGGCGTGAACTGGATCACCTACGCGGGCACGGCCGGTAATCCGCCCACCTACGCAAGCGTGCATCACCTGACCGGCTGCGGCAATTACTACCAGTCGCTGGAGCCGGCCAATACTTCAGGCTTCTCCTCGGGGGGCGCCAACATCAACGATCCCAGCGGCGCCGTGCCGCGCCTGTGGTCGACGCCGATCGCCGCTGCTTCGAGCTATCCGGCATTCTCCGCGCAAATGTACACCGGCTACCAGGGCGATGCCTTCCAGGCACACTTCTCCGGGGTTGCGCCCTTCTTCAATGTCACGTACCAGGGAACCATCCGCTCCAGCGGCGGTCTCGCGCTCGGCACGGTCATCAACACCGCCTCGATGCTCACGCTGACGCCGGCCAACAAGAACGTGATCGCCAACGCCGCCGGCGGGCCGCAGACCCTCACCCTGCCGAGCTGCTACACGCCGCTCGTGGATAACACACCGCCCACCGGCCTCGAGTTCACCATCGTCAAGTCCGATAGCTCGACGAATACGGTGACGCTCCAGACCACCAGTTCCCAGCTGATTTACAGTCAGGGAACCGGAGCCGCAACGCTCGTGCTCTCCACGCCGTCGACGCAGACCCTCGTCTGCGGGCCCGACTACAACTGGTATGTAGCCGGCACAGCCGCAGCTGCGGTTTCCGGCTCGGCCGTCACTTCGTTCAACGGACGCGTCGGAGCCGTCGTGCCCCAGGCGAGCGATTACGCCGCGAGCTACGACACCGCCGGCGCAGCGGCGACCGCGCAAAGTAACGCGGAAGCATTCTCCGCCAACGCGAGCAACATCACCGCAGGCAAGCTGCCCCACGCGCAATTGCCTGCGCTGGTTTCGGCGGATATCCCGAACAACACGGCAAGCACGACGGGCAACGCGAGCACTGCAACCGCTCTGGCGGCGACGCCCACGCAGTGCGCCACCGGCTATTACTCCAGCGGCATCGCCGCGAGCGGTGCGGCAAACTGCCTCCAGTCGTGGCGCTTCACCTGGCACGGCTACTTCGGCGGGACCTTCGGCACCGCGACCAATACTTCGCTGGGAGCCATCTGGTCACCGAGCGCCGCCATCGGTATGACGCGCCTCGACATTGCCGTAGGCACCGCTCCCGCAGGGTGCACGACCTATCCGGTGATCGGCATTTACGACGGCACCTCGTCGACGTGGCTCAAGACCATCGCCCTGGCCGCCGCGACCTACAGTTATCGCAACGCCGTCACCGGAGTTTCCATCACTGCCGGCCACAACCTGTCGATGGGCGTGCAAACCGCGGGCGTGGGATGCAGCACCAGCCCGGGCAATGCACAGCTCACGATGGAATACACGATGAATCAGTGAGCGGGTCCGGGCATGCCATTCAACCTGGGCAATGGAACCGAGTTAAGCCTGGGCGACGGATCGAAAGACAATCTCGAACGATGGGGCAGAGAATTCGATAGTCCCGGAGAAAAGAACCTGGCCATCGGGAAGAATCTGGCCATCACCGCCGCCCTCCTCAAAATCAGAAACCGGATGGGAAAGCTGGACGACCTCATCGCCAACGAGGCACAGAGGCAGTACACGGAGAACGCGTGGCGAAATCAGCGCAACATTGTCCTCAAGGCCCGGCAGATGGGCATCACCACGTGGATTGCCGGGCAATTTTTTCTGAAGACGATCCTGCAACCGGGCACGGTGACGGTGCAGGTAGCGCACACCCAGGAAGCCGCGGAGCAGATCTTCCGCATCGTGCACCGCTTCTTCCACCACCTGCCTGCAGCGCTCCGCGAGGGCGCTTTGAAGTCGGCGAAGGTGAGCGCGCGCCGCCTGCTGCTGCCGGAGCTCGACAGCGAGTACCTGGTGGAGACGGCGGGCGATCGCAATGCGGGGCGCGGCCTGACCATCACCAACCTGCACTGCACCGAACTGGCACGCTGGCCGGGCGACGCCGCGGAGACGCTGTATGGCCTGATGGCCACGCTCTCGCCCGCCGGCGCGCTGGTGATGGAGTCGACGCCGATGGGTGCTACCGGCTGCTTCTGGAACGAGTGGCGGGAGGCGGAGAAGACGAAAACGATCCGGCATTTCTTTCCGTGGTGGCTCGAGCCTGCGTACAAGAGCGAGGCGATCCTGAAAGACTCGCTCACCGAGGAGGAGGCGAAACTGATGGAGCAGCATGCTGAACTGACGCTGGAGAAGATCGCCTATCGCCGCCAGATCCGGGAGAAGTTTCGCGGCATGGCGAAGCAGGAGTACGCCGAGGACCCGGATTCCTGCTTCCTTGCAAGCGGCTCGTGTTACTTCGAGGTGGCGACGATCGACGAGCGCCTGAAGGAATTAACGGCGCCGGTGGTACAGCGGCGGCGCGGGAGCGTGCAGATCTGGTTGGCTCCCCAGAAAGGGAAACACTACCTGGTCTCGGTGGATCCCGCCGGCGGCGGAACGGCCGGGGATTATACGGCGATGCAGGTCATCAACCTGGAAAACGGAATCCAGTGCGCGGAGTTGCAGGATTACCTGACGCCGAGCGAAGCCGCCGTGGAAGCAGCCAGGCTGGGACGCGAATATAACAATGCGCTGCTGGCGGTGGAGCGCAACAGCCTGGGCCAGACCGTGCTCAGCTGCCTGGCCCGCTGCGATCAACCCTATCCCCATCTGTTCGTGGATAAGGACGCAAGCGAGGGGTTCCTGACGACAGCGCCGAGCCGGGATGCCATGCTCAGCGAGCTGTACGCGACTCTGGAACAGGCGCCGCGCGCCTTCCTGAGCGAGCGCCTGCTGCGCGAATGCCGGTGCTTCATCCGCACGGAAAAGGGCCGGCTGGAGGCGAAGGCCGGCGAGCACGACGATCTGGTGATGTCTATGGCGATCGCGCTGGCGGCACGGCATGAGTATCTGACCGGAGACCGTTACCGTCGCGAGCGGGCCGCAGGGAGTCTCGCGAACGGATCGGCAGCTTAGCGCGCGTTGCGGAGCCACCGGCTGCGAGCGACCGGCTACAGGCTGCAAAATCAGTTGGCCTCAAAACCGGACACACACTAGCATGAGAGCGTCGGAGATCAGCGTGGCGATTCAGGCAGTACAGCAGATCAGAAAGATGCGGGGCGGCGCGCAGAGCCATCTGATGCTCGGCGCCGACGGCAACGCCTGGATCGTGAAGTTCCAGAACAACCCCCAGCACCTGCGGGTGCTGCCGAACGAGCTGCTGGCCACGCGCCTGGCTGCCGCGATCGGGCTGACCGTCCCAGCCTGCGACGTCGTGGAAGTTTCAGAATGGCTCATCGACCATACTGCGGAACTGGAAATGGATTTGGGCCCGCTGCGCGAGCGCTGCCGCCCTGGACTGCAGTTCGGCTCGCAGCTGGTCGGGGGCCTTATGCCCGGCCATGTCGCCGACTATCTGCCCGAAGAGCAGCTCATTCAGGTGCGCAACCTGCACGAATTTGCCGGGGCCCTTGCGCTCGACAAGTGGACCTGCAACGCCAACGGCCGCCAGGCGCTCTTCCATCGCAAAGCGCGGGACAAGCGCTACCGCGCCACGTTCATCGACCAGGGATTCTGCTTCAACGCCGGCGAGTGGCGCTTCATCGATGCGCCGCTGCGCGGCGTGTACATGCGCAACGCGGTGTATCTCGGCGTCACGGGATGGGAGAGTTTCGAGCCGTGGCTGACGCGCATTGAAGAGCTCGACGCCGGGAAAATATGGGCGATTGCTGAGGCCGTTCCGCCGGAGTGGTACGAAGGCAACGCAGAAGCCCTGGAGAAGCTGGTGGAGAAGCTGATGGAAAGAAGATCGCAAATCCGCGACCTGATCACCTCGTTCCGGGAATCCTCCCGGCAGCCGTTTCCAAACTGGGACCGGCCGCCCCGGGAGGAAACGGAGAGGCTTTTCGATTTGCCGAACTGGAACGATCCTTTACCTGGGAGGGTGATGTGAAGCGAGTTGTCAGTCGTCCGTTATCAGCGATCCGTGGCCAGTTGCTGGCTCCTGGTTGCTGGCTGTCAGCGAAGGGAGCTGAGCTGACAACTGAAAACCAGCAACCAGGAATTCAGAACCCATGACCGGCCGCTTCCCATGTGACTTCTCCCTGATCCGCTATGTGCCGGACCCGGTGAAGAACGAATTCGTGAACATCGGCGTGCTGCTGCGTCCGCACGCCGGTGACCCGGCGGCCGCGGCCCTCCGCTTCACCCGCGACTGGTCGCGAGTGCGCTGCGCCGATCCCGACGCCGACATCGAGATGCTCGAAGCCATGGAAGCGGAGATGCGCCGGCGGCTGCCGGAGACGGCTGCAGACACGAAGCCGCTGCTCGCGGTCATCGACGACTCGTTCTCGCACTTGCTGCAGCTCACAGAGCCGAAGGCCTGTCTGGCCGAGAACTTTGCCGCGCAGATGAATGATCTGATGCTCCTCTACGTCGAGCCGCGGCACGAGAAAGCCCGCCCGGCGCAGCGCGGCCGTCAGGCCATCGTGCGCCGCATGCGCGCGGCCTTCGAGCACGCGCAGGTGTGGGATCTGATGACCAGGCGTATCGCCGCCGCGCGCTACACGCGCCCCGGCGACTCGCTGAAGATCGACTGCGGCTACCGGCCGAATGGAGTGGTGAAAATGTTTCACGGCGTTTCGCTCGAGGGCGACGCGGAACTGGCCAAGGTGCTGGCCTTCTCGGCGCCGGCGCTCCGTGAAGGAGTGGCGCGCACGGAGAAGGCCGAACTGGAGCTGACGGCGATCGTCGAGCCGCTGCGCGAAAACGGCGAGGTCCGCCGCAGCGACGAAGACACCGACCAGTACCGTTTCGCCGTCGAGACCATGGAGGCCCAGCAGATTCGCGTCCTCACCGTCAGCGACCTCGACCGCGTCGCCGAAACCGCGCGGAGAGAAATGCGGGTTTAGGAACAGTTGTCAGCGGTCCGTTGCCGGCGCTTCGTTGCTGGTTGTTCGTGATCCGTAACTGATCTTTATTACCTCGTTGCTAAGAGGCATGGCCTGGCGCCATGCCTTTTCCTTTGCGACGCAACACTTCGCTGAACGCCGGGAACTGACAACAGACAACTGCTTTTTTCGCAAGGAGACATTGTGAACATCGCCAAACCATTCCGGAACGCCCTGGCCCTGCTCGGGGGGCGCGCGCGCTCCGGCGACGAACCTCTGGCCGCGCCGCGGAAAACTGTGGCCCTGCCGTCGGTCCTCTCGCCCTATGCGTTTCCCGCGCGGCCGCTGCCCAAGCCCACGCCGCAGAACCTGCGCCGCTTTGCCGAGACGCCCGTCGTCCGCCGCGCCATCAACCTCATCAAGGACCGCGTCTCCGCAATGGACTGGCAGATCCGTCTGAAGCGCGACCACGATCCGGACAAAGTCGCCTTCGCCGCGAAGCGCCAGAAGATCCTGCGCCGCTCGCTCGAGTTTCCCAACGCCTCCGACTCCTTCCGCACGCTCATTGAGCAGGCTATCGAAGACGCGCTCGTCGGCGGCTTTGGCGCCATCGAGATGGAGCTTACCGGCGACCCGGCGCACCCCTTCGAGCTGTGGCCCGTCGACGGCGCCACCATCCGCATCGATCCGAACTGGGACGGCAGCCCGGACGCAGTTCGCTACGGGCAGGATGCCGGCCTCGCCGGATCCAGCCGGACGATTCCGCTCTGCGATAACCAGCTGATCTACGTGCGGATGAATCCGCGCAGCCACACACCCTTCGGCCTCGGCCCTCTGGAAGTGGCCTTCGATACGGTGAACGCGCTGCTCAGCGCGCATGGCTTTGCCGGCAAGCTGGCCTCGAACGCCGTCGTGCAGTACGCTTTGTGGCTCAACGAGACCACGCCTACGCAGCATGAGCGGCTCATCCGCTGGTGGCAGGACGAAATCGAAGGCACCGGCCGCGTGCCCCTTCTCTCGACCGAGCAGAAGCCCGAAGTGCTGCGCTTCGCCCAGGGCACCGACGCGGATCTTCGCCTGAGCTGGCAGGAGTTCCTCATTCGCATGGTGGCGAATGCGTTTTCGCTGCCGCCGGTCCTGCTGGGCCTCGAGCAGGATGTAAACCGCTCGACCGCGGTCGAGCTGCTCGACGAGGCCTTCCACTCCGCCATCGTGCCGCTGGCGCGGCTCATCGCCGAGCACCTGACGCGTGACCTGTTTGCCAAGCGGCTGGGCTGGCCCGAGTTTGAGTTCGTTTTCAACGATCTCGATGCCACGGACGCGATGCAGGAAGTGCAGATGCAGACCGCCCTCCTCGCCGCCGGCGTGCTCACGGTCAACGAAGTGCGCGCCATGCGGGGATTGGCGCCCCGGCCCGCCGAGGACGCCGCCAACAACCAGAAGGAGGACAACGACACCATCACCCTGACCCATCAGGAAACCGAAGCATGACGGGAGACAGAATGATTCGACACAACCTGAGCCCCGAGCTTCCGGCTCCTGGCTCCTTGCAAGCCATGGCCGTCCATCTGCCCGACGTAGCCGGCCATCCGAACCGCGCGCCGTTTCGCGGCGTTCTCACCCTGGTGGATGTGCCCAGCACGAAACCGCCCTCGGGGGCGCGCGGGCATCGCGTGGTGCTCACGCGGGCCGCCGCGCTCGCCGCACTGCCGTCGCTGCTGGGCATGGCCGTCGACTACGTCCCCTCGTGGGATGGGCACGACGCCCGGCGCAAGTGCGGCATCATCACCCACGCCGACGTCGACGGGGCGCGCCTTCGCGTCGCCGGCTACCTCTACGCGAAGGATTTCCCCGAAGTGGAGCGCCAGCTGCGTCACTCGAGCGCCGGCGCCATGGGGATGAGCTGGGAGCTGGCCGACGCCCACGTCGCCGACATGAACGCCGCCGTGTGGTCGCTCACCCGCGCCACCTTCACCGGCGCGGCCATCCTGCTGCGCGAGAAGGCGGCATATCGCGACACGTCGTTCGAGCTTACGCCGGACGCACCGCGCTGCCGGACCTTTACCGCCGGCGCACACAATCCTCTCCGCGCGCGCGCCGCGTCGCGGGCGAGAACACTGAGAAAGGAAGCAACATGGAATTGCAGACAGGAGAAAGCATGGGCGCGCTGAACGAGATCGCCGCCCGCATGGAAGCCGCTGCGTCGCTTTTCGAGCGCACCGTGGCCCTGCTGGATGAGCGCGAAAGCGCGCGCACCGGCGACGTGCAGAAGCTCGTCGCCGCTGTGGAGAACAGCCGCGAAAGCGACCTCGCCCGCAAGCTCGAAGCGGCGGAGCAGCAGATCGCCGAGTTGCAGGCGCAACTGGAAGCGAAGCGGGAAGCGCCCGCTGAGCCGGCCAGGGAGACCGTCCGGAAGACCGTTCCCGCTTCGACCGCACAGTTTCTTGCCAAGCAGGGCATCAGCATGCTCGACCACGTGGAAGCGGGTGCGCTCGACGCCGCCCTCACCGGCCTCAGCCTCGAGCAGCGCATCGCCGTCAAGGCACAGCTGCTGCGCGCCGGCATCGCCGGCTAGCAAAAGGCTCTCAGCGAACCGCGCGCAGCAGGAAACGTTCAGCAAAAGACGTTCAGCGAGAACCAACTCGCTGACAGCTCTTTGCTGACCGCTTCTCGCTGACAGTTTCTCGCTGACAGTTTTTGGCTGACAGCGTCACCGCTAATGGTTTTACCGCTCATAGGAAAGGAATCCATGACTGCCAATTTCCAGGACATTCACGCCGCGGCCGACTACATCGGGCCCGGCGCGATTGAAGTGCCTCTCTACCAGACCGAGATCCTCGACATCGTGCGCCGCCGCAACATGTTCGGCCAGCGCATCAAGCAGGTCCCGGCCACCGGCCATCCGTCGCGCTACTTCGAGCAGACGGCGATCCCCAATCCTTCCACCGCGGGCTTCGTCGATCCGCGCAACATCGTCGCGCCGGTCGTGACGCCCACGCGCATCGAGCGCAGCGTGCCGCTCAAGGCCATCGTAGCCCAGCTCAACTACAACCTGTTCGACATGGAGCTGGGCTCGCAGCAGAAGCAGTTCGCGTACCTGCAGGCCAAGGACCTGGTGGACACCATCGAAGGCGTGATGCTGGCGCACGACGTGGCGCTGTGGAACGGCAACGACACCTCGCTGACCACGCCGACCACCCTGCAGTACATGGGCACCGCCGCGCAGATCGCGGCGGGCGGCAACACCACGACCATCGCGGCCACGGCCAGCATCACCGACGGCCTCAAGTCGACGATTGCGCAGATGGTGGCCAACACCAGCTACGCGGTGCGTCCGACCGCGATCTACGCAAATCCCGTGCTGCTCGATCTGCTCGACCGCGAGATGAAGACCGAGTTCAACGTGGTTCTGAGCACGAAGGAGATCGCCGCCGGCTTCACGGTCAAGATGCTGGTCACCCAGGCGGGCGAGCTGCCGCTCATCCCCGACTGGTCGCTGGCCTACACCGGCACGCCCGGCAGCGGCAACGCGGTACTGCCGGCGTACATCGTCACCGAGGACCTGATCGAGTACCACTGGCTCAGCGATCCCAACCCGCGCGTCTTCCAGCTCGGCGTACCCGGCTCGCTGGCTTCGCAGCACGTGGTGGTGAAGTTCGGCGCGCCGGTCGTGAAGGGCGCCAACTACGCGCACTACCAGGTGCTCGTGGATCGGTAA
>DATJTG010000178.1:0-3446 GCA_035503555.1 Acidobacteriaceae bacterium | reverse complement strand
TGGCGGCCGGCAGGGCGGCGGTCAATCTGCCGGCAGCGGCAGCGCATTCGCCAGAGGAACAGTTCGTACAATGGGCTCGATGACTGAGTTTGCCCAGTTCTTCGCGCTCTCCTTCACCGCGCTGCTGCCGGTGATCAATCCCCTAGGGTCGGCGTTGGTATTTCTGGGCATGGTGGGGTCGGCGCCGGCGAGTGTCTACAAGGCACTGGCACGGCAGATCGCCTTTACCACCGCTCTGTTTCTGGTCGTTATCGACATCGCGGGCGCTATGGTGCTCAAGCTCTTTGGAATCTCACTGCCGGTGGTACAGCTGGCGGGCGGCCTCGTACTGGCGGCAATGGGCTGGGGCCTGCTGAACCAGAAGGAAGCCTCGGGCGTGCCCGATCCCTCGCTTCAAACCAACGAGCTGCCCATATTGCAGCGGCAGATTTTTTATCCGTTCACGTTTCCCCTCACCGCCGGTCCCGGCGTTCTGGTGGTGACGCTCACTCTGAGCGCGCACGCCTCGAAGGGCGAGCTGCTGCACATCGTCTTCGCGCATCTGGGCATGCTGTGCGGCATGGCTCTCATCTGCCTGACGGTGTTCATTGCCTACGCGTGGGCGCCGAAGATCACCGCAAGGATCTCTCCGTCGACGGCGCATGGCGTACTGCGAGTGATCGCCTTCATCCTGCTCTGCATCGGCGTGCAGATTGCGTGGAACGGCCTGAGCAGCCTGGTGGCTACCCTGCCCTTCGCGCGGCGATAAGTCGAGCCGACGGCTAAGAAGCCGGCGACGCCTGAGCCTTCTGAAACGCACTCAGCGCATCGTGCAGGCGGGCGAAGACCAGCGACGGAGGAATCACGTCTGCGAGATGGTGACGGTGAAAATCCGCCAGCGTGTCAGGCGGCATCCGCGCGAATCCCAGGACCACGCCGATCCTGCTCAGCTCGCCGTTGAGCTGAGCGATCACCCGCGATGCCGAGTAGTCGATCTGGGTGATCGCTTCCGCATCGACCACGACCCAGCGAACCGGCGAAGGGTGGGGTGCGGCGAGGCGGAGCAATTCCTCGGCAAAGCGGTTGGCGTTGGCATAGAAGAGCGCGGAGCCGAAGCGGTAGAGCACCAGGCCCGGCTCGGTAACCACTCCGGGAGCTACCGGAGCCACCTTCCAGGCGTTGCCGTTATCGAGCTGAACGACGCCGGTGTGGGGGCGGTAGCTGTGGCGCACGATCCGTACCAGAGACAGCCCCATGGCCAGCAGAATGCCCGCCTCCACGCCGACGGCGACCACGGTGATGGCGGTCAGGAGGGCCACGGCAAACTCACCGGGGCTTTCGCGACGCATGGCCAGCAGCCCGCGCAGGTCGATGAGGTGAATCGCAACCAGCAGCACCAGCACGCCGAGCACGCACTGCGGCAGATATTGGAGGGGGCGGGTGAAAAAAAGCAGCACGCACAGGACCACCGCGGCCGTTGCCAGTTGCGCCTTTTGACTGCCGGCGCCCGCGGTCTCGACCATTGAGGTCTGCGTTGGGCTGCCGTTCACCACAAAGGCTCCGGTCAGGGCTGCCGCAACGTTGGCAGCGGAGAGCCCCACCAGGTCGCGGTTTTCTTCGAGCTTCTGGTCATGGCGCAGCGCGTAGACGCGGGCCGTGGCCGCACTCTGCGTGATGATCATGATGGCGCAGGAACCAGCCACCGGAACCAGGTCCAGAATTTCCCGCCACGGCAGCACGCGCAGGCTCGGATGCGGCAGTCCCCCGGCAACTGCGCCAATGGTCGGAATTCCACGTGAAGAGAAGCGCCACACCGCGCTCGCCACGGTGACGCCGACGACCGCGACCAGCGGCCCCGGCACCCTGGGCGCGAGATAGCGCAGGGCCAGCACCAGGCCCAGCGCCGCAGCCGAGACGAGCAGCACGGGAAGATGGAGCTTCGACAACTCGCGCGCAATTTCGATGAGCTGTCCAATGGTTCGCCGCGACTGGACCGGCAGGCCGATCGTCTCGCCCAGGACGGCGATGCCCACCTGAAAGCCGACTCCGGTGAGGAATCCCACCAGTACGGTCTGCGAAAGGAAATCGGCGATGAACCCGAGGCGAAAAAGGCGGCCCAGCAGCAGGAAGGCTCCGGTAAGCAGAGCGACATAGCCGGCCAGGGTTACCCACGCGGGACTCGCCATGGGCGCCATGCCCGCCAGGCCGCCGGCAAGAATTGCCGCGGTTGCCGAATCCGCAGCGACCACCAGATATCGCGACGATCCGAATATGGCGAAGGCTGCCAGGGGCGCCAGCAGCGTGTAGAGTCCGGTCACGACCGGCATACCGGCGATGCGCGTGTATCCCAGAACCTGGGGAATGTTCATCGCGGCCAGCGTGATGCCGGCGCGCGCGTCGCGCAGTGTTTCGGTCCGCCGAAATGGTCGAAGGCTCTCGAACAAATTCCTGGGTCCCGTATCGCTGCCGGTGCGGCCGTGGGTGCGTAGAAGACGCAGAGGAGCTCAGACTCTGCTGCACGGACGACTGTCGAATGATTTTACAGAATGATGAATGAGAGACAAGCAGAGCGCCGCGGTGTCGAACCGGAGTGCCCACCGGGATATAGGATTTCGCCGTTAGTGCCGACGGGCACGAATTACTCCTGCCGCTTCCCCTCTACCAGCTTCGGCAGCCTGCGATTGTGCGTGGCCTGTTCGTAAGCGTAGGCATAGCCAATCAGGTCGCCATCCTTCCAGCGCTTACCTGAGATTTCCAGTCCGAAGGGCAGACCGTCGGCGTAGAAGCCCCCGGGCACCGAGACCGCTGGAATCTGAATGCGGTTCACCCAAGCCGTCTCGCTCGGAGGTCCCCATTTGGAGGCGCCGGGGGCGGTTTCGTCGTAGGTGGGCTCCTGCAGGGCCGGATAGACAAAGCCGTCCAGGCGCCACCGCTTCATCGTGGCCTCATATTCTTCGAGAGCCGCCCGCTGCGGAGCGTAATAGTTCGTCTGGCTGTCAGGATCGGTCTCAATCAGCTTCTGCGGCGTTGTGCCGCCGAGCATGAATGCGGGAAACTGTGTGCCTGTCGCGGCCTCATACTCGGCAACCGAGTGATACTGCGGAGGACCGAAGTAGTGGAGGAAGCGATCGACGCCTTCGCGGCGGTAGGGCAGCGGATTGACTTTGCGGGTCATGGCAAAAAAGCTCTCCGGCAGGATGTCCTTGTCGATGATCACAGTAGCTCCGGCAGCGCGCAGCTGCTCGATCGCCTTCATGAATGCGGCGCGCGTCTCAGGCGCCACAGCGCCGCCATTCGGGGGCGCACCAGGGCCATGACCATAAACATCGGGTGATCCATTCAGCACAAACCAGGGCACGCCGAAGCGCTTCCCCCGGAGCGCGTCTTTCCTGAGGTAGCGCGTGTAGGGGCCCGGTTCGGCTTGATCCGCGCTGCCTTTGGTCCAGGGATCGAGCGGGTCTTCGGCC
>DATJTG010000177.1:0-39494 GCA_035503555.1 Acidobacteriaceae bacterium | reverse complement strand
CGTCCGCGATGGCTCATGCCCATGACGGAGCGCTCAGCGCCGAGCTCGGCGGCGCGACTGAGCAACTCGTCGAGAAAAGGAATGAGCGCGGTGACGCCTTCGAGCGAAAAGCGCTTGGTACCGAGGTAGCGCGACTGGATGACCTGCTCGAAGACATCGGCGCGGGCGAGCTGGCGCAGGATGCGCTGCTGATCGACTGCGGGCGGGGGGCCTTCCATGCGTTCGGCGATCCATGTACGGCGGTCGCGCTGCGGGATGTGCAGGAACTCGACGCCGATGGAGCCGCAGTAGGCGCGTCGAGCTGCGGCAGAGAACTCGTTGTCGAGATCGAGTTCGGGAACCGGCAGAGGCTGCAAATACTGGTGGAGCGGGTCGAGCTGGGCCTGGAGGTAGCCCCAGCGGCGAAAGGCGTCGAAGGTCTGTTCGCGAAGGGAAGAAGACGAGAGTTCGCTCGGAATTTGCGTTGCAGAAGTCATCAGAAATATAAGTCCGGGGAATCTGGGGTTCGTGCAGCCGGGCCAGCGGCCGACATACAAGATGAAAATGCAGGCAGGTGCGCCGCAAAATCGCACTGCACTGTCTTATTTTACGCGTCGAGGCGAGCGCGCTACTTCAGCAGGGCTCCCCAGACAGTATCGACGGTTGCGTGGGTGATGGCCGAGGCGCCGACGCGCTGGTTGGCCCGCCACGCGCGTCCGTAGAAGATGCCGGCGATGGCGGCCAGGAGGACATAGCGCCAGTTGAAGGTGGCGGTGCGCTTGTTGAAGTGCGAGAGGCCGAAGATGCAGGCGGTGACGATGAGCGCGGTTCCGCGGCCGAGGCGGCGCTCGAGCAGATTCTGCATCCAGCCGCGGAAGTAGACTTCTTCGGGCAGGGCAACGCCGACAAAGGCGAGGATCCACGCAAAGGGGAGCTGCCATGCATGGGCGATGCGGCCGTGCCAGTGAAGGAAGCCGATGGCGAATCCGAGGCCGATGGCGATGGGCGCGCAGAAGGCAAACTCGCGGAGGCCAACCTTCCAGTCACGCTTGCGAAGGCGGAGATCGAAGCCCACGCTGGTGAGCGCGCGGATGGCGAGGAACCCATAGAGGCCGGCATCGAGCAGGATGAGCTTGCTGAGAAGGGCGAGCTTGTGGGGCCAGGCCGGTTCGAGCCAGCGCAGATCGACGGCGAGGCCGAGGGGGATGAGGACGACGAAATCGAGCCAGTGGCCGTGCTGCAAGGGATCGAAGTGCGCGGAGAGGCCGAGCAGGCCGGCGACGGCAATGGGAACGAGGATGTAGACGCTGAGCCACGCGGCCGACAGCATGTGCGTGCCGAGGGCGACGATGACGTAGGGAACGGCGAGCGCGGCCGGGGCGGCGAAACGCACGGGTGCGGGCCATTTCCGGATCGCGCGAACGCAGGCGTCGCCGTTGAAAGCGAACGCGAAGAGCGGCACGAGCAACAGAATGAGCGCGATGGCGGCCGGCGCGATGGGGAAGCCCACGTGCACACATCCATCGTAACGACGCTTTGGCTTTGCGCAAAGCGGCGGCGCCGGCGGTCCCGTTGACCCCTGGTGCGGCGGGTTGTAACGTAAGAAGTTCGCGCACTGATCGCAACGTTCTTCTCTGAGGGGTAACCTGTGTCCGCGACCGCTTCCGCCACACTTCGCAAAACAGCGCTCAACGCTATGCATCGCCGCCTCGGCGCAAAGATGGTCGACTTTGGCGGATGGGACATGCCTGTCGAGTACTCCGGCCTGATTGCGGAGCACATGGCGGTACGCACGGGTGTCGGCCTCTTCGACGTCAGCCACATGGGCGACATCCAACTGCGGGGGCCGGGGTCGCTCGATGCCGTGCAGCACATTTCGATGAACGATGCGAGCAAACTCCAGGTGGGGCAGGCGCAGTATTCGGCGCTGCTGTATCCGCAGGGCACGTTTGTGGATGACGTGATCGTGCACAAGTTCAGCCCGAACGATTACCTGCTGGTGATCAACGCGGGCACGCGCGAGAAGGACTACAACTGGGTGCGCACGCAGGCGCGGGGATTCGATTGCCATGTCTCCGACTACTCGGACTACTACACGCAACTCGCGATTCAGGGACCGAAGGCCGAGGCGACGCTGCAAAAGCTGACGAACGCCGATCTGAGCCAGGTGAAGTTCTACTGGTTCACCTGGGGCACGGTGTGCGGATTGCCGAATACGCTGATCGCGCGGACTGGGTATACCGCCGAGGATGGGTTTGAAATTTACATTCCGTCGGATGTGCCGACCAGCGAGCGAGTGTGGAATGAAGTGATCGAAGCAGGCAGGGAGTTCGGCATTGTGCCGTGCGGACTGGGAGCGCGCAATACGCTGCGCCTGGAAGGAGCGCTCTCGCTGTACGGGCATGAGATCTCCGATTCGCTGAACGTGTGGGAAGCGGGGCTGGATCGGTTCTGCAAGCTGGAGAAGGGCGCGTTTGTAGGCTCGGATGCGCTGGAGCAGGTGAAGGCCGCTGGCGGACCGCGGAAGAAGCTCGTGGGGCTGGAGATGATCGAGCGCGGCATCGCGCGCGACGGGTACAAGGTTGTCGATCCGAGCGGGAAAGAAATCGGCTCCGTGACGAGCGGATCGCCGGCGCCGTTTCTGAAGAAGAACATCGCGCTGGCTTACGTGCCGCGAGAGTTCGCGGCGGTGGATACGGAGATTGCTGTGGAAATCCGCAATGCTCCGGTGAAGGCGAAGGTTGTGCCCATCCCGTTCTACAGGAAGCCGAAGAAGCAGTCGGCGCCCGCGGAAAAGCAGAACGTACAATGAGAGGGAGAACGCGATCACTATGAGCTACCCCGCAAACTACCGCTACACGCGCGAGCACGAATGGATCGAGGCCAGCGGCAACGCCGGCACCGTCGGCATCACGGATCACGCTCAGGATTCGCTGGGCGACATCGTTTTTGTGGAACTGCCCAAGGTGGGCGCGAAGATTGAGAAGGGCAAAGTCTTCGGCAGCGTCGAGTCCGTGAAGGCGGTTTCCGATTTGTACGCTCCGGCGACGGGGACGGTGACGGCGGTGAACGAAGAGCTGACGACAGCGCCGGAGAAGATCAATGCCGACGCGCACGCGGCCTGGATCATGAAGATCGAGCTGGCGGATCCATCAGAGCTGGATGCGCTGCTGACGGCGGCGGACTACGAGACGTACGCGAAGGAAGAGACCGGGCACTGAAAACCAGCGATCAGCATTCAGCGTTCAACGCGCACAACAACGATTGTGACCGAAGTTCGGCACCGCAACTCTGAAAATCCCCATGCGATATTTACCTAAATCCGATGCCGAACGCGCGGCGATGCTGCACGAGATCGGCGCTGCTTCGATCGACGACCTTTTTGCGATCATTCCTGAGGAATATCGGCTCACCCGGGACCTCGCGATTCCGCGACAAATGGGTGAGTCAGAGATTGTGGAGTGGTTCCGCAATGCGGCGGCCAAGTACACCATCCGCCACACCAGCTTCCTCGGAGCCGGCGCCTATCGTCACTATCGACCGGTCATCATCGATTCCCTGGTGCAGCGTGGCGAGTTCCTGACGAGTTATACGCCGTACCAGGCGGAGATCACGCAGGGAACGCTCCAGGCGATCTTTGAGTTTCAGACGATGATCGCCGAACTCACCGGAATGGACGTGGCCAATGCCAGCATGTACGACGGGTCCACCGGGGCGGCGGAAGCCGTGATGATGGCAGTGCGGGTAACCGGGCGCCATCGGGCAGTCCTCGCTTCGACGGTCCATCCGGAGTACCGCGAGGTACTGGCCACCTACACAAAGCATCAGGGGCTGCCGACGACGACGATCGGGTACGACGATACGACGGGGCGCATCGATCTTGCGGCGCTTGAAGCTGCCGTCACCAGCGAAACCGCGGCGGTTCTGGTCCAGAGCCCGAACTTTTTCGGTGTCATTGAGGACATTCCGGCCATCGCGGCGATCGCCCACAAGAAGGGCGCTCTGCTCGTCGTCTCCATCGCCGAAGCCATTTCGCTGGGCATCGTTCGGCCGCCGGTCGAAGCGGATATCGTGACCATGGAGGCGCAATCGTTCGGCGTCGCGCTGAGCTACGGCGGCCCGTACTGCGGAGTCATTGCTGCGAAGGAGCAGTACGTTCGGCAAATGCCCGGACGTCTGGTCGGGCAAACTACGGATCGCAACGGGTATCGCGGTTTCGTGCTCACGCTTTCTACGCGGGAGCAGCACATTCGGCGCGAGAAGGCTACTTCGAACATCTGCACCAACCAGGCGCTGGTTGCGCTGATGGCGACGATTTTTCTCACGGTATACGGGAAAGAGGGCATCCGCGAGCTGGCGGAGCACAACCTGGCCAAGTCGGAGTATACGGCGCGGGTCCTCAGTGCCGGACCAGGCGCTCGACTGCGCTTCAGCGGCGCTCCCCGGTTCCACGAGTTTGTGCTGCACACCGACGAAGATCCCGCAGCGTGGCACCGACGCCTCCGCGAAGAAAAGATCGTGGGCGGCCTTGAGCTGGACCGCTGGTATCCCGAACTGAAAAATGCGACGCTCTGGTGCACGACCGAAATTGTGCCGCGGGAAAAGATCGATATTGCGGCCAGAGAGCTGGCCGCTGTGCCGGTGGAGGCCTGATTCCTATGTCCGATGTTTTGACTCCTGAAGTTCCCGGCACGGTGCCCGCGCGCAAATCTCGCACCCTGGGCAAAGTGCGCCCGCACCAGACCCAGAATGAGGCTCTGGTCTTTGAGAAGTCGTCGCCGGGGAAAAAGGCGTACCGGCTGGCGCAGCTGGACGTGCCGAAGGTGGATGCTGCCGCTCTGCTCGGCGAGAACGTCCGCACCGAATCTGCGGGATTGCCGGAACTGAGCGAGATCGAGATTATCCGGCACTTTACGCGGCTTTCGACGTGGAATTACGCGATCGACCTGGGCATGTACCCACTCGGCTCGTGCACGATGAAGTACAACCCGCGCGTGAATGAACTGGTCGCGCGCATTGAGGGTCTGGCGGAGGCGCACCCCTACCGGCCCGATCATCTGGCGCAGGGACAGCTGGATGTCGTCGATTTGCTACAGCAGTGTCTGCTGGAGATCACGGGGATGGACGCGATCACGCTGCAGCCTGCGGCGGGCGCGCACGGCGAGTTCACTGGAATTCTGCTGACGCGGGCCTGGCATGAGTCGCAGGGCAATCCACGGCGCACCATTTTGATTCCGGACTCCGCGCATGGCACGAACCCTGCGACAGCGGCGATTTGCGGATATTCCGTTGAGAACCTCAAATCGAACGGCCAGGGCGGAATCGATCTTGAAGCGCTGGCCAGCGCCGTGAACGAAAACACAGCGGCGCTGATGCTGACGAACCCTTCGACGATCGGCGTTTTCGAGAATCAGATTCACAAGATTGCCGAGATTCTCCATGCCAAAGGCGCGCTCCTTTATATGGATGGCGCCAATATGAACGCGCTGTGCGGAAAGACGCGGCCAGGGGATTTCGGCGTCGACGTGATGCACCTGAATCTGCACAAGACGTTCTCGACGCCGCATGGCGGGGGAGGACCGGGGTGCGGTCCGGTTGCGTGCAAGGCATTCCTTGAGCCGTTTTTACCTATCCCCGTCCTCGTAAAGGATGCGAACGGCGAAAAGCGCTGGAATTACGATCGCCCGCAGTCTGTCGGGCGGGTCCGCGCTTTCTTCGGCAATTTCGGGATGTTCGTGCGAGCCCTGGCTTACATTCTTGCGAACGGACCGGATGGGCTGCGGCAGACCACAGAGGACGCCGTCCTGAACGCGAATTACATCCGCCATAAGCTGCAGGACCTGTACGATCTGCCGTATAAAACGGCGTCGATGCACGAGGTAGTGTTCAGCGATCGCAAGCAGGCGAAGAGCGGCGTGCGCACGGGCGATATCGCGAAGCGGCTGATCGACTACGGCTTCCATCCCTATACGGTGTCGTTTCCGCTGATCGTGCAGGGCGCGCTGATGATCGAGCCGACGGAGAGCGAGTCGCGCGAGGAACTGGATCTCTTCATCGATGCGATGCGGCAGATCGCGCGCGAGGTGGAGGAGAACCCGCAGGTGGTGCTGGACGCGCCGCATTCAACGCGGGTGTCGCGGCTCGACGAAACGACCGCGGCGCGCAAGCCGATTCTGCGCTGGCGGAAAGCTTAGAGACCGGGCCGGAGGCCACAGGCCGCAGTGAAAGACCGAAGTGTGCAGGGAACACCCCTGGGGACAGGCAACGTGTTCCGACTGCTATACCCTGTTTTGCCGCAGGGCGAATGAGCCCGGAGCCGCATCCTGCAATGATCCGCGGCCAATGGACGGCACCTCCCGCGCCGCACTGCTCGAATTGCGGAGCTGATCGCTGCGCCCGCATCCGCTAAGATCGATAGTGTCTATGCACTCGACCCGCACTTTCCCCCACGCCATGTTGCGCGAGATTTACGAGCAGCCCGAAGCCCTTGCGGCCACGAACGCGCGCTATGCGCCCAACGGCACGCTGGATGCGGAGGCGTTCGCGCAGGTAGCCGAGGCCTTGCGCGGACGCCAGCGCGTGGTGATTGCCGCCAGCGGATCGAGCCGCCATGCCGGGCTGGCCGGGGAAATTATGCTGGAGGACTACGCGGGCCTGGCGGTCGACGTCGAATACTCGTCGGAGTACATGTATCGTTCGACCCACACGCTGCACGATCCGGGCGTGATTGTCATTTCCCAGTCGGGCGAGACGGCCGATACGCTCGCCGCGCTGCGCGAAGCCAGGGCCCGTGGTCTTGCCACGGTGGCGATCACGAACCATGCGGAATCGTCGATGGCGCGGGAGGCGGATGCTTCGCTGCCGACGCTGGCAGGGAAAGAAGTGGCGATTCCGGCGACGAAAAGCTTTACGACACAGTTGGCGGTGCTGCACGTCCTGTCGCTGTTTCTCGCCCGGCTCGGCGGCCGCATGACGAGCCACGCGGTCGCAGCTCACTGCGAGCAGATGGCCCAGCTTCCGCGCCTGCTGGAAGCGAGTCTACCCGCCTGGGAAGAGCAGGTTCGCGCCATTGCTGCCGAGCTCGGCGATGCGCGTACGTTTCTGTATCTCGGCCGCGCCATTCACTACTCCATCGCTCGCGAAGGCGCGCTCAAACTAAAGGAGTCGGCTTACGTGCAGTCCGAGGGCCTGCCCGTCGGCGAGCTGAAGCACGGGCCGAACGCGCTGGTGAGCCCGGAAGCGCCTCTGGTGGTGCTTGCCACCTGCGACCGTAACGACCCGGACTCCGTACTTCGCTACGAGAAGACGCTTCAGCTCATGCGCGATATGCGGGGGCAGGGGGCGCGCATCGTTTCGGTTCACGTCGAGGGCGACAGCGACGCGGCAGCGCTCAGCCGCTACTCGGTTGCAGTGCCCCAGGCGGACGAATTCCTTCTGCCGATCCTCGAGATCGTCCCTCTGCAGCTTTTTGCCTACTTCACCGCGGTCCAGCGCGGCATCAACGTCGACGCACCGCGCAATCTTGTTAAAGCCGTCGTGCGGGAGTAACGAAGGCGCTTCTTCTGCGTAACCCACTCCAGGTACAACGAAAGTAGTAAGCCGAAGACACTTTCGTTCGTTGAATCTGGCCCCTTTCCCGCGATACTCTCAGGCGGAAACTGGCTGCATTTCAAAGTCCCCACGGGTCCGGTTGCGCGTCGCAGAGCCACTCCTCCATGCAGAACACCCTTCTCGATATTCTTATCCTCGGACTGTTGGTGCTCGTCTTCGGATCTCTTTACAGGAAGCATGCAACGGTACGGCTTCGCTACTGGCTGATCGGGTGGTTCTTCGTTCTTATCCACTTCGGGCTGCTTTTGCCCAATTCTTCGGTTGCATGGCAGTCGGATCTTCTTACCGCCGGGACGGAATCCGCACTCGTTCTATGCGCCGTCGCCTTTGCCCTGTCGTCCAGTCTCGTGTGGGAAGGGGGATGGGCGTCGGCCATTCCCGCGGTGCTCCTCGGAATTCCGGCGATCGTCTATGTGCTGGTTACCACCGTGGGTGGGGCGTCAACCCAGCTCCTGCTGACTCTGGGAATCACGGTTCACCTGGGATTTGCCGCCGTGCTGTTCCGGTTTGGCAAAGGCCCTCTGGCGGCAACGTCAGGAGCTCGGCCGAGAGTGGCGCGGCTGTGGTGCGGAGCCATTCTCGGAGCAGGCGCGGTGTGGATGACCGCGGAGATTCTGCGTCATCACGGAGATGACAGCGTTTATTTCATTCCCACCGAGATGTACCTGATGAACGCGGTGCTCTACTGGGAAGATATTCGCCGCGCCACCGCCGGCATTCTGGTCAGCGTGCTCGGACTTGCCGCCTGGGGAGCGGTGTTTCCCTGCGCGCTGCTGATCCAGTACTACTTCCCGCAATTTGCCGTCTCCGGCGAGTTGTGGAATGTTCCCAAGTATTTCGTCGCGTTTGGCATGATTCTGACGCTGCTCGAGGCGGAAAAACGGGAGTCCGACCTCCGCAGCGAGGAATACCGGATTCTGTTCGACAGCAATCCTCATCCGATGTGGATTTATGACGTCGAAAGCCTGCGCTTTCTGAAAGTCAACGATGCCGCGATTGCCCGCTACGGGTATTCCGAGCAGCAGTTCGGAACGATGACCCTGCGCGACATTCGACCGTCGGAGGAAGTCGACGCGTTCGAACAAACGATCAACAGTCCGGGCCAAAACCAGTCGGTATCGATTTCCGGTCCGTGGACGCATATCCTCCACGATGGGCGGCGCATTCAGGCCGAAGTTTCGTCGCACGCGATTCAGTTCGAAGGGAAGAGGGCTCGCTTCTCGCTGGTTCAGGACGTGACCGAGCGACAGCAACTGCACCTTCAGCTCCTGCACCAGGCCAACCACGACATGCTGACGGGCCTGCCCAATCGGCTGCTGCTGCTGGATCGGATGGAACAGGCGCTGGCTTCGGCGGCGCGGCGGCATCGCAAAGTTGCCGTGATCTGCCTGGATATTGATCGCTTCAAGCAGATCAACGACACGTACGGTCACAACATCGGCGATCTTTGCCTCCGCCAGATTGCCGAGCGCCTGAAGGGCCGCCTGCGTTCCGTGGACACGGTTGCCCGCTCGGGCGGCGAGGAGTTTACGATCGTCGCCGGCGATCTCAATGCGGTGGCCGATGCGGAGACGATTGCCGAAGACCTGCTGGGGACGCTGCGGAAGACTATGGTCGCGGACCAGTATCCGATCGAGATCAGCGCCAGCTTCGGCATTGCCATTTATCCCGATCACGGTTCGGATTCAGCTTCGCTGTGGCGCAATGCGGACGCCGCCATGTATCGCGTGAAGCGGTCGGGCGGCAACCAGTATGTGATGGTCTCGAATGAAATCAGCCAGACCACATCGGAGTCGAACGAGCTGGAGATTTTCATGCGGCGTGCCCTTAAAGAGGGCGGCTTCGAGATGTATTACCAGCCGGAATACGCAGCCGACGGGAGTTTCCGCGGGCTGGAAGCGCTGCTGCGGCTGCATCACCCGAAGTACGGCATGGTTCCGCCGGACCGCTTTATTCCGATCGCGGAAGAGAGCGGCCTGATCGTGCCCATTGGCAATTGGGTACTGCGCGAAGTCTGCCACCAGGGCGAGGAATGGCGCAGAGGGGGTCTGGCGGTTGACCGCATTGCGGTCAATGTTTCTCCGCTGCAGTTCATGCGCATGGATTTCTCGCGGCACGTGCGAGAGCTCCTCGACGAGATCAGCATGTCGCCCTCCTGCCTTGAGATTGAAATGACGGAAACCACGGTCATGCGCAATCTCGACGACGTCGCGCGGCAGATGCGCGATCTGTCTGAGATCGGCGTTCAGTTTTCCGTCGACGACTTCGGAACCGGTTATTCGTCGCTCCGTCATCTCCACCAGTTGCCGATCCAGACGCTGAAGATCGACAGGTCATTTATCGAACGGGTCACCGATCCTGGCGGGACGGCCGCGCTGGTCCAGGCGATCCTGTCGCTCGCGCACAATCTCGGCCTTCAGGTCGTCGCGGAAGGGGTAGAGAATCGCAGCCAGATGGAGTCGCTGATTCGGATGAACTGCGACGTCATGCAGGGGTATTTGTTCTCACGTCCTCAGCCAGCCAGCCGCATCCCGGGACTGGTCCGATCGGGGATAGCGCCGGGGATATGGCCGGCGGCTCCCTTATCGGCATAAGCGCGGCGTATTCGTTCAGGGGGTGTTCCCTGAAGGGAGTAAGCCTGCCGAAGAGTCAGAGCAGACCGCGTCAATTCAGTGTCTCGGGGGCGTTCAGAGTCCCGTGAATTCCTGGCATATTCCCAAAGAGCGTATTGACCGCGGTGGAAACCCAAAGGTACACTGAGTTCACATTTGCGGCAGAGCGAGAAATATGAGGAGTGCGAATCGCGCGCATCCGCTGGCTCTGTATTCGCGGTTCGTTCATCATGCAAGGCCATTCTGATCTGATGCGGCCGCCAAGGTTCCGATTAGGCGGAAGCCCTTCACAGGTCCGGCTCCTCAGTTTGGAATCCCGTTGCTAATCGAGCAATCTGAGAGGTTTGGTGCAACACTCCACTCGCGGCAAAATTGCCCCCTCCACCCCCGAGTCGAAAGAACTGTCACTCGTCGATCTGTGGCTTGTCATCCGAAAGCGGCGCGTGCTGCTGCTTTGTATGTCGCTGGGTCTGGCAGGATTGGCGGCTCTCGCCGGCTGGATCCGCGGCGATCGCTACAGCGCCACGGGTCAGCTTCAGATAGAGCCCGGTTCTGCTGCCGACCTGAAGCAGTCGATTTCTTCCATGCTGAGCGAAGGTGTCAGTTCTCTGGACGAAATCATGGAGAGCGACCGGACCATTCTTGAGAGCGATACGCTCCTCATGCAGGTGGCGACAAAACTGCATCTTCAGGACAATCCGCAGTTTCTGGGCGGTAAAAAAACGGTGAGGACCGCTATGATTGGCGGGCAGGTTATTCCCCTCCTGCATGGCGATCTGCAGAATCCCTGGGTGCGCATGGAGGTTCTGAAGATTCTGCACAAGCATCTGACCATCGATCGAGTGCCGCGCACGCAGTTGATCACGATCGAATACGAAAGCCGTTCGCCTGAGCTCTCCACGAATATCGTGAATACGATGGAAGACCTGTTCATCCTGAGCAACTTCCAGTCGCACTACCAAACCACGCAAACCGTGAGCGACTGGCTCGACCGGCAGATGGACGATCTGCGCAGTGTGGTCCAGACTTCTCAGGATCAGATGGTCGATCTGCAGAGAAAGCTCGGCGTCTATGCGCTGGACCCGCAGCATAGCCTGGTTATCGGCGAAATCACCAATCTGGAATCCGGCGTGGCGACCGCGACGGAGCAGCGCGTGATTGCGGAGGCCAGATACCGTATCCTGCAGTCGATCCCTCCTGACCAGATCCAGGACAGCCAGACTCCGCTGGGCAACGAAGGCGCGCAGAGCCTGATTACAACTTTGCGTGGCGAGCGGGCCGCGGCTGCGGCGCAACTGGGGCATTTGGAGCCGGTGTATGGACCGAACTATCCTCAGGTTCAGCAACTCAAGGCGGAGATAGCCACGCTCGACAGCGAGTTGAGCAAGCAGGAAGCCCGTATTGTGGATCAGGCCCACGACGCGTTCAACGTGGCCCAGAGCGCGGAGAACCAGGCAAAGGGAATGCTGAATTCGAAAGAGGCGGACCTGTATTCCCAGCGCGATGACCTGGTGAAGTACATGCTGCTGAGCGAAGAGTACGAGACCAATCGGCACATGTATGAAAGCATCCTCGAGCGCCTGCGGGAGGCGAAGGTGGATGCGGGGCTGGATGCTGCCGACATCAGCGTCGTCGATTTAGCGGCACTGCCAGCCGAGCCTTCCAGCTTTTCTCCTCTGGTTCTGGCCCTGCTGGGCATTGCGGCGGGGGCGCTCGGCGGGCTGGCGCTGGCCATCTTCCTCGAGAAGATGGACACGCGGCTGCGTGACGTTCATGAGATTCAGGAAATGCTGGGGCTGCCGTCGCTGGCCATGATTCCGCAGAGCCACTGGAAGAGCAAGGAGTCGGACCTCGAATGGGTGGTGGGGCCGGAGCTGCTCCGCGATCCTCGCTCGCCATTTTCCGAATCCTTCCGCGCGTTACGGACTTCGATGCGCCTCTCCACGACCTCGCGGCAGTCGAAGGTGATCGCGGTGACGAGCTGCCAGCCGGCCGAGGGCAAGTCAACGGTCTCGGTCAACATGGCCG
Organism: Acidobacteriaceae bacterium; assembly: GCA_035503555.1. GTDB lineage: Bacteria > Acidobacteriota > Terriglobia > Terriglobales > Acidobacteriaceae > Palsa-343. Next base: position 27,264 of record DATJTG010000177.1, on the reverse strand, counting down.
CGGTGCTGGCGCAGGGCGGGAAGAAAGTAGTTCTCGTCGATTGCGACATGCGCAGGCCGTCGGTCTACAAGCGCCTGAAGATGGAAGGCGGCAAAGGCCTCTCGGAACTGCTGACCGGCTACCACACACTCGATGAAGTGACGCAGACGCACGAAACGCTGACCATGCTGGACGTGATTCCTTCGGGAACGGTGCCTCCGCTGCCCGCGGATCTGCTGGCTTCCGATCAGATGGCGGAGGTGGTGCGCCAGCTTCGCGAGCGGTACGACTACGTGATCTTCGACACGCCCCCGGTGCTCTCGGTGACGGATCCGGCGATCATCGCGGCGCAGTCTGACGGGATGGTCCTCGTGATCCGCCAGGGCTTCTGTACCCGCAGCATGCTGGGACGAGCCACGGAGATCCTCCGCGATCTGGACGTGAAGATTTACGGGTTTGTGTTCAACGGCGTCGATGCCTCGTTGCCCGAGTATTACGGGTATCTGGGGTACTACACCTATGAGTATGGAAAGTAGTGCTTGCGCCGAAGCGGAGCGCTGGAGGCATCGGGAAGACTGATATGAGCCATCGACAAAAAATCAGAATTGACCTTGCCGTGGCGGTGACCGTCTGCAGCCTTGCGTTGTTTGCCGGTTCCGCTGAAGCGCAGTTCGCAGGGCCCGCGGTCACCACCCTGTCGCCTCCGGCGGGTTCATCGACGGCCGCGCTCACAGCGAAATACGGTGATGTGCGCATTATGCCCGGCGACATCATTTCCATCGCGACCTATGGCGCTCCCGAATTGAGCACAACGGCGACTACGACCGTGAATATTCCGGGAAGCAGTTCGACCAGTCCGGTGCAGGGTATCAAGGTTGGCGCACAGGGCGAGATCGTGCTGCCGTATCTGGGCGTCGTCAAGATTGGCGGCATGACTCCTGCGGAAGCTTCCGAGTTTCTTGCCAGGGGCCTGAAGGACGCGGGGATTCTGGTGAATCCGCAGGTCACGGTCGAACTCGTTGATTCTCCCACGCGCGTGATCACGGTTATGGGCGAAGTTCAGAAGCCTTCCACGGTTCCGGCTTTCGGTGAACTGCGCCTGCTCGATGTTATTTCCGCCTGCGGCGGCTTTACGCCGACGGCCAGTCACACGATCACCGTGCGACGCCGTGGCCAGGACCAGCCGATCACGGTTCTGATCGGCACCGATCCCAGGAATACCGACGAGTCGAACATTCCGCTGATGGCGGGAGACACAGTAATCGTCCCGAAGGTGGGCAACGTATTTGTGGTGGGCATGGTCCGAAATCCTGAGGCCATCCCGCTGGCCAGCAACACTCCCATCACCGTTCTGCGCGCAATTTCCATGTCCGGCGGTCTCACTTTTGGTTCGGCCATGTCGAAGACGATGATCATCCGCACGCTGCCGAATGGTCAGCGGGTCGAAATCAGCCTCGATCTGAAAAAGATCATGAACGGCAAGCAGAAAGATGTGGCTTTAGCTTCAGACGACGTGCTGCTGGTTCCGACCAACGGATTCAAGGCAGGTCTCGCCGGCGGTGGCGCTGCGGTTGCAGCGAGTTCGCTGTACGGCATCGGATACGTCGCCAAAGCTCCGTAGCTGCTCCAGAAGTTCCACTGCGGACCGAGGCGGCGCTGAGCCGCTGCAGGCCCGGTTTGCACGGGGGTCGCTGCACTTCAACGTTATGCTCCAGTTGCCGCTCATCCTGATTCTTCTGGCGTGCGCGCTCGCCGTCTCTCATGCAAGCGTCACGATCTTTCTGTGCTGCGCCGTCGGATTTGCCTGTTCCTTGTGGCTTCTTTATGGCTTCGGCCGCGGCACCCATCCCGTTCGTCTCACCTGGCTTCTTGCATCGGGCCTGTTGCTGGGTTATTGCGGTGGCGATGTAGTTGGGCAGTCGCTTTATGGGCTCGTCGGACAGGATGCGATCGGAGCCATTGGCATCGACAGCCGTTACATCGCTTATGGGCTGATGCTTGTTTTTGGCGGTTGTGCCGGACTTCTCTTTACCGGCAACTTCGAAACGCCACTGCTTCGGGATCTTCCAGCAATTCAATTCGATCCGAAGCTGGAACGTTTTATCTGGTTATTTATTGCCCTTACCGCCGCCGCCTTCCTGCACGGCGATTTCGGCTACTCGGCGAGTCCGATCAATCCCACAGGAGAGAAGATCAGCGTTCTGGCAGGCATCTGCGCTGCGGGTGGGATGGCGCTTCCGCCGCTTGCCTGTCTGGGCTACGTCCAGGCTTCTGGGTTTCGGAAATTTCGTCTTGGCCTGTTGACGCTGCTTTCCTTTGGCGCTCTGGTTCCGGTATCGAGGCGCGACGTTTTCTATACGGCGCTGGTGTCTGCCTTTTGCATTCTTCAGTTGTCCGGCCGGAAGTTTCATATGTCAACGCTGCGCAAGGTCGTTCTGGGCACAATAGCCATGGCTGCATTCCTTGTTTCCAGCCTGGTATTTTTTGGCATCAGGGCGTCGGCGGTTGAGCAGTCCCAGGGAAGCGGGAGACAAGCGGATTCCGGGGAGAAGGTCACCCTGGCCGAAGGGCTCGCTGCAGCTCGCATCGGAGTCTTTTCGGATCCGCGCGCGCTCATGGCGGATATGGCGAGCAAGCTGCAGGACCGCGTCTTTGTGATTGACTATCTGTCGCTTTTGGCCAGGGGCGGCAACGCTCAATCGCCCATGTATGGGCAGGATGCTCTTTTCGCAATGAAGATGGGGATCCCGGATGCCATTTACGATGCCTTTGGAGTGAGCAAAGATCCGGTTCGTGAGATCGGCGCGGAAGAGGGTGTTGCGAACGAGCACTTTGGCCTTAATGTGACCGACGAGGCGAACAGTATTCTGACTGCCGGCGTGATCGATTTTGGATTTGTCGGCGTCATCGTCTATCCGATTCTGCTGTGCTTCCTTGTCCGCAAGGAACTTGAACTCCTTCGGTATCTGTTCAGCGATCGCATTTATCTGATTGTCATCGTGCTTGTGCTCGGCACACTGGTGCAGACCGAACTTGAATTGGACACCTATGTTCAGCTTTTTCGGAATCTGCTGCTGATTGCGATTGGGTGCGCAGCATTGTTCTCGGTGCCCGCCGTAGTACGAAGCCGCCGGAAAACAATTCCGCCTTTGGCTCGACCCATCAATGCACCGTTCACGAAGGCATAGCAGGGAAGAGCTCTTTCCGCGTCCGTCGCCGTTGCAAATACATTGGAACCGTTGATCCCCGCTTCGGGAGCTGAAGGTCGCTGTTCCTTCGACTGGCTTTAATGCCAGACCCTGACCCAGTCCACATTTAAGGGCCAGCCGCTGGCGCTGCCGAGGATCATGAGTTCGCCAAGCCTTTCGGAATCGAGTTTGGCGAACAAGCCAGCATGTTCCTGGCTGTGGCTACTCGAGAAAGAGTGAGGACGGGGGTTCGACGACGCTGAATACTCCTGTACGATCACCGGGCGTCCGTCGAGATACCAGGTAACCCGTCCACGAACCCAAAGTACTCCGACCGTGTGCCATTGCGCCCAATTCACGTTGACTCTGGGGAAATTGTTGGAGTTCCTGTAATGCACCGTCATCCCATTTGCCCATTCACTCAGAGTGCCGGCGAAGGCGGTCCTTCGAGCCTCCGGCACTTCGACGAAGTCGAGCTCCGCAAATGGCTCCGGTGAGTCGCGGGATTCGTAACAGAAGTGATATGCGGAGTCAGCCCACCACGCAGGCCATCCGGGCCCATTCGGTGCAGCGTCCGGATCAATACTGAGCCTTGCTTCAAAGTACCCAAAAGTCCATGCGTTCCCGCTTCTGGTTTTAGGGTCCATTGAGGCGATACCCCAGTTGTAATTGTTGTTGTCGGTGACGGAGAGGACGGAGTTCGCGACGCTGTAGTCCGATTCCGGTGTGCGGCCTCTGCCAAACGGCTGGCGCGTGTACCAGTTGAAACCGGGGGCGCCGGTGGTTTTTACGTCGATCGTGGAGAGGGAGTCGAAATCGTCGCAGAACACCAGCTTCGAAAAACCGGCTTCCGCAGCGACGGAAGGGGCCTCGGCCGCTGCCGTGCAGTTGGAAGTGGTGCCCTGGACAGGGGGACGTGCTGCCGCAGCCGGCTGGAGATGGTAACCGCTGACGATTTGCGTTACGCCGCCCGCGGCAATCAGGCACAGAATGGCAGTTCCCAGGTTGGACATTACAGCCTCCAGTGAGCCCCAATCCGCAGAATAGCGTATCGATGGCGGCATTCGCCTCGAGGGGAAGAGCCCAATAAGATTCATGCGCCGGATCAGCGAGACGTTTTTGCGCCGTTGTCAGCCGTTGCTGATCCGGAGAGCGTCTGCTCCCGATCGGTGCGCAGCCATTTGCTTTGGCGTAGGCGACCGCGTAAATCCCTGATATATTAGGAAGCTGGAGCGTCTGCGCGTTGTAAAAGCGTGGTGTGCTCTCCCAGATCGAGATTCCAGCTGTACCCAAGACGGAAAGGAAAGTCTGATTGTGCTGATGATTCGCCTGGCGCGCGTGGGCGCGCGCAAACAACCGTATTACCGCGTGGTCGTGATTGAAAAGGACCGCGCACGCAATGGGCGTTCGGTCGAGGTGGTTGGGACCTATAATCCCCGAACCAGCCCCGCTTCCGTGGACCTGAAGATTGAACGAATTGAGTACTGGAAGGGAAAAGGAGCGCAGCTGTCGGACCGCGTGGCCAAACTGGTAGCTGCCGGGCCTGCCGCAACCGGCCAGCCGCCGGCGGCAAAACCCCCGGTGGGTGACGCGAACGCTTCCGCTGCAGCCTGAACCCGATTTCCAGTCCGTTACACGGAGGGGTCGCCCGCTCCCCTGCTCCAGATGCCTCCCAGAAGGTTACTTTTACCCACTCCGGGGTGTACAGGCCTGCGGATTGTTCTTTTGTCCATCGCAGCCTTACGGTAGTATCCGCGTAGCCCCGGAAGAAGTAGTGTGCGTGTCTTCCCAATGGGGGGCAAGATGATACAGACGACAGACAGACCTGACGACATGCGGGAGTTAGTGACTCAGATTGCCCGCGCGCTGGTGGATATTCCCGAGGCAGTCCTTGTCGAGGCGGTGGAACGAGAAGAGAGCACGGTACTCCGGCTCCGGGTTGCCCCCACGGACGTGGGTAAGGTAATCGGGAAGCAGGGCCGTACGGCGCGCTCGGTTCGGACCATCCTTGGTGCGGTCAGCATGAAGCATCATCACCGATATACGCTTGACATCCTGGAAGAGGATCACCAGGGTGCAGGCCACAGCGTCGAATAGTCGGTTTCACCCAGACCGTACTCGGGCCGGCCGTCCCAATCGAAGGCAAACCGGGCGGGGTTTCCTTCGCCACTCGACGGCTTCCGGGTCACGCGTCTGGACGAAACCGGAGTCGATTGAGATCCGGCAGGAATGGAACTCCCCCATTCAGACCATTCGCGCGCCACGGAACGTGAGTTCACTGCCTCCGGACCCTCCCAACAGCCCACAGGCCGTTCCTGTCCGCCGACCGGCGGGAGCGGAGAATCCGCGTCTGCGTTGACTCCTCCGGAGCCCGCGGAGTGGGTGATCCTGGCTCGCATTGTGCGGCCTCACGGCCGGCACGGCGAAGTCGTGGCCGACGTTCTGACCGATTTTCCGGAGCGGTTTCACGATCGGCCCCATCTTTGGCTCATTCCGCCGTCGCGGGTCAGCGCTGGCCCAAGGGAAGTTTTCCTCGAGAACTTCTGGTTTCTGCGCAGCCGCGTCATCCTGAAACTGCAAGGGGTCGACTCCATCACGGCTGCCGAAGGCGTTCGAGGCTGTCATGTGGCGGTTCCTGCGGCGGAGCGTGCTCCACTCGAATCCGGCTCCTGGTACGCGGCCGATCTGATTGGCTGCCGGGTGATCGATCTGAATCGCAGCGCGGCAGAAATCGGGCAGATTGTCGACATCGACCGAGGATCCTCGAGCACCGATCTTCTGGTTGTTCGCGGCGCAGGATCCGGGGCGGCTGATCTGCTGATCCCGTTCGTTCGCGCGTATCTGGTGCGGGTCGAGCCAGCGGAACGCCGAGTGGAGATGCGGCTTCCCGAAGGCCTTGTGGACATCAACTCGCCTCTGTCTGAGGAAGAGAAGCGACTCGCTCGCGGCGAGTGACCGGGCAGGCACAAAGGGCCGCGGAATGCTCTGAGCATCTTCGCGGCCCTTGTGGCTACCGATGGTGAAAACGGTAACTTCTACTTCTTTTTGGTGGCTTTCTTTGCTGACTTTTTGGCAGCCTTCTTCACTGTTTTCTTCGCGGCCTTTTTCGCCGGTGTTCTCTTCGCGGCTTTTTTCGCGGTCTTCTTTGCAGCCTTCTTTGCCGACTTTTTGGCAGCCTTCTTCACCGCTTTCTTCGCGGCCTTTTTCGCCGGCGCTTTTTTCGCTGCTTTTTTCACAGCCTTCTTCGCCGCTTTTTTTGCAGGCGCCTTTTTGGCGGCCTTCTTTGCCGCTTTCTTTGCCGGCGCTTTCTTCGCGGCGGGTTTCTTCGGTGCTGCCTTCTTCGCTGCCGGCTTCGGCTTGGGCGGGGCCGGTGGCTTTGGCGCTTCGATCACGGGCGCCGGTTCTGGTTCGTCAACGATCTCATCGTCGTCAGAGGAGACTGCTGTCGAAACCTCCTCTTCCTCCTCATCCTCGCCGAATCCGTCTTCCAGCTCTTCCATCTCATCGTCGGCTTCTGGTTCGAATTCACCGTCCGCGCTTGCATAAAGCTTGTAGTCGTCCTGCATCAGATGTGCCCTCCGGGCTCCGAGTCAGTTTGCACCGCTGTACGAGTATGCCAGAAAAATCGGCAAAACTCCGCGCGCGGATTATAGCAATACAGCGTGCGGCGTTGCCAACGAATCGCTGCGCGGCTCCCGCGACGTGCCACAATGAATTGCGGCGCGCCCCGCAATGCGAGAGCGTGCCCGTCCGCACGATGCGCTTTGACATCATTACCATCTTCCCCGAGTTCTTCCAGGGCTTCCTGACTCACGGGGTGCTTCGGCGAGCCATGGCCTCCGGCCTGGTCCAGGTCGAGGTCCACGACCTGCGCTCCTTCACCCATGACCGTCATCGGACGGTGGACGATCGCCCTTTCGGCGGCGGCGAGGGGATGGTTCTGAAGCCGGAACCGCTGGCAGAGGCCATCGAATCGCTCGGTTTGGCCGCAAAAGGGCAGCGGGCCGAGTTCGAAAAGCCCAGGGGGCAGGTCATCCTGCTATCCGCCCAGGGGGCGCGTTTTTCGCAGGCGGCGGCCCGGGAACTGGCTACCCTCGATCGCCTCGTGTTGCTCTGCGGCCGGTACGAGGGCGTGGATGAGCGCGTCGTCGAGCTCTTCTGCGACCGCGAGCTTTCGATCGGCGACTACGTCCTCTCCGGCGGCGAACTGGCAGCCGCGGTCGTAGTGGATTCGACCTCGCGGCTTCTGCCGGGCGTTCTGGGCAATGAAGCTTCGAGCGAATTTGAGAGCTTCGGCCTGCCGGATCGCGGCTCTGGCGCTGACTCCAGAGACCGGGCAGAGCCTGGAGGTCCGCCTAGCTCCACGCATGGGGCCGGCGGCCTGCTTGATTACCCGCATTACACGCGGCCTGCCGAATTCCGCGGGCTGGCTGTTCCCGAGGTCCTCGCGCAGGGCGATCATGCGGCCATCCGCCGCTGGCGCCGGGAACGGGCCCTTGAAAAGACGCTCCGCAATCGTCCCGATCTCCTGGAAGGAGCCAGCCTGAGCCGCGACGATCGCGCGTTTCTGCGCGCTCTGGGCTGGTCTGGCTGAGAGAAGTACGCCCTGGTTTCTCACCGCTCGACAAGCTCCTGGCGACTGGACTTTCCGGGGCGATCGTCGGAGGATGGGCAGGTGACTCGCTTCCGGACTGCTCGGTTTTTCCTGCTCCGTCTGCTCTGTTCGTTCCTCCTCATTCCCGTCGCGCTTGCGGCTTCGGCTGCGACTCGTCCTCCGCTCATTCCTCAACCCCGAGAATTCACGGCGCGCGCCGATATTTCGCTCGCCTCCGGCGTACGCGTTTTGGCGACAGGGAGCGACGCTGACGACCGTTTTGCGGCGTCGGATCTGAAGGAGGAGCTCGCCTCGCGCGGGGTCCGCCTGCGCGCTACGGACTCGGCCGTTCGGGTGTGGTTGCTGAGGGATACCTCGCTGCGCGCGAAGAAGTTGCTGCACGAGGAAGGCCTGACTCTGACGGCGCCGATGCAGAACGAGGGTTACGTTCTGGTGACAGGAGAGCGCGACGCGTACGTGATCGGACACACGGCTGCGGGCGTCTTCTACGGGGCGCAGACTCTGGCGCAGCTGGTCACACCGGGCGGAGCCGGGCCGATCCTGCGGGGTGCGTTGATTCGCGACTGGCCGGCCATGCGGTGGCGCGGTGTCCATGACGATCTTTCCCGCGGCCCGGTGCCCACGCTCGACTTTCAGAAGCAGCAGATCCGGACGTTTGCGGCCTACAAGCTGAACGTGTACTCGCCGTATTTCGAGAATACGATGCAGTACGATTCAAATCCGCTGCCGGCGCTCCCGGGAGGCTCGATTTCCAAAGAGGACGCGAAGGCGCTGGTCGACTACGCCGAGCGGTATCACATCACCATCATTCCGGAGCAGGAGGCCTTCGGGCATCTGCACAAGGTGCTCACGTGGCAGCAGTACGCGCCGCTGGCGGAGATTCCCAATGGAGCAGTTCTTGCGCCGGGCCAGCCTGGATCGATGCAGATCATCGCGCAGTGGTTTGACGAATTGGCGGGGACGTATCCTGGGCCGTTTCTGCATATCGGCGCCGATGAGACGGCCGAACTCGGCCAGGGACAAACCGCCAATGCCGTCCAGCAGCGCGGTCTCGGCGCGGTTTACATCGATTTCCTGTCCGCGATCCATGCAAAGCTCGCCCCGCTGCACCGCCGGCTGCTTTTCTGGGGCGACATGGCCATGCGCAGCCCCGATTTAGTGCCGCGCCTGCCGCGCGACATGATTGCCGTCGCGTGGACCTACGATCCTGAGCCGAAAGGTTACGCCGCGTGGCTTACCCCCTATACAAAGGCCGGGATGGAGACGTGGGTTTCGCCGGGGGTGAACAACTGGAACCGTGTCTGGCCCGACTACGACATGGCTCTGCGCAATATTCAGGGATTCGTGGCGGACGGCCAGCAGGCCGGCAGCACGGGCATGCTCAACACGATCTGGGATGACGACGGGGAAGGGCTTTTCCTCGAGGACTGGTACGGCGTGCTGTTCGGGGCGGCCGCAGCGTGGCAGCCGGGGAGCAGCGACATCGGGCAGTTCCAGAGCGCTTATGGATCGGTCTTTCACGGGGATCCGACCGGCAAACTCGACGAGGCGCAGCGCGCACTGATCGCCGCGCATCTGGCATTGCAGCGCACCGGGCTCGAGGATGGACGTGACTCGTATTTTTGGGTCGATCCATGGAGCGCGGAGGGCCAGGAGGTCGACGCGAAGATCAGGCCCGTGGCCGCGGAGGTCCGCCTCGATGCCGAGCAAGCGATTACGCTGATTGCCCAGGCGCGGGCGGCGGGTCCGCTGCGCGAGAACGATGCCGTGGATGCCATGGACCTTGGCGCGCGCCGGCTGGACTTCCTGGCGCTGAAATTCGAACTGGCCGATCAGATCGCTTCCACCTACCGCAACCTGTACAACGGCGTCAGCAACCACGACGCGAACGTTCACGTTTCGCGCGATCTGTGGAACATCTCCGGAAACAACGGTCTCTGCGAGGATCTGCGCGATGGCTATTCGTATCTTGGCTCGCGCTACAGCGACATCTGGCTGCGCGAGAATCGCCCGTACTGGCTCGCCAACGTGAAAGCCCGTTACGACGCGGCTGCCGCGCTGTGGGTGGAACGCAGCACAAAGCTTGCGGCTGCCCGCGACGGATGGAGCGACACTCACAGCCTGCCTGCGCCGTCGGAGATTGGCATTCCTGCGGCCGCGGCAGCGCATTAAGCACCCGCGCGATCCCTCAAGGAGCCCAGCATGACCTGTCGCGTTCCGAGATTGTCTCTTCTCCTGCTCTTGCCCGGGTGCATCGGCGCCCTGGCAACGGCCCAGGGCAGGCCGGGTAACGCGCAAGCCCGGGCTGGTGCCGTCTCCCGCAGCCGAGACGCGGTGAAAACCGGAATCGATGTTCTCGAGGCAGACCACTTTGGGGAATTGGCAGTTCTCGCGAGGAGTCATGGCGGGCATTTGCGTCTCGGGCTGCTCACCAACCAGACGGGCCTCGATGCTGAGGGACGGCGCACCATCGACGTGCTCTTCCACGACGCCCCGCAGGCCGTTCCGGGCGTTGCGCTAACGACGCTGTTCAGCCCCGAGCACGGGATCAGCGGGGCATTTGACCAGCCCAGCGTGCCTAGTTCTACCGACGGCGCAACGGGGCTGCCGGTGGTGAGCCTGTATGGCAGTACCGATGCCGCGCGGAGGCCGTCGCTGGATTCGCTGCGCCAGCTCGATGCCGTCGCCATCGACATCGCCGATGTGGGCGTGCGCTTTTACACCTACGAGGCGGCGATGCGGTATTTTCTCGAGGCGGCTTCCCAGACTGGGACGGAGATCGTGATCCTCGATCGCCCGAACCCCATCACGGGATCGCTTGTGCAGGGGCCGATTTCCGATCCGGGCAGCGAAAGCTACGTCAATTCGATTGCGGTTCCCGTGCGGCATGGCATGACGCTGGGGGAGTTGGGTCGCTACGACAAGGCACAGCTTCATCTTTCCGTTCCGCTGACCGTGGTGGCCGTGCAGGGATGGAGGCGTGGCGACTGGTTTGACGCGACTGGCCTCACGTGGGCCAATCCTTCTCCAAATCTCCGCGACCTCGAGCAGACTGCGCTCTACCCCGGCCTGGGCCTGGTGGAGACCACGAACATTTCGGTTGGGCGTGGCACCGATACGCCGTTCGAGCTTCTGGGAGCGCCGTGGATCGACGGCCGCGCGCTGGCGGGTTATCTCAACCGGCGCAGTCTGCCCGGCGTGCGCTTCTATCCGATCGACTTCACTGCGGAGAAGCCGTATCCGTGCGCCGGAGAAGTCTGCCACGGCGTGCACGTATTGCTGACGGACCGCAATGCGCTGGACGCGCCGGAAATGGGCGTGGAGATTGCATCGGCGCTCCACCACCTCTACCCGGAGCAGTTTCACCTCGACAAGATGAATACTCTGCTGGCGAACCGCACCGTGTTGGACGCAATTGCCGCAGGAACGGACCCGCGCATCATCGCGCAGAGCTGGCGCGCCCCGCTGGCGGCATTTGAGTCCAGGAGGCGAGCGGCTCTGCTGTACTCAGACCGATAGCTCGGCCAGCTGGCGATCGCTTCTTTCGAGCGAACAGGGGCGCGACGCGGTGCAGGGGCGGCCGTTACGCCAGGACCGATCCGCCGTCATACCGCACGCGCGCAAGGCGGTTAACGATCTTGTAGCGGTCTCCGCGGTAGGTCGACCTGACGAACTCAACGGGTTTCCCGTCTTCGAGGAAAGACGTACGCGTGAGCAGGAACACAGGACTTTTCGGCTGAATGTGCAGCAGACGGGCTTCTTCCGCGGAGGCGCGGCCCACCTCGACCACCTCGCTGGCAGTCATCAGAAAGACGCCGTGCAGTTCAAGCGCGCGGTAGAGAGACGATCCGATGTCGTAGTCATCGAGCAAACTGGGGCACAGGGTCACGGGCAGGCAACTGCACTCGATGCCGAGCGGGACGCCGTCGCCGTAGCGAACCCGATGCAGGCGAAAGACCTTTTCGCCCGGGTTCAGATTCAGAGCTTTCCGGACGCCGGCGGGGGGAGCCTGGATGCGGAACGACAGTACCTTGGACCTGGCGGACGCGCCGCGGGCCTTCATCTCTTCGCTGAACGAAAGGACCTGGCGGAAATCCTTTTCGAGCTTGGTTTTTGCGATAAAGGTGCCTTTGCCCTGCCGGCTGTAGGTCAGGCCCATTTCGCACAGCGAGCGGACCGCCTGGCGAGCGGTCATCAGGCTGACGCCATAGCGCGACGCAATTTCCTGCACCGCCGGCATGGGCTCGCCCTGACGGAGAACGCCCGAGCGGATTTGTTCCATGAGCTGGCGCTGGATCTGGTGGTACAGGGGGATGCCGCTGCCCCGCTCGAGAGGCGTCACCTGCGTCTGGGTATTTTCGTTCATTGAGCCAAAGCGATAAATCCCGAACGGCAGCTTCGTCAAGTAGCAGTTTTGCAACGGCCAGTTTTTATGTCTGCTAGAAGACTGGATCATCGCATTGACATGGAAGTCAATAGCATGGTTCAATTTCACTCCAACCGGAATTTGCTCCGGTACCGCGACGCGAACCAGGCCGTAGTCTCAGCGCGGTTGTCCCCGGCAGACGTTGCATTCCGCACAGAGTCGTGCGCCTGCATCCGGCGAATGAGCAAAGATCCGATCTTCTGCGGGAACGAATTCTTTTGGAGGCTGGACCAGAATGCATAGAACTTCGACGCGCCTGATGAGGGCCGCGGCCATGGTGTGCGCCGCGCTTGCCCTGGCTGCCACTGCTGCGTGGGCTCAGACGATTACCGGAAGCATTCGCGGCACCGTAACCGATCCCAGCGGCGCGGTGATCGCGGGAGCCAGCGTGGCGGCCACAAACGTTGCGACGGGGGTCACCACGACCTCGCACACGAGCAAGCAGGGCGAATACAACATTCAGTTCCTGCCCATCGGTAACTACACGGTCACCGTCACGGCGTCGGGATTCGCCAAGTCCACGATTGCCGCCTTCGCTCTCGAAATCGACCAGATCGCGAAGGTCGACGCAAAACTGCAGGTTGGCGACGCGAATACCACGGTGAACGTCTCCTCGGAAACATCGCCACTGCTGCAAACGCAGGACGCAACTCTGGGGACGACGATCAACTCGAACACCCTCTCCACGCTGCCCATGAACGCGCTGAATTACCAGTTCGCCACGCTGTTCGTGCCGGGTGCAGTGGACGTCACGCTTTCGAGCATGGGCGGCGCCGACGGCAACGAGCGGGCCACCGACTGGTACGGAACCCCCTCGTTCAACGGCAATCGCGGGCAGACGAATAACTATGTTCTCGACGGCGTCGAAATGAACGAGACCATGAATAATCTCTCGGCCTATAACCCGGCGCCGGACGCCATCTCCGAAATGCGCGTCATTACCGGGAACGCCAACGCCGAATACGGCAACGTCAACGGCGGTGAGGTGCTGGTGATCACGAAAGGGGGGACGAACCACTTCCACGGCAGCGTGTACGACTACTTCCAGGATAACTACATGAGCGCCAATTCCTGGGCCAATAATTACTCTTCCGTGAAGCTGCAGCCCTACACGCAGGATCAGTACGGAGCCACCATCGGCGGACGAATTTTGCGCGACAAGCTGTTCTTTTTCGGCGACTATCTTGGTTTCCGCTATCACACCGGCGGCGTCGCCAAGGCCACCGTGGCCACGGCCAAAATGCGCACCGGCGACTTCTCCGAGGTTTACGGCAGCGAGTACGGCGGCTTCCAGTTGTGGAACAACCAGAACGGCGCCGGCTTTGCGAATGCAACGATGTACGCGAACAATCAAATTCCAATTGTGAATCCGGTGGCTAAGTACCTCTTCGCCCATCCGGAGGTATACCCGCTTCCCAACACAACGCCGATCTACGCCGATCTCGACAATTACAGCGGTTTCTCCAAGGGGCAGACTCACAACAATCAGGGAGATGTCCGCATTGACTACAAGGCGACCGACCGCGACGCGATCATGGGCCGATACACCTATGGCAATGCCACCGATTTCTATGCGCTCGCGGTACTTCCCACAACGTTTCCACCTACGAACACCTACCCGTTCCAGAGCTTCGTCGCGAACTGGGTGCATACGTTCTCGCCGGCCTGGATCAACGAATTCCGCGCCGGAGTCGCGCGCACAATCTGGCTACAGGGAATTCCCAACGATCTGACCGGAGACTTTGGCATGAGCGGCAACGCCAAGGTCGGGATTCCGTTTCCCAATCAGCCATTCCCGGGCTTCAGCGAGATGAATTTCAGCACGTTCGAGTCCAACGTCGGAACCGCGGCGGGTATCAATGAATTCCACGAAAACAACTTCTATTACGGCGACGACCTGACCTGGCAGCATGGCACGCATACCACGCGATTCGGCGTACAGATTCTGCGCTATCAGCAGAACAGCTGGTATGCGGGCAATGCCGGAGCCATGGGCCAGTTCGGCTACGACGGCCAGTACACGGCCAACGGCAACACCGGCTCACAGGGTTATGGCTTCGCTGACTTTGTCCTGGATCAGGCCGATGGAGCGACGGTCGGCGGAGTCGCGGGCCCGAATGGCCAGCGCCAGTACCGCAACGCCTGGTACGCGCAGGACGACTGGCGCATTCGTCCCAATCTGACCCTGAACCTCGGGCTCCGCTACGCATATGACCAGCCGATCTACGAGGTGAACAACAAGGAGTCCAGCTTCGATCTCGCAACTCCCGACGCCGGCCTGGGGGGAATTCTGCTGGCCGGGAAGAACGGCAACAGCCGCTCGCTTTACAATCCCTTCCATCTGGAGTTCATGCCGCGCTTTGGCTTTGAGTATCAGCCCTACCACAAGCTGGTGGTTCGTGGCGGCTACGGCATCACCGACGATCTGGAAGGCACCGGCGCCAACCTCCGCATGACGCAGAACGCACCCTTCTTCCATACCTTCTCCTACGCGCCCACGCCACCCACCTCCACCAACAACGGCCAGGGCCCGATGCCTGTGGAGAACGGCTTCAATCTCTCGTCGTCGGCCAACACGATCAGCACATTCAATTTCAACGTTTGGCAGACGGACCTGAAACCGGCTCTCATCCAGCAGTTCAACCTGGCCGTGCAGTACATTCTGACTCCGACGATCACGGCGCAGGTTGGTTATGTGGGCGAGCTCGGACAGCACCTGATCGTTCCCGCACAACTCGATCAGTACTCCAGCACGGCGACCGGCTACATTGCCGACGGAGATTGCAGCGGCACAATCGCGCCGGCCGCTCCGTATTGCAGCATTGTGGGCAACGACGGGAATCTCTTCTACACCGAGTCGAATGCCTATTCGAACTACAACGCGATGCAGGCCTTCATTCGCCGTCAGAGCGCGAATGGCAGCTACACCATCAACTACACGTGGTCGAAGGCGATGACCAACAATGCCGGCTTCTACGGCGTAGCGGGTGTGGCTGAGTCTTCCTCGTTCTTCCAGAACGTCTACGATCCACACGGCGATTACGGCCCGGCGGGCGACGACACCCGCAATTCCGTCACAGCGAATGGCGTTTACCATCTGCCCTTCGGCCGCGGGCACAAATTCGGGAATAGCTGGAATCGCCCCATGGACGAGATCCTTGGCGGCTGGCAGCTGTCGGGCGACGCGGTTCTGTACTCCGGTTTCCCTCTCACGATGGGGTCGTACGAAGATTACTACGTGAACAGCTTCGCAGCGCATTCGATTCATTTCCGTCCCATGAAGATCGCGCATCGTTCGATCCAGAACTGGTTTGGAACGGATCCGTCCGCGCAGCCCTGCGTCACGATCGATAACAGCGGCAATACCGTGGATGATGGGACCTGCGCGTACGGAATCGAATCGGAGAACGGATTCGGCAACTCGCAGAATGGCTCAGAACGGGCACCAGGCTTCCGCCAGGTGGATCTCTCCGCATTCAAGATGTTCACCATCAGGGAGGGACAGGTCCTGGAGCTGCGGGGTGATGCCTTCAACGCGCTGAACCTTGCCAGCTATGCGCCGCCGAACGCGCAGCTGGAGTCGTATCCGTCGCCCTCTTTCGGGCGGATTACCGGTACCAACTCGTCCCAGCGGGTCATGCAGGTGTCGATGAAGTACCGGTTCTAACTGCTTTGCATTGCGCCGCGGTGCGCCTGGCTGGGCGCCGCGGCGTCGAAGTTTGTCTCCCAGCCGAAGCCGCGGCTGATTTCGATGCCATCGCGGGGTTTCGTGATCGGCCTGTTTCCTGTAAACTGAAGATTCGCAAATCTCTTTCAGGAAACAGCTATGTCGATACACCCCGTAATGCAGCGCCTCGCCGATAAACTGAACCGCACCGACCTGCCCGCGTTCGCGCCGGGTGACACGGTTCGCGTTCGCGTGAAGATCAAAGAAGGCGACAAGGAGCGGCTCCAGGCTTTCGAGGGCGTCGTGATCGCCCGCAAGAACGGCCCCCAGGGCAGCTTTACCGTCCGCAAAATGAGCTTCGGCCAGGGCGTCGAGCGTATTTTCCCGTTCAACAGCAAAGTTGTGGATGCGGTCGAGAAGGTTCGCTCGTCGAAGGTCCGGCGCGCTCGCCTCTTCTACCTCCGCGGGCTGCGTGGCAAGGCCGCTCGCCTGAAGGAAGTCGAGAGGGCCTAGTCCTCGAGTTACAGATTCACAACGCGCCCCGGTCATTCCGGCCGGGGCGTTTTCGTGTTGGGGCCTAGCTTTCAGGCCGCGCGTCCAGCATGGTGATCAGTTCCTGCTGGCCATCGAGCAAATAGAACGTGATGAAGGTCATCGGCGCGGAGTCCGAGGCGTTACGGAAGTCCGCGATCACCGTCCCGACGGGCTCATGGAAGGCTGAACCGGCTGGGAGGATCTGTTCCAGCTGACCCTCGATGCGGAGCGCGGCGGTACCCTCGGCAATGTAGCCGACGACCGTGCAGGGGTGCAGATGGCGCCCGGTTTGCTGGCCGGGAGCAAAGCGGATCTCGCGCACGTCGACCGTGGTAATCGCGCGGGGGTCGAGCGCGGCTTTCATGAGCGGCTTGCGATGGATGGTTGGGCTGGCCATGACGCATCGGATGCGGCAGGCCTCGCGCCGGATTCCTGCCGTCGCCGCCTCGTTTTCCACGGGCATCCGCAGGGGCGCGGGCGATAGACTCGGCTGATGGGGACACTGCATCTGAACGGCGATCCGCCTCCGAAGCCGGGGCGCAACAGATCGTCGTCGGATGAAGTTTCCGCCGCCACGCGCAAGATGCGCATGCTGCGCTCGCTCGCGTGCGGCAACAAGTACGAGAAGCTGGCGCGCGCCCAGGGCGCAACCCTGATTGCCGGGGTCGACGAGGTAGGCCGCGGGGCTCTCTTTGGTCCGGTCGTCGCTGCTGCGGTGATTCTGCCTGCCGATACGCGGATTCGCGGCCTCCGCGACTCCAAACAACTGCTCGAAGAAGATCGTGTTCGCCTCGACGCTGTGGTGCGCTCGCGGGCTATCGCCATGGCTATCGAGGAAGTCGATGCGGAGACCATCGACCGCGTGAATATCTATCAGGCTTCGCGCCTGGCGATGACGGCCGCAGTGCTGCGGCTGCTTCCGCAGCCCGATCACCTGCTGATTGACGCGCTGCGCCTCGATCTGCCGCACGGGCAGACGAGCATCATCTACGGCGACTCGATCAGCATCTCGATTGCCGCTGCGTCGGTGGTGGCCAAGGTGTGGCGCGATGCGCGCATGCGCGAGATGGACGCGCAGTATCCCGGCTACGGCCTGGCTTCGCACAAAGGATACGCGACGCCGGAACATCGCGAGGCATTGCGGAAGCTTGGGCCCTCGCTCCTGCATCGAAAGAGCTTTGCGCCCGTTCTGCAGGCTGAGTTGCCATGGAGCGAGGCGGAACTCATTGCCGGCGAGGAAAACCTGATTTGCCCCATCGACTCCTCTGTATAACCGCACATCCTGACGACGAGAGCGGCGCTTTTGGCGGCGCACTGATGCTTGCCCACCAGGCCGGGGCCGAGACGGGCGTTCTCTGCTTCACTGACGGCCAGGCCGCGCATTTTCGCGGCGAGGTGACGGGCGATGCGGAACTGGGCGCGCAGCGGCGCGAGGAAATGGCGGCAGCCTGTGCCGTCCTCGACGTGACGCGGTTTGAGGTGCTGCATTTTCCCGATGGCGCGCTGGCGGAGCAGGATTGGGCGGCCATGGTGGGAGCAGCCGTACGCTATATCCGCGAGTGGCGCCCTCACGTGGTGCTGACGTTTGGCGGCGATGGCGGCGTGAACCTGCATCGCGATCATGCGGTCATCTCATCGGTGACGACGTTGGCTTTCCACTGGGCCGGGCGTCCGGAGATGTTTCCGTCGGAGGGAACGCCGTGGTGGCCGCAGAAGCTCTATCAGATAAGCACGCCGTTTATTTCGGTGCGAGACCGGCCGGAGCTGGCTGAATCGGCCGCGACGACGCCCTGGTCGCTCACGCTGAAACTAGGGCCGCTGGGCAACCGTAAGCTGGAGGCCTTTGGCAAGCACGCTTCCCAACATGGAGTGCTGCAGAGGGTGGGCGATCAGGTAAAGCAGGCGATGCAAATCGAGCGCTATCTGCTTGTCGCCAGGCGCGGGCAGACTTCCGTAACCGCCGATGAGGGGATATTTGCGGGAATCGACAACCGCGAGAGCTAGCATAGTGGGAGGCCGGTGTCCGCCGCCCTGAGCCGGGCATGGGTCGGGCGACGACACCTGCGGCACAGGAGGCGCGCCATGTCTCAGGCGACATTGGAAACATCGACCGAGCCGGTGTTTCGCACCAAACTTTACGGCTTCACCCTTCTCAATCATCCTCGCCTGAACAAAGGCACGGCCTTCACCGAAGAGGAGCGCGACGCTTTCGATCTGCACGGCCTGTTGCCTCCGCATTGCGGCACGCTCGAAGAGCAGATTGCCCGCCGCAAGAAGGTCTTCGACGCGCTCGAGACGCCTTTCGAGAAGTACAGCTTCATGCGCGATCTGCAGGACATCAACGAGACGCTGTTTTACGCGCTCGTCACATCGTATGTCCGCGAGATGATGCCGGTCGTCTACACACCGACGGTGGGCGAAGGATGCCAGCGCTTCAGCGAGATCTGGCGCAAGCCGCGCGGGCTGTTTCTGAGCTACCCCAATCGCGACCGCATTGAAAGGATTCTTTCGCACAAGCGCTACGACAACGTGAAATGCATCGTGGTCAGCGACGGTGAGCGCATCCTCGGCCTGGGCGATCAGGGCGCGGGCGGCATGGGCATCCCCATCGGCAAAATGGCGCTGTATACGGCGCTCGGCGGCATTCACCACGCCAATTGCCTGCCGGTTCTGCTCGATGTGGGCACCGACAACGAGGAGCGGCTGGCGAACCCCATCTACATCGGCTGGCGGCACAAGCGCGTGCGCGGCCCGGAGTACGACGAATTTATCGAAACCTTCGTGACGGCGGTGCAGAATCGCTGGCCGCACGTGCTGTTGCAGTGGGAAGACTTTGCCGGTTCAAATGCGGCGCGGTTGCTCGCGAAATATCGCGACCGCCTGTGCACCTTCAACGACGACATTCAGGGAACAGCTGCCGTGGTGCTGGCAACGCTGCTGGCCGCGATGAAGGCCTCCGGCGTGGCGCTTCAGGATCAGCGCGTGGCCATTCTCGGCTTTGGCTCCGCCGGCATCGGCATTGCCAATCTGCTGGTCAAGTCGCTGATGGAATCGGGGCTGAGCGAGAGGGAAGCGCGGGCGCGCATCTATGCGCTGGGACGCCCGGGACTGCTGGTGGAGGGCGCCGATCCGATTCATCCCGAGCAGATCGACTACGTGCGTCCCGCACAGGACGTCGCGGGATGGCAGGTGGCAGATCCCAGGCGGATCAGCCTCGAAGAGGTCGTTCGCAACGCGAAGATCACGGCGCTGATCGGCGTGGCGGGCAAGGCTGGGATGTTCACGGAAGACGCCGTACGCGCCATGGCGAAGAACGCGGCGCGGCCGATCGTTTTTCCGCTGTCGAATCCAACGTCGAAGTCGGAGGCGACGCCCGAGGACATCCTGCAGTGGACCGACGGCAAGGCGTTGATCGGGACCGGCAGCCCGTTTGCTCCGGTGCACTACGGCGACCGCGACATTTGTATCGATCAGACGAACAATTCCTACGTGTTCCCAGGGCTGGCGCTGGGCATCATCTCGGCGCAGGCCAGGCGCGTGTCGGACGCGATGATCATGACCGCCGCACAAACGCTGGCGAAGCTCTCGCCGGTGGAGAAGGACCGCGGGGCGAGTCTGCTGCCGCCGATGGCGGATTCACGGAAGATCAGCCGGGTGATTGCCGCAGCGGTGGCGCGGGAGGCGATCGCGGAGGGATTGTCGGATCTCAGAGACGACGACGTCGACGCCGCGATTGCAGCGAACGTATGGGAGCCGAAGTACGTGCCCTATGTGCGGGAGTACTGATTCTCAGCGGCGCAGCCAGCGGATCTGCCAGCTCTTTTCCGCCGATTGGAAGAGGTACACGGCGAGGATGGCGATGAGCGGCTCCAGGGGATGGCGGAATCGCGCCTGGACGAAGACGAAGTAGTAGACGAAGGGAATTGCCACAAACGCCATCGCGAAGAGCCACGCGCCGGGAATTTTGCGGCGAATGGCGAGCGCCAGACCGAGGATGCCGACGACGCTGGTGAACTGGAAGTTCAGGCCGCGCACATATTCCGTCCAGCCCTTGCCCTTGAGCGAAGCGTGCGGCACGTCGGCCCAGAAGAAATAAAAGCGGCGCAGGGTTAGGCGCAGGAATTCCGGCCGATCCGCGCGGATTTCAGCGATGGCCAGGCGTCCGCGCGATTTGGAATACGCCAGCTCGCCCATGCGATCGAGCAGAGCTTCCTGGCTCTCCAGCGCCACCGGCGATCCGATCACCATGCCCTGGAGGTTGGGATTGTTGCCCATCCAGAACTCCGCGCCGAAGTTGGTGCGCATGGGGACGAAGGCGTGGAAGGCGTAAGCGTTGCGCACGATCCAGGGGACGATGCACGCGACGCACAGAGCTGCGGCCAGGGCTACGCGCGGAATCTGGCGGCGCAGCGAGCCCGCTCCGCGCAGAATCCAGATGCCGCAGAAGGGCAGGAAGATCGCGATGGAGGCGCTGCTGAGGGTGATGAGCCCCCCGATCAGTCCAAAGAGCGCCCAGCGGCGGGTGGTGGCGGGATCGGGATCGGCCGGGCCGCCGACGTTCCTCATGCGCAGCGCGAGCACCAGAATGCAGGAGAAGAGGAACGTGGTCAGGGAGATTTCCCAGATCCACTTGACGGCAAACTGCATGGCCGCGGGATAGAGGGCCCAAATCCACGCCGACCAGAGAGCAACGCGGCGATTGAAGCAGCGGGAGGTGATCTCCCAGGTCGTCCACGCGGTCAGCGCCGAACATACGCAGTTGAAGGCGAGGATGACCCACGCCGAGAGCGCGGTGTAAACGCCGAAGATCCTGAAGACGCCGGCGAGGATCAGCGGGTAGAGCGGAGTGACCCAGGCGGTCGGTCCGCTGGGGTGGTCGAAGGGATTGGCGTAGCCGTGGCCGATGGCTAGAGATCGCGCGATGCGGCCCATCTCCCAGCCAAACTTGAAGTGATCCTCGAAGGGCGCAATGCGGTAGAAATGCCCAAGGGTCATCGCGGCGATGCGGATTGCGAGCGCGGTCCAGAAGATGGTCCAGGGAAATTGCGGGAGCGCGCGCGAATCGGCGCGCGAGTCTTCCACGCTCATGAGAGCCACTTCAGCAGCCGGATGATTCCCATGGAGGCGGCGCGATTGTGCGCGGAGACGTCCTGGCGTGACTCAATTTCCCTGCGGCTGCGCGCGTAGTACTCGTAGGCCTCGCTCAGCATGTCAGCGTTGGAGAGAGTTGGCTGCCAGCCGAGGCGCTCCCTGATCTTTGTGGTGTCGAAGAGGAAATCTTCCGCGATCATGCGGTAGTGATAGGGTCCCAGCTCGGAAAGGTGCAGGTTGTGGGCGAGGCGCATGGCCGCGAGCGTGGGGCCTTTCGGCAGGGATCGCACGCGGGAACGCGTGCCCGCCTTACGGATCACGGTTTCGTAGACTTCGCGCAGCGACTGCACGTTGTCGGAGCCGATGTGAAAGAGATCGGACCCGCTGTAATCGAGCGCGAGGATGCACGCGTGGGCCAGATCGAGGGCGTAGATGAACTGGTAGCGATTCGATCCATCACCGACCACCCAGACGGTGCGGCCTTCCTGGATGAATTCAAACAGGATGGCAAGCAGGCCGAGACGGCCGCTGCTGATGATGGTGGGGCAGCGCAGCGTTACCACGTCGAGGTCGCTGCTGTATTCGGCCAGAACCTTTTCTCCGGCCAGCTTCGATTCGCCGTACAGCTCGACGGGAGCGGGCGGATCGTCTTCGCGCACCGGATGGCCGAGATTGTGTCCCCAGAGGCAATTGGATGAGGTGAAGACGAGCTTGCGGACGCCATGCTTGCGGGCCGCTTCGGCCAGGTTGCGGGTGCCATCGACGTTCGAGGTCCAGAGAAGGTCTTTGCTCACCCCACCGTGAGCGAGCATGGCCGCGATGTGAAAGACGCCGGCAAAGCGGTGGGACGCGAAGATCGAGTCGAGCAGGGCAGGATCGCGGAGATCGCCGCGGACACTGGTGAGCGCGGGATGCTGATCGGGGTCGCGCACCAGGTCGAGATTCGTGACGGAGAAGCCGCGATCCAGCAGCTGCCGCTTGAGAATGCCGCCGAAAAAACCGGAACCGCCTGTGACCAGAACTTCAGGCATGGGGGCAAGCGGCGGGCAGGTGAGAAACGCAGCAGGCGGCCGTCGCGGGAAGTGAACCGGTGGAACCGGAAACGCAAGAATCCATTAGGGAAATTATAGCCGCTGGACTTCGCGGTTGTTGGCGTCGGCCTCAGCTTTCAGCAGGGCTTCGGGCGTGAGCGCATCGGCGCGGCGGAGGCTGGGGAAGAAGACGCTCCACAGGCCGGTGACCACGAGAGATCCGATGCCTCCGTAAATCACGGCGCGCACCGCACCCCACCACTGCGCGGTGAGACCGCTTTCGAACTCTCCCAACTCGTTCGAAGCTCCGACGAAGAGGGAGTTCACCGCGCTGACGCGTCCCCGCATTTCGGCCGGCGTGGCGAGTTGCAACACGGAGGCGCGGATGACCACGGAAACCATGTCGGATGCGCCGACGATGAAGAGCGCGCCGAGGGAGACGGGTAGGCTGCGCGAGACGCCGAACAGGATGGTCGCTGCTCCGAAGATCGCCACGCAGACGAGCATGAGCACGCCGGCGCGGCCGCGAATGGGCCGCAGCATCAGCCCCAGAGAAACGGCCAGAGCGCCCAGAGCGGGTGCGGCGCGCAGCATGCCCAGACCGCGCGGCCCGGTGTGCAGAATATCCTGCGCGAAGATCGGCATCAGGGCGACGGCCCCGCCGAGCAGAACGGCAAAGAGATCGAGCGAGATGGAACCGAGCAGGACCTGGGTGCGGGCGACGTAGCGAAATCCTGCCAGCAGGACCTCGCGCGAGACGGCGCGATGCTCCATGCGGCCCGGGCGCACGTGCAGCGACCCGACCAGATAGAGAAACCACAGGATGCTGAAGAATGCGAAAGCGTAGACGATCGCCGCACCGTGCAGGCGCGAGTGCAACGGCAGGGTGAAGAGCACGCCGCCCAGCGCGGGTCCGACGATGTTGGCGATCTGGAAGATGGTGGCGCCCCAGGTGATGGCGTTGACGAAGTGCTCCGCCGGCACGAGGTGTGGAATCAGCGCCGAACTCGCCGGGCCGGAGAATGCGCGTCCCGTGCCAACCACAAAGAGCGTGACAAAGATGGGCCAGACCTGGTGGATGCCGGTCCACGCAAAGGCGAACAGCGCCAGCGAGCATAAGGCCTGCAGGGAATAGCAAATGAGGATCACATGGCGCCGGTCGAAGCGGTCGGCGGCGTGGCCGGCGGGCAGGATAAAGAGCAGTCCGGGCAGGAAAAGGATCAGGCCGGTGTATCCCAGATCGATCGCCTTGTGGGTGATCTGGTAGACCTGCCACGCAACGGCGAGCGCCTGAGCCTCGGCGCCGACGATGACGCCGACGCGGGCGCACTGGTAGCGAAAAAAGTCGCGAGAGAGAAACGCGGCTGCGGGCTGGGGCATGCCTGTTCTTCCTTTATACCGGGCCGATGCCGGTTTCTCCCAGCGACGCGGGTGAGGGGCATTGCGAAGGACGGAATTCGGGTTTTGGCGGGGCGCCTGGGTAGTCTGGGGAGTGGACTCTCTGCCTCCGTCGCCGGCTGTCGCTGCTGCCAACCCCGCGGTTACGCTTCCCGCCGCTTCGCTGGTGTCTGAGGAAACGGGCCCAGCCCTGCACAGCGGACTGAAGCCGATGCGTGCCGTTGCCGCTGTGGTGCTGTGCGGAGTCTTTGCCTTTCTGACTCTCTACAGCACGCAGCCTTTGCTACCCATGCTGACGCAGGTGCTCCATGCGTCGAAGGCCGCCGTTGGTCTCACGGTGAGCGCATCGACGCTGGGCGTGGCGCTGGCTGCGCCCATCTTCGGGGCGTTGACCGAGCGGCTCAGCCGGAGGCGCGTGATCGTTGCCTCGGCCATTGCGTCCGCAATTCCCACGCTGCTGGCTGCCACGTCGCCCGGGCTGCACGCTTTGATCTTCTGGCGGTTTCTCCAGGGAATCGCGCTGCCAGGAATCTTCGCGACGGTCATTACCTACATCGGCGAAGAGTGGCAGCGCGAGTCGATCGCGCTGGTGATGAGCCTGTACGTGAGCGCGACCGCGCTGGGTGGATTCTCCGGGCGCTTTCTGAGTGGCCTCGTGGCGGATCGCTATGGCTGGCGGTGGAGCTTCGTTCTGATGGGCGTCCTCACACTCGTCGGCGCGGGAGTGATCGCCCGCTGGCTTCCGCATGGGCGCAAGCGGCCGCGCTCCGCGCACGAAGAAGGCGGACCGGAGCCCGGGGGAATGGCCGCCGTGTGGACCGCGCTGCGCCATATTCGTAATCCGCGGCTGCTGGCGACGTTTGGCGTTGGCTTTGGCACGCTCTTCACCCTGGTAGCGACGTTTACCTATAGCACGTTCTATCTGGCAGACGCTCCCTTCCATCTTTCGACCGTCGCACTCAGCTATCTGTTCGCGATCTACCTTGTTGGCCTCGTGGTCACTCCATTTGGAGGCTTCCTGGTTACGCGCATCGGCATGCGCAAAGGCATGGCTGTGGCGATCGCCATCTGCGCTGTGGGCGAGGTCGCGACGCTAAGCCATACGCTGTGGATTGTGGTGCTGTTGGGGCTGGGGCTGGTCTGCACGGGTGTCTTCATCGCGCAGTCGACGGCGACGAGCTTCCTGCGCATGGCGGCGCCTGCCGGAGGTCGCGTGTCGGCCGCGGGCTTGTATCTTTCCTCCTACTACGTGGGCGGGACGATCGCCGGCGTGGCGCCCAGCTATCTCTGGAACATCGGCCGCTGGCCGGCCTGCGTGGCGCTGGTAGAGGTCGTCCTGCTGGGGATGCTGATCGTCGCACTGGCCGGTTGGCGCAACGTTGGATGGAGCGCGCACTGACCTGCAGAGCTCAGCCTCTCATGGGGTGGCGCAGGGAAGGATTGGGTTCTTTTGGACCCAAAGTCACAGATGGTCACGGATGATTTGGGTGCGTGCACGGCTCAAAATCGCGTAAAAACTACCTGGATGCGGAGGCGGCACAAAGGAAGAGCGCATCTCTTGTTTAGTGTAAGTGATTATGAATCAATATATTATCCTGTAGAGCGACAATTGGTCCGGCAGGTGCAATGTTTGTGGATGAGAAGGGGAAGGCTGACGGCGCCAAAACTGGCAGCAGACGACCCCAAATACACAGACGACAAAAGACGGAGCTGACCCCATGACGCGCATTTCAGGTTACGCAGCCGCATCCGCCCTCACGGTTCTCGCCCTGGCCCTGACGACGGGCTGCACATCGAAGAACTACGTTCGCAGCCAGACCGAACCGGTCGTGCAGAAGACGAACGAACTGGACGACGCGACCGCGGCGAACAACCGGGCCATTCAGGATACGGACCAGCGGGCTCAGGCGGGCATCCAGCAGGCGCAGAATTCGGCCAACCAGGCGCAGCAGTCGGCGCAGAACGCACAGCAGGCCGCGAATCAGGCGCAGCAGTCCGGGCAGGATGCCGTGAATCGCGCCGATTCTCTTGCGGGCGTGGTTGCCAATCTCGACAACTATCAGCAGGTGGCGGACGTTTCGGTGACGTTCGGCTTCAACAAGTCGGTGCTGACAAAAGACGACAAAGACCAGCTCGATCAATTCGGCGGGCAGCTGGCCAATGCGAAGAGCTTCATTCTTGAAGTCACCGGCGGCACAGACAACGTGGGATCGAAGGAATACAACTACGGGCTGAGCGATCGGCGTGCGATGGCTGTGGTGCAGTACCTGGCGTCGAAGTACAACGTGCCGGCTCACAAGTTCTACCTGGTGGGTCTGGGCAAGGATGTGCAGGTTGCACCGGATAACACCTCAGCGGGCCGCGCGAAAAACCGTCGCGTGGAGATTCAGCTGCTGAGCAATACAGGCGCGCCCAACCAGGCGCCGACCACGACGGGCAGCACCGCGGGGCCCTCCACGGAGAACCCGACAGGCCGATAACGCGAGTGTGGGATTCGGTCATTAGGCAATGAGTTAACTGCGGGACAAAGTACGTTTTCCCCGCCACAATCAGGGGCGCAGGCATTCGGGCCTGCGCCCCCTTTTTACGCATTATTGTCTTGCGTTTCCTGAAGCTTGCGGAATACAGTCTGCGAACACCCGAACTTTCGGGGCTTCACGGAGCGAATCATGAAGAGACATTGCCTGACCGCGGGTCTGGCTCTCTCGTTCACGGTGTGTTCGCTGGGAATCGCACGCGCACAGAACGTCGAGACAAAAACGGAGGGTATTCTGCCTCCGGGTACCATAATTTCCAACAACGCCCCCACCGTTGCACCCCCGATCGCCAAAGCGGCTCCAGGACGGATCATCGTTCCTCAGTCGAGTGTTCCGCCGGTGGCACAGGGCACGACAAACAAAACCAGAATCATGCAGACCGACATCGAGATCTTCGTGCCCGCGGGTTGGAAGGCGGACCAGGAAGTGCCTCCGGGGCCGTACTACACGCCGACACCGCCGTACTCGGGGTACGCGTATGAGACTCCGGCATCTCTGGGCTGCATCTATGCCCTAAACGCTACTACGGCAGGCTGCAACCCGAATACAGTAACCGCGTCTCCGGTGGGAGGAAGCAAGGCAATTGCTATCGTGGACGCCTACGATGACCCGTTCGCCGGTCCCGATCTGGCATATTTCTCCTCTCAGTTTGGGATATCGTTCAATCCTTCTCAACTCCAGGTGGTATATGAGGACGGCATTGAGCCGACCGTTGACACGACTGGTGGCTGGGAGATGGAGGAGTCGCTGGACATCGAGTACGCCCATGCAATGGCTCCCAGCGCGACGATCTATCTG
>DATJTG010000176.1:0-3884 GCA_035503555.1 Acidobacteriaceae bacterium | reverse complement strand
TGATCTTCGGATCGGCGACGACGCGGATGAGGTCCTGGCGGACTTCTTCGCGCGAGTGCCCGGGCAGGATGCGGCAGTTGACGTTGGCCTGGGCCATCCCGGGGAGCGCGTTGTTGGCGTGTCCGGCAAGGAGGCGCGTAGCGACGCAGGTGGTGCGCAGGGCGGCGTTCCACTCGCGCTGGTCGGAGATGCGCGCGATGGCCGCCTGATCGGGCGGCGTGGCCAGCATGGCCTTCATGTCCACAGCATTCTGACCCTGCTCGAGGGTGCTGAGCTTTTCGAAGTAGGCGCGTGTGATGGCGTTCAGCTCGAAGGGGAAGGTGTAATTCTGGAGCCGCTGCAGCGCGTCGACCAGATGGTAGATGGCGTTGTCGGGCACGGGCAGCGAGCTGTGGCCGCCGGGATTCGTGGTGATGAGCTGGTAGTCCGCGTACAGCTTCTCGGACGCGTCGACTTCGGCATCGACGGGCTTGCCCTGGTCGTCGAGCTCCACGCCGCCACCGTCGGGATTGAAGGCGTAAGCGGCCTTCACCAGGCCGGGGTGATTCTTCAGCAGCCAGTCGACGCCGTTGGAGCTGCCGAATTCCTCATCGGCGGTGAGCGCGAGGATGAGGTCGCGGTCGGGCTTGAATCCGGATTTGCGCAGGCGCAGGAACGTGGTGACCAGAATCGCGTCGCAGTCCTTCATGTCCTGCGTGCCGCGGCCGTACCAGTAGCCGTCTTTCTCGAGGAAGTGAAACGGATCGGTGCTCCAATCGGAGCGGCGCGCCTCCACTACGTCGAGGTGGCCAATGAAAAGGATGGGGGGATGCGCGCCCGTGCCGCGATAGCGAACGACGAGGTTCTGCTTGCGGTCGTTCGGTCCGCCCAGATAGAGGTCCGCGGCCGGCCAGCCGGCGGCGAGAAAACGCTGCTGCATGGCTTTTGAGGCGGCCGTGACGCTGCCGACGGAATCTGTTGTGTTGATGTCGATGAGCTGCTGATAAATGCCGAGCGCCAGATCTTTCGTCGCCGCGTCCGGCGGCGTCCAGGCGGGCGCGCTCTGCGCAAAGACCGATGGCGTGGCGAGCGAGGCGGCGAGAGCAAGACTGGCGAAGCGAATCCGCATGAAAGCTTTTCTCCTGGGACGATGAAAGCACAAGGTATCAGATCGAGCATGGCGAAGGTGACAGAGCCGCGCACACGGCCGGCGAGTGGCAACGATTCCAGCATTTGCGTAAGCTGGACGCGGGTTCGCGGAAGGAGAGCATCGGTCGTGAAAGCAAGACGAATGGCGCAGGCGGCGATAGCAATGGCAGCGATGATGACGACAGGCGCGATGGCGCAGCCAGCAGCGGCGCCGCAGGGATTTGTGAATACCCTCATGCCGCAGCCCGCGCAGCTGACGGCTCACGGCGGAGAATTGCCCGTGGCACGGGGATTCGCATTCACGATCGACAAGTTCAGCAATGAGCGGCTGGAGGCCGCGGTGGCCTGGGCCGCGCGCCGCATGTCGGAGCAGACCGGGATTCTGATTCCTGCGGCGGCGCAGGGCAGGCTGGTCGTCTCTGTCGATGGCGCAGGCGAAGCGGTCCAGAGCGTGGACGAAGACGAGTCGTATTCGCTGGAGATCACGCCGCAATCGGCGCATCTGCACGCGGCCACGGTGGTGGGCGCGATGCGCGGACTCGAGACGGTGCTGCAGCTGATCCAGTCCGACGGTCAGTCGTGGTGGCTGCCGGCTGTATCGATTCAGGATTCGCCGCGCTTCCGGTGGCGGGGCCTGATGATCGACTGCTCGCGGCACTTCGAGCCGGTGGGCGTGATCGAGCGGACGCTCGACGCGATGGCCGCGGTGAAGATGAACGTCTTCCACTGGCACCTGAGCGACGACCAGGGATTTCGCATGGAGAGCAAGATCTATCCGAAGCTGACGGAAGACGGCTCGGACGGGATGTACTACACGCAGGATGAGGCGCGCGAAGTCGTCGAGTACGCGCGCAGCCTCGGGATCCGGGTGGTGCCGGAATTCGACATGCCGGGGCACAGCACGTCCTGGGTGGTGGGCTATCCCGACCTCGCCAGCGCCAGGGGACCGTTTTCGATCGAGCGCCACTTCGGCGTGTTCGATCCGGTGATGGATCCGACGCGCGAGAGCACCTACGTCTTCCTCGATAAGTTCATCGGCGAGATGGCCGACATCTTCCCCGACGCTTACCTGCATATCGGCGGCGACGAAAACAACGGCGTGGAGTGGAAGAAGAATCCTGAGATTCAGGCTTTCGCCAAAGCGCACAACCTGAAAGGCACGGCCGGGCTGCAAAACTACTTCAACCAGAAGCTGCTGGCGATCCTGACGAAGCACCACAAGAAGATGATCGGGTGGGATGAAATTCTGACGCCGGATCTGCCGAAGGATGTGATGGTGCAGTCGTGGCGCGGATTCGATTCGCTGGCCGCGGGCGCGAAGCAGGGCTACAGCGGGATTCTTTCCGCAGGCTACTATCTGGACCACATGGAACCAGCGGCGGCGCACTACCGCGTGGATCCGATCCCGGCGAAGAACGATCTGACGCCGGAGCAGGCGGCGCGCATTCTGGGCGGCGAGGCTTGCATGTGGAGCGAGTACGTCGGGCCGCAGACAATCGACTCGCGCATCTGGCCGCGCACGGCGGCGATCGCGGAGCGGCTGTGGTCGCCGCAGTCGGTGAACAACACCGACGACATGTACCGGCGGTTGTGGGTGGAATCGCTGCGGCTCGAGGGGCTGGGACTGACGCAGATCTCGCAGGAAGACGCGAGCCTGCGCGCGCTGGCCGGCACCGAGCAGATCGACGCGCTGCGTCCGCTGGCTGCGGTGCTGGAGCCGGTGAATTTCGATGGCCGGTCGGACTGGTCGGAGGCGCACGGCGTGACTACGCTGTCGCCGCTGGATCATCTCGTCGATGCACTGCCGCCCGATCCGCCTTCGCGCCACGCGTTCGGCGATATGGTCAGCGATTACCTGCAGGATCCGGCCGCCCATCCGGAGGAACAAACGACGTTGCTGTCGATGTTCCGGACGTGGACGAGCGATCAGCCGGAAATCGTGGGACTGATGTCCGGATCGCCGCTGCTGGCCGAAGCGCTGCCGCGCGCGCAGCAACTGGCGGATTTGGGGGCGCTGGGCACCGAAGCGGTCGCGTATCTGTCGTCGGGCACCCCGGCGCCGCCG
This sequence comes from Acidobacteriaceae bacterium, assembly GCA_035503555.1. GTDB lineage: Bacteria > Acidobacteriota > Terriglobia > Terriglobales > Acidobacteriaceae > Palsa-343. The sequence goes on along the minus strand of DATJTG010000176.1, from coordinate 691 downwards.
GGATGGAAGGCGCGGAAGCAGGCGATTCTGGATGACGCGGAGCGGCCCATCGCGCTGACGGAGTTCACGGTGCTGAAGCCGCTGCGCGATCTGGTGGATGAGGTGAAGTGAGGGCGAGGGGCCAAAGACCACTGGATTCGCGGGACCTGAGCTGTGGACGCTGGTCTAAATTGCCGCGCCTCCGCCTTTACACGATCCAGCCGCCGCCGACGACTTCGTCGCCGTCGTAGAAGACGGCAGCCTGGCCGGGGGTGACGGCGCGCTGCGGCTCGTCGAAGACGGCTTCGACTTCGTCTTCGCCGGACGCGCGGATCGTGGCCCAGGCGGGCTCGTGGCGGTGGCGAATCTTCGCGCGGACGCGCATTTCGCCCACGAGCGCGGGAATGGCAATCCAGTTCAGCTCGCGGGCGCGCAGCGTGCGCGTGGTCGCCTCGGCATCGGCGCCGACCGTGACCTGGTGCGAGGCGTGGTCGATCTGGATGACATAGAGCGGGTCGGGCGATGAGACGCCCAGCCCCTTGCGCTGGCCGATGGTGAAGTTGTGGATGCCGGCGTGGCGGCCGATCACGTCGCCGGAAGTCGAGACGAGTTCGCCCGCGGTATTGGGAATCTCCTCGCCCTGCTCGCCGAGATAGGCGCTGATGAACGCCTTGTAGTCGCCGCCGGGGATAAAGCAAATCTCCTGCGAGTC
>DATJTG010000175.1:0-12324 GCA_035503555.1 Acidobacteriaceae bacterium | reverse complement strand
GCGGAGCAGGAAGGCGCGGCGATTGACGCGTTTGCGAAGCTCGGTATGAAAGTCGCGATTTCAGAGCTGGACGTCGACGTGCTGCCATCGGCCTTCGGGCACATGACGGCGGATGTATCGGCGCATGCCGCGGCGGATCCGAAACTGAATCCGTGGCCGAATGGATTGCCGGACGACGCGCAGAAACAACTGGCGGCGCGGTATGCGGATTTGTTCCGGGTGTTTGTGGCGCACAAGGAAGCGATCAGCCGCGTGACTCTGTGGGGCGTGACCGACGGCGACTCGTGGAAGAACGACTGGCCGGTGCGCGGGCGGACGGATTATCCTCTGCTCTTCGATCGGGAAGGACAGCCGAAGCCGGCGTTTGAAGCGGTGATTCAGGCGGCGCAACCGTAACGACAGCTAAGCCGAAAGCAAATCTTCGACACGGACGGGAAGCTCGCGAACCCGGACGCCGGTAGCATGATGCACGGCCGCGGTGATGGCAGCGGCAACGCCCGCCAATCCGATTTCGCCGCAACCGCGCGCGCCGTACTGGTTCAGCGTGAGGTCGGGATAGTCAAGGAAGGTTACGTCGATGTCGGGCACGTCGGCGCACGTCGAAACAATGTAGTCAGCGAGGTTGCTGTTGACGGGGGCGCCGGTGCGCTCATCGTAGAACGTGTGCTCGAAGAGGGCCATGCCGATGCCCATGACGACGGCGCCGGCCACCTGGTTGCGCGCGGGGCGCGGATTGATGACGCGGCCCACGTCCATCACGGAGACGACACGGCTCACGCGGAGATGCGCGATGCCGGGGTCCCATTCGACCTCGACAAAGTGCGCGCCGAAGGAGTGCTGCGAGTACTTCTGCGATTCGGGATCCTCGAAGGAACTGATCGACTTGCCGTGTCCGACAGCAGCGTGAATGTTGGCGGCGCGGAGGATGCGGTCGAAGGGGACAGGCTTTTTGTCGGGATCATCTTTGAAGTGGACTGCACCCTGGGAGTACTCGAGGTCCTTCGCTTCCTCGTCGGAAAAATCGGGTGTGGTCAGGGCGATGCTGATCAGCTGCGCGATCGCAGCCTTGCAGGCATCAACGATGGCGGGCAGCACCGATGCGGTTACCCACGAACCGCCGGAGAGCGGACCGACAGGAAGAGCCGTATCGCCGAGCACGACTTCGATGTTCGAGACAGGAATGCCGGTCTGATCGCTGACGGCCTGCGCAAAAATGGTGTAGGTGCCAGTGCCAATGTCCTGGGTGGCACAGCTGATGCGCGCAGTGCCGTCGTGGTTGAGCGCAACCGAGGCGCTGCACGACATCCGGAAAGCTCCCCATGACGCGCAGGCAGTGCCCCATCCGAGGATCTTGTTGTCGCGGCGCATCGAGCCGACGGCAGGATTGCGCTTCGACCACCCGAATCGCTCAGCGCCGGTATTGAGGCACTCGCGCAGATGGCGTGAGGAGAATGGCTTACCGTTGCTTTCGTCTTTCTCGGGCTCGTTGAGGAGACGGAGCGCGACGGGATCCATATTGAGTTTGAGCGCCAGCTCGTCCATCGCGGACTCGAGCGCGTAGAGACCGGGCACTGCGCCGGGGCCGCGCATTGCTGTAGGCGGGCCTACGTTGCGCTTCGCCCTGGCGGCGCGCAAAAGCAGATTGGCCGTCGAATAGAGATAGGTTGTGGCCTCGCCGCAGCCCTCGCTGTAGTCGCTGATTTCAGCGGTATGGTTGGAGTAGTCGTGGATGAGCGAAACGAGCCGGCCGTCGGGATTGGCGCCGAGCCGGATGCGCTGCTGCGTGCGCGGGCGATGGCCCACGTTGGAAAACATGGCGCGCCGCGTGACCACGGCTTTGACGGGGCGATTCAGGTCGCGGGCCGCGGCGGCGGCAATGGGCGCATGCGACCACGGCCAGAGTTTGCCGCCGAATCCCGAACCGAGATACTTCATCACGATGCGAACGTTCTCACGCGGCACGCCGAGGAACTGCGCCATCACGGCCTGGTGGTTGAGCAGCGACTGCGTGGTCTCGTAAAGCGTGAAGTTTGTGCCATCCCACACGGCCACGGATGCGTGGAGTTCGATGGGATTGTGCGTCTCCGTCGGCGTGACGTAAGTCTGGTCCACCTGAACGGGCGCGGAAGCGAACGCCTTTTCCGCGTCCCCGCGATCGTTCTCCTTGCTGAGGTCTTTCCAGCTGTCGCCGAGATCAGGGGCGACATTGGGAGTCTCCGGGGCCCATTCAACATCAACGGCGGCAGCCGCAGCCGTGGCCTGCTCGAACGTTTCTGCCACCACAGCAGCTACATATTGTCCGGCGTAGTGGATGGTGTTGTCCTCGAAGACGGGACGTGTCTCGTCGACGGTGGCGTCGTTATCGTTAGGCACCGGACGATAGAGCGTGGGCGCGTGTCCGTGATAGTAGACGCGGATGACGCCGGGCATGGCGAGCGCACGGGAGGCGTCGACGCGAACGATCCTGCCTTTGGCAATCGAGCTCTGGACCGGAACGAGGTGGACGAGCCCAGGGAAATGAAAATCGGCGGAGTATGACGCTGCGCCGCTGACTTTGTGCGGGCCGTCGACACGAGTGGTGGGCGTTCCAATGATGGAAGCAGGCATAACGGGCCTCGGGGACGGAAACAGTGTATCCCGAGGAACGAGCGATCAGGGGCTGGCGATCAGGTGCTGGCGATCCGGGGACCGGGGCGTCTGCAGGGCGTATTCCTCATCGGCCGGCTCCGGACTGCTGCGGGGAGCAGATTCCACTTCGACCGTTGAGGAACTCGGTCTGGTTTCGCAGGCGACTGCCCCATCGAGGATCGCTAAGGATCGGCGAACCTGGGAGCGGGACTAGACGGCGCGACCGGCAGCGGCGCCGGAGGCCCAGGCCCACTGGAAGTTGAATCCGCCGAGATGGCCGGTGACGTCGACGACTTCTCCGATGAAGTAGAGGCCCGGGACCAATCGGCACTCCATGGTTTGGGCCGAAAGCGCGCCGGTGCTGACGCCGCCGGCGGTCACTTCGGCCTTCTCGAAGCCCTCGGTGCCGGAGGGATGGAACGGCCACGCGTGCAGGCGACGCTCGTATTCGGCAAGGGCATGGTTGGTGAATGCGGCCGGCGGCGCCACGTCGAGAAGACGATCGGCAAGGCGCGCAGGCAGATGGACACGCAGCGCGGCGCGGACGGCGGTAAGGTCGCGCCCCGCGCTCGACTGGAACAGCGGGGCGAGGAGATCGCTGCCGGGAGCCCAGTCGATCGCAATCGACTCGCCGGGTCGCCAGTACGAGGAGATCTGCAGAATGGCCGGGCCGCTGAGTCCGCGATGGGTGAAGAGCATCTTCTCGCGGAAGGTGCGGCGGCCACAGGAAACGGTGACCGGCGCGGAGACGCCGCTGAGATCGGCGAAGTGCTGATGCTCGGGTCCGGCGAGCGTGAACGGAACGAGCGCGGGATACGGGTCAACGATGGGGATGGAGAACTGGCGGGCGAGGTCGTAGCCGAAGGCGGTCGCGCCCATTTTGGGGATCGACAGGCCGCCCGTGGCGACGATGAGCTTTTCCGCGGAAAACGTTGTGGACTGCGTTGCGACCGTGAATTTGCCGGGCGCGGCCGAAGCGGCGGGATCGTCACAGTGGATGTTACGAATGTCGGCGTTCAGGATGAGGCGAACGCCGGCCTGCTCGGATTCGGCAAGAAGCAGATCGACAATTTGCTGCGCGGAGCCGTCGCAGAAGAGCTGGCCCAGGGTCTTCTCGTGGTAGCGGATACTGTGGCGCTCGACGAGCGCAATGAAGTCGGCCGGCGTGTAGCGGGCGAGGGCGGATTTGGCAAAGTGGGGATTCGCCGAGAGGAAATTGGCGGGGCCGGCGTGGAGATTCGTGAAATTACAGCGGCCTCCTCCGGAGATGAGGATCTTTTTGCCGGGCCGATCGGCGCGTTCGAGAACGACAACGCGGCGGCCGCGCTTCCCCGCCTCGATGGCGGCCATGAGACCGGCAGCGCCGGCGCCGAGGATGAGGACGTCGGGGGTCAAAGAGCAGAGTACAGGCTCAGGCTGCGGATTTCAGCTAGCGCACATCGATGTCGAGTCCATGGCCATCATCGGGAACGGTGAAGGCGACGGCGTTGCTGGTGCGTTCGAGCGGGACCGCCTCGGCGGATCCGGCGAGTTGCGCCGTCGTTGCGGCAAATCCGTAAGCCTCCACGCGAATCTGATGCCACCAGGCAGCGTAAGAGCCCTGATGCGCGCCAATGTGAATCCGCAGATGACCGTTGGCCACGGAGCAAGTGAAGGCGACGCGCAGAGAATCGCCGTGGCGATAGGCGAAGGACCTGCCGTCGTCGAGATAGAGGCTGCCTTCGCAGGGATCGCCGGGCGCGCCGGGATAGACGCGGAGCGTGAGCGGGCCCTGCGGCACTTCATTCGTGCTCTCGACAAGCGGCTGCATGGGCAGAATGGATCCGCCGCGCACGTAGACCGGGAGGGCGTGGAGCTGGGGATGGACGGTGACTGAGACCGGAACTCCGTCGAGCGGGTTCGCGAGCGGCGAATCGCCAGACGGATCAGCGGCCGCGACCGGGTGAGCAATCTTCGTGCCGGTCCAGAAGTCGTACCAAACGGCGGAGGGGAATTCGATGTCGTAGGTATTGGTTTCGTCGGGCCAGGTTTGCGGGGCGACGAGGAGATCGGGACCAAAGAGGAATTCGGCCTGGGCGCCGAGATCGAGATCGATGGGGTGACGGTCGGGGGTAGCGTTGGGAAACTCGAGGAAGAGCGGACGCTCGATCGGCAAGCCGGTGCGTGAGGATTCCTCCGCAACTGTATAGAGGTAGGGCATGAGCCGGTAGCGCGTCTCGATGAAGCGGCGGCGAATGTCCTCCTGCGCGGGGCCGCTGACCCATGGCTCCTGCATGGCTGTGCCCTTCTCCGTGTGATCGCGATCGATGGGCTGGAAGGCGGCAATCTCGAACCATTTGGTGAGGAGATCGGCGGTTGGCGAGCCTGCATATCCGCCGACATCGGCGCCGGCGAAAGAGAAACCGCTGAGGCCGAGATTCTCGAGCATGGGGGTAGTCATGCGGAGATGGTTCCACGAGCTGCTGTTGTCGCCCGTCCACGTAGCGGCGTAGCGCTGGCCTCCGGCGTAGGTGGCGCGGGTGAGGACGAAGGGACGCTGGTCGGGCTTGAGGGTGAGGAGACCGTCGAAGGTGGCGCGGGAATTTTCCATGCCGAAGACGTTGTGAATCTCAGCGTGAGTGGCGGTGCGCGCGGCGAAGCCCGGCTCGTCGATGCGATGGACAACGTCGAGCGGCATGGTTCCGGTCGGCACGTTGAAGATGGACGGCTCATTCATGTCGTTCCAGAAGCCGGCAATGTTGAGCGAGTAGAAGTGCGTGTAGAGGGTGCCCCACCAGGCGCGGGTCTTCTGCTGCGTGAAGTCGGGGAAGACGGCAGGGCCGGGCCAGACCACGCCTGTATAGACGGAGCCGTCGGGGTTCTTCACGAAATGATCGCCGGCCATGCCGCTGTCGTAGGGGGCGTAGCCGTGGCCGGGGTAATTGGCGATATGGAGATCGGTGATCGCGACGACATGGAAGTTTTCCGCTTTGAGCTTCGCGATCATGCCGTCGAAGTCAGGAAAGGCCGCCGTGTTCACGGTGAAGGGGCGGTTGTGGTCCTGGTAGTCGATGTCGAGATAGATGGCGTCGGCGGGGATGCGGTCGGCGCGCAGATGCGCGGCGACATCAAGGACCTGCGATTGCGGGAAGTAGCTGTAGCGCGACTGCTGATAGCCGAGCGACCAGAGCGGCGGCAGCGGCGGCGTGCCGGTGAGCCATGCGTAAGTTTTCACGACCTGCTTCGGCGAGGGACCGTAGAAGACGTAATAGTCGATGGGACCGTTTTCCGCGCCGAAGGAGTAGCGGTCGCGGGCTTCCTTGCCAAAGTCGAAGCTGCTGCGCCAGGTATTGTCGAGCAGAACGCCTGAAGCGCGGCCGGCTTCGAAAGTCATAAAGAAGGGGATGGACTTGTAGATGGGATCGGTGGACTCCTGAAAACGATAGGAGTCGGTGTTCCAAAGCGTGAAGGCTTCGTTGCGACGGTCGAGCGGCCCGGTTTTGTCGCCGAGGCCGAAGAAATGTTCGTCGAGGGGCAGGCTTTCGGAGATGCGGAAGGAATCGCCGGTCCAAAGGATGGGGAGCGCATCGCGCTGGACGACGTTGCCGGCGACATCGGTGATGGTGAGCTGGAGGGTGGCGCGGTCGACTGCGATGCGAAGAGTCTTGGTTACGAAGCCGATGGAAGTATCTGTAACCGCGGGAGTGACAGAAACGCTGCTGTGCCGCGCTTCGGGCAGGACGGCCCAGGACGCATCTTCGGGAAGGTTCTCTGAGCGGCTGACGCGGATGCGGATCACGTCGTCACGGAGCGCGACGATCTGCTCGTGCGCGGCGCCGGCACGGATGTCGATGCCATTGGAGAGAGAGGTGAATCCGGTTACAGCGGGCATCTGAAAGAAGGCGGTGGACTGCGCGGGCAGGGGCGACACCGGGGAAGCGAGGAGAATAAGAGCCGGAAGAAAAGCAGGAAGGCGGCGCATGGAGAATCCTGGATGACGGGTTTTGGGGTGTGGACTGCCTGTGCGGGCGGCGGCCGTCGGGCACAGAGCCCTGCAGCGATTCGACCTAAAGGATAGAACGCCCGCGCGATTTCGCACACATCCTCCTGGCGCAACTGAATGCACCGATGGCTTCGAGGGAGGCGTGGAGGGCGGAGCTCTGCCCCCCACAAGATTGCGCTAGAAGGTGTACTTCGCGGAGACCTCCATGAGCCGGCGGCCGAGCTTCTGCGGGGCTGAGCCGAAGTCCTCGGTGGGACTGTAGGTGGCCGACGGAGGAGTAGCGCCCGCCGCGGTGTTGCTGAGCAGGAGCGTGGTCTGCGAAGCGTAGCCGGTACCGAAACTGTTGAGCGGGTGATTGAGGACGTTGAAGCCGGCGATGCGCAGGCGCAGACTCTGATCGCCGTCGAAGGAGAATCCCTTTTCGAGCGACAGATCGGAGTTGAAGAAGGCCGGCCCGTGCGCGTAAGGCTCGATGTAGAGACCGTTGTTGCCGGTGGCGGGCAGCTGGAAGCAGTTGGGATTGAGGTACTGGTGCGCCGTGCGGCCGGAGCGCGGGTTGCAGGTGAGCGCCGGCTGCAGGTTGACGTCGGGCGTGCCGAGGATGGTCGTGTTGCTGACGCCGTAGCCGGTCGAGCCCTGCCCGATGTAGCCCTGCACGTAGTACCCGGGCGACGCGCTGACGCCGGTCTGCATATTGGGCCCGCTCTGGAAGTTGGTGATACCGGAAATCAGCCATTGGTTGATGAACCCACCGAGCATGCGCTGCGAAGTGAAGCGGCCCGTCTGGTACGAGTAGCTCAGATTCAGCACCTGCGAGCGGTCGAAATTCATGGGACCGTAGTTGTTGCTCAGATGGAACGGATCGATGCCCGCGGTCCAGTTGAAGTCGGCGGAGGAGCCGAGAATTCCGAGAGCTTTGGAGAAGGTGTAGTTGACGTTGAAATTGAAGCGGCCCGCCTGCCGGATGGCTTCCAGTTGCAGGCCGTTGTAGTTCGCGTAGGTATTGTGCCGCGGAACCAGAATCTGGTTGTAGCGGTTGTAAGGACGGGCTTCCTGAATGGCTTTGTCGCCCGGATAGTTGTAGATGCCGTCGAGGCTTCCGGCCTGGGCAGGCGTGCAACCGGTGGCGTCGCAGGCGCCGGGTGCTTCGGCATCGATGGCGGCAGCCGCGGCCGGAGTGAAGAGGTAACCGACCGGGATGGCGTTGATGTTGTCGAGCACGACGGTCTGCGTGGTGCCGTTGTCGAAGAGGGAGTTGCTGTTGTTGCCGACGTACGAGGCCTGAAGGATCCAGTTCTTCGGCATCTGCTGGGCGACGCTCAGGCTGTAGTTATTGGTGACGGGCTCGGCGTTGTCGTCAGGGTCGAGACCGTAGATGGTCGAGGGCGAGATGTAGGTTTCGGTGCTGCCGATGCCGGTGTTGCCGTAGGTGTTGGGATTGAGGTGCAGCGTGTTGACGCCTTCCAGGGTGTTGTCGCCGAATCCCTGCAGATCGGTGTAGCGGACGTTTTCCGCCTCGGCAAACATGCTGGTGACGTCGACGACGGAATCGTGGAAGCGATACATGCCGATGCCGCCGCGCACGACAGTCTTGCCGTTGCCGAAGAGATCGGCGGCAAAGCCGGCGCGCGGCTCAAAGTAAAACGGCGGTGAACTGACGCCGGAGTCGGGAACAGAAGCCGTGTTGCTGTGCCACGTGAGTCCCGGCAGCGGATTGGTGGAGGCATCGTATGCCGAGGTGTAGAGGCTGGGATTCCAGATCGCCGCGCCGACGCGGTGAGCATCCTGCCAGGCGCCGAGTTTGGTGACGCGCAGGCCGTAGGTGGCGACCACGCGCGGCGTCACGCGCCATGTGTCCTGTGCGTAGAAGTCCGTGTTCCAAAAATAGAGGTTGGTGTAGGGATTGAAATTCTGCTGGTGCCAGTCCTGAATCTGGCCCTCGAAGAAGTTGGCCAGCGCATTGCCGCTGTTGAAGTGCGGATTGCCGTAGGCCGGCGATCCGTCGGGATAGGTGCCGTTGTAGTCGGCAAAATACGAGCCGGCGCCGCCGTAGTAATAGTCCTGGATGATGCCGTTGGTCGACGGATTGGTGGCGGTCTGGTTGTTGGTGGTGCGCTGGCCGAAGACACCCGCCTTGATGGTGTGCCGGCCAAGGACTTTGGTGAAGTTGTCGCCGATCACCGGCTGCAGCTTCTTCAGCTCAAGCGGATTGTTGGAGTAGTCGGGCCAGAGGCCGAGGGGCAATCCGCCGTAGGTGGTGTAGGTGCCGAGCTGCGGATACTGCGTGTCGCCGTTGTCGAAAGCGCCGTTGTAGGGATACTGGATGGCGCTGCGTTGCAGGGCGCTGCGTTCGCGCGCCGAGAACGATTGCGTGAACGAGGCGACGGTGAGGTACAGCTCGTTGGTCATGGTTGGAGAAAGGATGGCGACGTAGTTGGCTGCGCCGCTGTGCACCCAGGTGTCGTTGTCCACGCCGTAGCCGGGTGTGTTCACTTCGCCCATCACGCTGGTTGGCTCGTAGTACGGGACGAGCGGCTGACCCTGCTTGCCCTTCTCATAGCTGTAGCGGGCAAAGAAGATATTGCCCGGCGTGATGTTGTAGTCGAGGCGGCCGGAGAACTGGCTGACGTTGTTATTCACCAGGTCGAGCTGATCGTAGTTGTAGCCGTCGGTGCCGGTTGCGGTGCGGGTGGGCAGCGGCAGGGTACCGTTCACCAGCGCCATGGCGCCCGGATTCAGATACGCGCCGATGTTTCCGTTGGTGAGCGAGGTTCCGTTATCGCCAACGGTGGGCGGCGTATTGAACGTGGCATAGCTGCCGTTGGTGAGCATGGGGCCGAGGAACTGCGAGAGCGCGCCCGCGCTGAAGTCGCCGGTGCGCATCTGCTTCGTGGGCACCAGCGCGTGAATGATGGCGCTGCCCGCGCTGCCGTAGGCATAGACGTTACGCTGGGCATCGTACTCGCCGCCGGCAAAGAAGGTCATCTTCTTCGTGTGCGGGATCGGGCCGCTGAGGTAGGCTCCCGGATAGACGAAGCGGTCGCCGGGCCGCGCAATGCCGTTGTAGTTGGCGAGCCAGTCATTGGAGTTGAGCTGGTAGGTGCGGGCGTAGGTGAAGACCGAGCCGTGATAATTCGCGGTTCCCGACTTGGTGACGCCGGTGATGACGACCGGGCCGTTCGACTGGTCGGCGCCGAAGTTCGACGTTTGCACCTGAACTTCGCTCACGAACGAGACGTCGATGTTCTGCAGATTGGCGCCGAAGTTGCCGGCGTCGGTGAGGTTGGCGCCATCGAGTTTGATGGTGATGCCGGCGACGGGCGCGCCGTTTGACGCGTAGGGCGTGGGCTGGCCGACTTCCACCTGGGAGAAATCCGGCGCGGTGTTGGCCGGGCCGAGGGTGCGGATGGCAAACCCGGGCAGCGTGCGCTGCAATTCGTTGGCATCGCGGCCGACGACGGAAAGCCGATCCAGCTCTGCCGAGGAGATGGTGGCGCTGATCTGTCCGTTATCGAGCGGAATGGGGGGCGCGGCACCCGTGACGGCGACGGTTTCGGAGGCTGATCCGACCTTGAGCGAGATGTCGGTAAGCGCGACCGAATCGCCGGCATTGAGGTGAATGCCGGACTCAACGAACTTATCGAACCCGGTGCGCGAGACGGAGAGGCTGTAGTCGCCTGCGGGGACAGCCGCGAAGGTGAAGTTGCCGGCTCCATTGGTAACGCTGGTGAGCATGGCGGCGGTCCGCGCATTCGTGAGGGTCACCGCCGCGCCGCTGATGACGGCTCCGGTGGGATCGGCCACGAGGCCGCTGAGGCTGGCGGCGCCGACCTGCGCCCGCGCCGGCAGCGTGGCAGCCAGAACGAGGGCAACCGGCAGAACGGTGAGGAACTTCCTCAGGAAAGAAGTCGGCGGTTGATCGATTCTTTTTGAATTGCAGTTCTTCAAAATCGGCCTCCTACTCGACTTCGGGCCCTGGCGCTGCGTAGCCACGCCGGGCAGAGATCGAGAGTTTTCACAAAACATCAGGCTTATAGGTGGATACGGAGACGATTGATAAGGTCCTTGCGGCAAGCCTGCAGGTCTTATCCTGATAAGAACCAAAATAAATCCATTCCATTCAACTACTTAAGGGTATGACCGAAGTAAGGCACGAAATGACCTGGTTGTATAATCAGGTGGTTTCGGGAACCGATGGGAATGGCAGTCGAACCGGCAACATCGAGTCTTGCGGGCGTCAGCGCGGAAGAGCGCACGGCAATCCAGGAACAACTGGAGAAGCTGCTGGGAAATTCGCACTTCAGCCACAGCCGGCGCTTCCCATCCTTCCTCCGCTTTGTGGTGGAGCAAACCCTTTCCGGCCAGACGGAGGCACTGAAAGAACGCACACTGGGCATGGAGATCTTCGGGCGCGACGCGAACTACGACACCGCGTCGGATCCGATTGTGCGGGTAACGGCTGCGGAGATTCGCAAGCGAATCGCGCAGTATTACCAGGAGCCGGGTCACGAGAACGAGATCCGGCTGTCGCTGCCATCGGGGTCCTATGTTCCCCAGTTCTCCTGGCCTCATTCCGGAACAGCCTCCGGAGAGTCGCAGGCGCCGGTCACGCTGCCCCCTGGAGCGGACGGAACGATTCCCGAAGATAAGGCATCGCCCAAAAAGGGAGCCGCACGGGTTGCCGTGATGCTGGTGTGCGCGGCGCTGCTGGGTGCTGCAGCGGTGCTGCTTTGGCAGAACATGGCGCGGCCCGCATCAGCGGACAATTTTTGGGCGCCGGTGCTTGGGTCGAACGACCCGGTGCTGTTCTGCATCGCCGACCAGAACGAGTATTCGGCCATTGTGCTGCGAGATGCGGCCGACCCGGGCAAACAGATTCCGCTGCACGACAATTTGACGGCCGTGGTCATCGACGATCTGAGCCCCATTGTCCACATCGCGGGCATTCTGCAATCGAGCGGGAAGAAATACAGCCTGCGCGGGGAAGGCGCAACCAATCTGATGGATCTCCGCAATGGCCCAACGGTCTTTGTTGGGGCATTCGACAACGCATGGACGCTGCGCCTGACCAACGGCCTGCGCTATCACTTCGCCAACAACCCGGAGATGACGGAGTTCGGGATTGTGGACGGCACAGCGCCGGCGCAGAAACGGTGGTTCGTCAATCGCTCGCAGCAATTGTCGACGCACAATTATGTGGACTACGCGATTGTCGCTCGCTTTACCGATGTGACGACCGGCAAGCTCGCGATTGTTGCGGCGGGCGTGGGACGCGGGGGAACGATTGCCGCCGGAGAGCTGTTGACGGACCCTGGCAACGCGGCCCAGTTGCGGCGGATCGTGCAAAGCGCGGGCACGAAGAAGAACATGGAACTGGTGCTGAGCACGCAGGTGATCAACGACGAGTCAGGCACGCCCAAGGTGGAAGCAACGTACTTCTGGTAGGAAGATGGGCGGGCGGCGATGTCCGGGACGGAACGGTGCGGCATCGATTTCCCCTACACTGGAACGCGATGCTTTCCGCGCTGACAAAGACCTGCTCCCTTCTGGCTGTGCTGCTTTCCGCGATGGCCGGCGCGCAGACGGCTCCCTCGCAATCTACGCCGGCGCCGGTGCATATCCAGGTGAATCTCGATGCGCGGATGGGCGCCTTCCGGCCGATCTACGCGTGGTTCGGCTACGACGAAGCGAACTACACGACGATGCAGCAGGGG
>DATJTG010000174.1:0-6471 GCA_035503555.1 Acidobacteriaceae bacterium | reverse complement strand
AACATCACACAACCTGTCAAGGAAAATTGACAGGCGGAGCGATGCTGCGATCCCCTCCACCCCCCGGTTGCCCCACATCTGCACGGTTTTTGCAGACGTGGGATTCCACAAATCCCAGGTGGCACTACTCAAGCGCGTTTGCTTTGTACCGGAGCACGAGTTCACGCGAGCCGATCGCGGGACCCAAAGACCGGAGGGCTTTCAACTCCCGCGCTTTGTAACAGGGCACGGTTCAAACAGGGACTGGAAAAGGGGTAAGTTGTTGAGGCTCGAAATAGCCAAAATGGACGATATATTCCTAACGCACTGACCAAAATAGACAATTTGTTGTGCGTCGTCCTGGCAAGTGGAGCGACGACGGATCCGCGGTCGCTCTACTCGACGCCAAACGCACAGAATGTTGTTTCCGCAATTTCGGTCACTGCGGCTGGAACTGGTTGGCCATGCACTATCATCGCTACGGTCGGCTCTATGGGTGAAAGAACAGGATGGACAAGGGGACTTTTATAACATGCTGTGTGCTTGGGCTGGGAACGGCCATGGGAGTCTTTTTTCCAGTCGGAGCCAAGCGCAGAGCGATTATCCCGCCGTTTGTTTGGTGGCTTTGCCTGATCTCGGGAGCGGTCACGTGTATTTATGGACTGTCCCACTCAACTTCGCCATCGTTCGCACCCCGAATAACCGCAGTCGGCAATGCGTCCGATTGCGTCGAAGACGGTCCCAGGGGTAGCACCAGGTTCGCCTTTCGTTTTCTACCTGAAGGCGGCAGCCCCGTTAAAATTGAGACCCGGATCATCATGCCCCACTGGGGTAATGCTGAATTATTCAATGAGCGCAGGCTGCGAATCGTTTATCTCAACGACACATCAAGAAGCCCCAGCAATGAGGCAATCGATATCGAAATCCTCAACGGTGATAATGCCGGCTGGCGCGATTCCCTGGATGCGCGTCCATTCGGAACTTGGTTGGCAATTCCAGTCGGCGCCACATTCGCCGGGTTCGGGTATCTCGGTCTCAGGTACAGGAAGAGCGACACGGAACAGGCAGAGCCTTCCGACGTCACGACTTAAAGTCGAACTCATGCGCGTATTATCGGCAGCCCGGAAATTACTAACCCCGCTTGACCCTCCCCCGGGTGCCCCACGTCTGCGCGGTTTTCCCAGACGTGGGATTCCACAAATCCCAGACAAACGATTCGGTAGGTCCATATCATTCGGGGACGGTTCGAGAGCGTGGTCGGCATCTCGGCAATTTCAGGATGTGAAAGTCCGGAAAGCCGGTGACGCGCTCAGCATTAACCATTAATTCCAGGTGGAATGCTCACGGGCGCGGCAATGGCCCGGTGCTCTGGCACACCGATTGGCTCGAATCGGTTCCCTTGCCACTTGAATCGTCTGACGATGACACCAGAGGAGCGGCAGTCCCCCGAACGGTGATCGGCATCGAACCACTCAAAGACCAACGTTCCACCCCTGCCATTCACGCCGTACAGGCCGGAATAGGGCCGATCGCCCGTGTGGCAGTATGCGAGCAATTTGGGGTGTCCATCTTCGAATGTGTGGACGTACACATAATTCGACGTCTGCGACCCTCCGGACAGATACCGGAGCACCACAATCGCTTCGTCCCTGCCATCGCCAGTCAAATCTGCAAATTTCACGAAATCCAGCTTGAATCCCTCGTATTGCACATACTCTCTTCCGTCCATAACAAAGCTGGATGTCTTTTTCAGGTCAGAACCCGCGACGAGCCGAATCTCGCGTCGGGACTGGGAGGGGTCCAACCACACCAGCCCGTGATGTCCCAGCAGGGGACCACTCAACGGGTAGACGAAATTTCCAAAGTCCACCTGGTGAATAGACTGCTGCGCTGCCGCCGATCCGGTAAGAATGAGAGTCGCCACGAGCATGGTGAGTGATCCCATGCACCACAGCTTAATCTACCGCATGATCAACATCCGGAAATCACTCGCCCGGGCAACCTCTCCACATTCAATCTCTAGAGGTAAGTCAGGCACGAATGCAATCGTTCCGATTGCGGACCCTGAAGCAGCCCAGACCTTTCAGCCCCTGCGCCGTTCCATCTCCGTGTCCTCTCTGCGAATTCCCCAAATCCCCGCTCGCCGCGCGGCATTCCGCGCTACAATCCTGGCGTCCCCGGAAAGGTCGGCCCGTGGCTATCTCCGCTGTCGAAGCGATTTCTCCCGCCATCCAGCGCACCAAACAATTGCTGTTTCACCCTTTCCGCCTCAGCACCTATCTCAAACTCTGCCTCGTCGCGCTGCTCACCGAAGGATTCAGCAGCAACTTCCGCTCCTGGTCGCACGGCCACGAGGCGCACGAAGGGCCGATCCTGCCGTCGTCGTTCAACTTCACCTCGATCAGGATCGCCGCCGTCGTCGCCATGGTGCTGCTGGTCATCGTCATCGCGCTCGCCATCGGCTACCTCATCACGCGGCTGCGCTTCGCCTTCTTCCACTGCCTCGTCCACAACACGCAGCAGATCCGCCCCGGCTGGAATCTCTATCGCGCCCAGGCCGCGCGCTTCTTCCAGATGAACATCGCCGTTGGCGTGTTCCTGATCCTGCTCATCGTGGTCGTCGCCATTCCGTTTGTGGCCGGCTTCCTGCACCTCTGGCACCGCTATGTGAAAACGGGGCAGCTGGACTGGGGACTGACCGCTTCGCTCATTCTGCCCATCATTCCTTTGATCTTGCTGATCCTGCTTGTTGGGTTCACCGCCGATATCGTGCTGCGCGACTTCATGCTGCCGCACTACGCGCTCGACAACGCCACCGCGGGCGAGGCGTGGCACGCCGCCTGGCAGCGCATCCGAGCGGAGAAGGGAATGTTTTTTGGATACGCGCTGCTGCGCATTGTCCTGCCGGTTGTCGGCGTCGTCCTCCTTTTCGCGCTCTTCCTCATTCCTGCGATCCTCTTCGTCGCCGTCTTTGCTTTCATGGGCTACGGCGTGCACACGGCGCTGGCCGATGCGACCGGCGTCGCCGCGTTCCTGCGCGTTTCTCTTGAAGTGCTCATCGGGCTCGTCGCCTTCACGCTCGCGGCGCTCTTCTCCATCGCCTTCGGAGGCCCGCTCAGCACCGCAATCCGCGAATACGCGCTGCTCTTCTATGCGGGGCGCTACCCGACGCTCGCCAGGGTTCTCTTTCCGCCGCCCGCGGCACCGCCTCCGACAACGGCGTGAGACAGCTGGGTGCTGGTAGCCAGTAGCTGGTAGCCAGTAGCTGGTAGCTGGGTGCTGGGTGCTGGGTGCTGGGTGCTGGGTGCTGGGTGCTGGGTGCTGGGTGCGAGCGGATCCCTGCTCGCCGCGGTTGCCTGCGTCCGTTCTGATTTGTCACCCATCTCGCGTTGGGAAGCCATTCATCCTGCGAACCTTACCAGGCTGACAGCACAATTTCACGCTTCTGCATCTACCTGCTTAATCGAGTCCTCGGCATTGCCACACGCGGCAATGACAAAAACAAAAGGAGGGAAAGCCAATGCAAGTTATCCGAAATCTCACCGGCACGATATTGATTGCAGGTTTGGGCGCCTTTGCCTATGCAGCGGTGCCACCCACGGCCGCGCCGATCAGCGGTTCTGCCGCTTACGCGCAGCAGCAGCAGGATCAGACTCCGCCGAAGCAGGACGAGTCAAAACCGAAGAAAGACGAAGCCAGGCCGCCGAAGGCGCAGGCGGAAGCGAAGGATCAGACAGCACCCGCCAAGGCGCAGCCGCGCGATGAAAAACAGCAGCCGGCTCGCGACGACCGGAACGCCACGCGACCCATGCAGGCGCAAAAGGGCGGCGGGCAGCACGGCCGCATCTCTGACAACGATTACCACGCCCACTTCGGGCAGCAGCACTCGTTCACCGTCCGCCGGGTGATCACCACCACGCGCATCGTTCCCAATCAGACTCGGTTCGTCTACGGCGGTTACACGTTTGTGTTTGTCGAAGCGTGGCCGGTTGGCTGGGCGGTGACCGACGACTGCTACATCGACTACATCGACGGCGAGTACGTGCTGATCGACGTTGCGCACCCTGGCGTGCAGATCACGCTGAACATCGTTGGGTAAGCGCGCCGCGCATTGCCGGCGATCTCTCCCTCCGCGTGCGGTCCGGTCCAATCCCGGGCCGCGCGCACTCTTCCGCAAACTCTCCACTTCGCTGCGTCTCAACGCGCCTCTTATTCGTATCCGGTATGGCAGAACGGATCCGGGTGCCCACACGCGCCTGGGCGGGAGACGCAACCATGCAAGGCCTGCAACTCTTTTCCTTTTCGCTTCTGATCGCGACGGCGGGTACCGCCGCGGCGCAAACGGCCAACCCTCTCTGGATGGCCAAATTTGACTGCGAGGCAAAGGCCGCGTCCGCCGTGGCCGAGGCCCAGCAAAGTGATCTGACCGCGCTCCAGTATTCCAGCCTTTTCGCCAGCGTCACGGCGTTCACGGCAGCGCCCGCGGCGCCGGCCGGTGCGTGGACGCTCACCGGTAAGGAAGTCAACTACTCCGGCGGCAATGCGGCGGAGCGGAACATGGTCGGGTGGGGCGCCGGGCGTGCACATCTGGTGATGCACTACGAGCTGCACGACGCCAACGGCAAGATTGTCTGGACCAGCGATATCAAGACAGAGCCGACGTTCTTCGGATCGACCGGCGACACGGGAGCGATCCAGAACCAGAACGCCGCTGAGAAGAAGCAGGGCCAGGCGCTGGTGAACGCGCTCGCGAAATTCTTCGCATCGCAGCCGCAGGCTCCGGCGACGGCGAGCCGATAGCCAATCGAGGCCTGGTGCGCGCAGGCAGCCAAATCGCGAGGCGCCGGGCGAGAGGGCCCGGATCGGGGGCGGCCGACTTGCGCGCCCAGCACGGAGAGCCACAGCGCTCTCCGTGCCGCTGGCCGTACCGCGAATCTCGCCGGGAGGGGAGGATCGGCGAGATCCGGCACTGGCGACGCGAACGGCCGCGCTCGCTCAGGCTACGGAGTCCAGATACTGGACGGCCTCGAGGTAGCGCACTTTGTTCCGCAGCCGGCTCATGAGGCTGGAGAGCTTCGAAGTCTCCGGATCGGACATTTCCAAACCCGCACTCTGCTGTTCGAGCTCCGCGCACGCATGGCTTGCGCGCCGAATCGCCGCCGCAAGGGCGTCATCTTCCTGCCGGTGGCTGTTGACATCCGCCAGGATGATTTCGAACGCGGCCTTCGACAGCAGATCCCCCACCAACGTGTTTTCGATTTGCATATTCCCTCCGGAAGATTTTCCCCGCTGAAAAGGCATATATCGGCGGGTGAGGAATTGAGATTACCGAAAAGAATTACGTTTGTGGGACGTTGATTACCACAGTTTCTAACACAATGGTAACCACGCGCGCAGGGCCGCGTGCGAGCCGTTGATGAAGATGATCGGCAGAAGAAAGCGGGTGAGGGGAAACAGAATGCGGCGCATGTCGCGGACCACCCTTGCGGCGCTCTTTGCGTATGGAGCAGGGCTGCACGGGATCGCTGTGATATTCGGCGGCGCCGGGCATGGAATCGATGCGCCTCCGGGTCGGGCGGGTCTCCGTTTTCCGCGATCGGGGTGCGGTCATCCTGGGCGTACGAGCCGTTAATTATCGCCGCGATCCTGCAAAAGGGGGCTGCTCGGTTGCGCGAGGCGCTGACTGCGGTTGCAGAGCTAAGCTGCGCGCGGTCAACTGACAATCGCGTCGAGCCGCGCGTCGTGCGCGGGGATTTCGGACCGCTCCCGCCAGGTTTGCTCCACGAGGACGAGCGCGGATTCGGGGTCACGGGCGACCTGGACTAATCCGCGGTTGTCGCGCTGGATGAATCCTTCGCGCACGGCGTGATCGAAGAAGCGGAGCAGTGGATCGTAGAAGCCCTGGATGTTCACGAGCACGCAGGGCCTGGCGTGAATCTTCAACTGCGCCCAGGTGACGATCTCGATGAACTCGTCCATGGTGCCGTAACCGCCGGGAAGGGCGACGAAAGCGTCGGCGCGGGAGGCGAGCATGGCTTTGCGCTCGTGCATGGTGCCGACGACGTGCTGCTCGGTCAGCCCCTTGTGATCGATCTCGCGCTCGCGGATGACTTCAGGGATAACGCCCACGACCGGGGCGCCCGCGGCCAGCGCCGCGTCGGCGACCGCGCCCATGGCGCCCACCGTGGCTCCGCCGTAAACAAGGCCGTAGCCGCGCTCCGCGATGCGCCGGCCTAAGTCCGTTGCCGCCTGGAGGTATTCGGGACGCGCGCCCGCAGCCGACGCGCAGAAGACACAGACCCACTTCGCAGCAACCACCATGGACCCAAGTTTAACGGAGCCAGATGGCGCGAATCGGGGACTTCGCACCTGGCCAGCGAAAGGCCTGGGGACCAAAATCGGGCAGCCGGCGTCTACTGCGCGACGACGTTGCCGGAGATGCGGTTGAATTCGCTCTGCGAGATGACCCGCTTGCGGACCATATCGTAGGGC
>DATJTG010000173.1:0-16767 GCA_035503555.1 Acidobacteriaceae bacterium | reverse complement strand
CGAAACTCATGGGATAATCGGGCGAGTTTCCCGCCATGATCTGCAGCATGATTCTGCTGAACGCCTTCTTCTGCATCTACGCTGCGAGCGATGTTCCCTGGCCCGTGTGGGTGATCATCGTGTTGGTGAGCGTCGTCGCTGGGACCGCAAGTTCGTGGCAGTTTATCGCTCAGTGGTGGAAGGGCGTTCGCGGCCGGGATTGGCCGAAGGTGTCCGCCGTTATCGATTTCGTCAGCGTTCAGAAGCGAGTCGAATCGACGGGCAAGGGAGATATTGTCACCTATGTCGCCCTGCTCACGTACGTCTACCGCAATCCAGATTTGCAGACAGGCGATTACGATAAGTCGTTCGACGTTGAAGGCGAGGCAACGGCGTGGGCCAACTCGTTCAAGGGCTGCACCGTGATGGTGCACGTGGATCCGAAGGACCCCTCGAACTCAGTTCTGCGCAAAGAAGATCTGGATAATGCCGTCTCGGCCGCGCCGGAACAGAAACTAACAACCAGCAACTAGCAATCAGCTTCTACGCAGCTTCGCGCACGGGATCGGCGGCCGGTTCGGCCCGAGGATCGACCAGGCTGACCGCTGCGGCGATGGGAGGCTGGGTGCCGGCATCATTCTGCGTTGCGGAGTTTTCGAGCTTCTGCTTTTTTTTCGCGCGGTTCTTGCGGACTTCGTTCGCGGCGATCAGGAACAGGCTGACAAACGTGACGACCAGAAGGCCGACAGCCACCATTCCGTGCAGCTGCTCCACTTCTCCGTAGAGCAGAGCGAGCCCCGCGAAGACAAAAAACAGATGCGCGCAGAACACCTGGAGCGAAGCCTTGCCGAGGGTGAGAAACGGCTCACGGGCCACGACGGCGCGGATATATTTCCGCATCCAGTAAAAGACCACCATGAAGGCCGCGATGTTGATGACGCGCAACGGGCCAATCTGCCACTTGTCGAGCAACAGCCCCATCGACTGTTCGGTGAGGTGGGGGCCGAACCAGACGTGGCGCACTCCGACGAAGAAGACGCAGACGGCTGCGCTGACCGCGACTCCCCAGCGCGGCACGCGGGCCAGCGGGAGCGCCTCGCGAGCGCTGGTGGCACCCAGCCAGAGTCCGGCGATCCACACCGCCTGCCACGCGAACATGTTGAAGGCCCCGGTTTCCTGCAGCGGAATCTGCAGATGCGTGACGTGGACGATCCAGTTGTGAACCACATCGCGGAGGCCGAACTGCGCCAGCGCCCAGATCAGCGTGCTCCCCGCCAGCATCACCTTCCAGCCCACCCGCACGGCGGCGGAAAGCAGCAGCGGCGTCAGGAACAGGAACAGCACGTACATCGGCAGAATGTCGAATAAGGGCGGGCAATAGATCAGCAGCACGGACCCCGCGATCGCCGTGGCGGGATGATTGAGATAAAAATTCAGCAGGTTGGTGATCGCAACGCGATGCGCGTGCTCGGCCCACGTGGCTCCCACCACGAACGCGAAGACCAGGAGCAGCATGTGGTAGCCGTAAAGCTTGAGGGAACGCTTCCACAGCCGAACCCGTACGCCGGCGGGATTCTGCATGAGTTCGCGAATGTAAAGCCTGCCGACCAGCAGCGCTGAGAGGAACACGAAACCCTCAGCGGACGAGACGAAGCCGAAGGGCTGATTAACGAAATCGCTGAAGCGGGTAGGCAGATGCGTGAGCGTCATCCATACGAGGAAGAGGCCGCGCAGAGCATCGAGTTCAGGAAGGCGCTGGAGTTTCGGCAAAAGCATGGGGACGCTGCGCCATCGGCTCCGGGACAGGACGCATCCATGTTTAGACGCAAGTTTCGCTGAGGGGTTGCGGGGGAAAAGCCCTCCGCGCCCGGAACCGGCCGAACAACCAAACTTGCCGGCGGAAAACGGCTAATACGCGCCGAAGCCCGTTACGCTCTGCCCGATGATCAGCGTGTGAATATCGTGCGTGCCCTCGTAGGTCTTCACCGACTCGAGGTTCATCATGTGGCGCATCACCGGGTAGTCGTCGGTGATGCCGTTGGCGCCGAGCACGTCGCGGGCCAGCCGCGCACACTCCAGAGCCATCCACACGTTGTTGCGCTTCGCCATGGAGATGTGCTCGTGGCCCACTTTGCCGTCATCCTTCAGCCGCCCAACCTGCAGGATCAACAACTGCGCCTTGGTGATCTCGTTGATCATCCAGGTGAGCTTCTCCTGCACGAGCTGGTGGCTGGCGATGGGCTTGTCGTGGAACTGCTTGCGCAGCAGCGAATAGCGCAGGGCCGTGTCGTAGCACGACATGGCCGCACCCACCGCGCCCCACGCGATGCCGTAGCGAGCCTGATTGAGACACATCAGCGGGGACTTCAGGCCTTCGGAATTCGGCATCAGGTTCGTGACGGGCACGCGCACGTCCTGCAGCGAAAGGCCTGATGTGACCGAAGCGCGCAGCGACCACTTGCCGTGCACGTCGTAAGAGCTGAAGCCGGGGCGATCGCACTCGACGAGAAATCCGCGCACGCGCCCGTCTTCCGTGTCGGGATCGCCGTAGACTTTCGCCCAGATCACAGCGACATCGGAGATCGTGCCGGAGGTGATCCACATCTTCTCGCCGTTGAGGATGTACTCATCGCCAGAGCGATCGGCGCGCGTGCGCATGCCGCCAGGATTCGATCCGAAATCCGGCTCGGTCAGTCCGAAGCATCCGAGCTTTTCGCCGGTGGCGAGCTTGGGCAGCCAGAAATTCTTTTGGTCTTCAGAGCCAAAAGTAAAAATCGGATACATCACCAGGGCCGACTGGACGCTGACAAAACTGCGCACGCCGGAGTCGCCGCGTTCAAATTCCTGCATGACTAACCCATATTCCACGTTAGACATACCGGCACATCCGTACCCGTGGAGGTTAGCCCCGAAGAAGCCCAGCTGTCCCATCTGGGGAACGAGTTCGCGGGGAAAACGCCCCTCACGATTGCATTCCTCAATAATGGGAATCAGGTTATCCTCAATGAACTGACGGGCGGTGTCGCGGGCCAGGCGCTCATCGTCGCCCAGCAGATTGTCGAATCCGATAAAGTCAACGCCTTTGAAGGGGAAGGCCATAGTTCAGGTCTCACTCCGAAAGGGAAATTCTAGAGCATTTCCGCATTGGCTGTAGTGGTGGTGGTCAGATCGATACGTTGAGGCCGGGCGCAGTACCTCGGCCAGCTGTGATGGATTTAGTTCTGACCCTGGGGAGAGTGCTCGACCGTTCCACGACGAGGAACGGCTGTACAGAGCCGCAGCAATGCGGAATGATAAGGGGACCTGACCTGCGGCACGCCCTCAGCGTGGCCGGAGAAGCAGGACCCCCGACGGAGTGCCGAAACGAGGACGAACGATGGCCGGAGATCTTCAACTCACCTGCAGCGATTGCGGACAGGAATTCACCTTCACAGCGGAAGACCAGGCGTTCTTCCAGGAGCGGGGCTACTCCGCGCCAAAGCGCTGCAAACCATGCCGCCAGGCCAAGAAGGCCGAGCAGGGCGGCGGCGGCGGTGGCGGTTATCAGCGGGCGCAGTCCAGCGGCACGCCGGTGATCTGCTCCGGCTGCGGACAGCAGACCACGGTGCCGTTTGAACCGCGCGGCGATCGTCCGGTTTACTGTCGCGACTGCTACCAGGCGCAGAAGGGCGCGGGCGGCGGCGGCGGACGCGGCGCCAGTCGCGGCGCACGCGGGCGCTACTAAAACCCCTCACCATTTGGAGATCAGTCTTCGGCGGCCTTAGGGTCGCCGGGGACTTCGTGCGTTCAGATGTCCCTGCGCCGATGCTCCGTTGCGCGAATTCAGGCACCCCGGCCGCCGCGTGTGCGGCAACTGGGTGGGCTCAGCGCAGCAAGTGCGCGAGTGCGTCGTAGAGGCGCGCGGTAATGGCTTCCGCGCTTTCGCCGGGGCCGAACTCGATGGGCTCGCCGACCCGCACGGTCAGCTTGCCGGAGCGGAACCAGCCCCTGCCCTGCGCTTTCAATTCGCTCAGGCCGGCAAGAGCGACAGGGATGACAGGCGTGTTCGAATCCCGCACCAGCAGGCCGATACCCGGACGGAACGGCTGCAGGCCGCCTTCGGTGCGATGGCCCTCAGGAAAAACCAGCACATTCATGCCGCGATCAAGCGCCTGCCCGGCGTGCTGGAACGAGCGGCGGAAGCCTGCGCTGCGCGGCAGCGGGAACGCATTGAAGAGCGCCGTGACGAGCAGCCAGGTGAGCGGACCGAGCCAGTTGAGCCCCGGTGCGAGATTGCGCCCGTGGCGCCAGTCGCGCAGCATGTTGGCGGCCATGGCCGCGGCGATGCGGCGGCGCATGCGCCCAGGCAGGGCGTAGAGAATCAGCGGCACATCGTAAGTGGTGACGTGATTCGCGATCAGCAGAACGGGCCGTTTGGGACGCAGATTCGGGGGCCGCTCGACGCGCGGAGCAGCGAGGATCCATACCAGCGGCTGTGAGATGAGTTCGAGGAAGGCATTGCGGACGACATGCACAGGCGCCGACCATGGCCATCGCGGATACAGATCGTCTTCGCCGGCTTCGCGCTGATCGGTGATGAGGTGCGTGGGACGAGGCAGCGCGGCTGGACCGGGTTCTGTGGTGCGCTGGGCGGCCAGGGCGGGTGTGATTGAATCGGCAGGGGCGCCGCCGAGGCCCAGTTCGCGGCGCAGATCGCCGAGGGTGACGACGCGCTCCAGTGTCTCGTCGTCGACGGTGATGCCGAGGCGCTGTTCCAGCTCTGCCTGCAACTGCACGCGGCCGAGCGAATCGAGGCCGAGATCTTCTGACAAGCGCGACGCATCGCTCGGATTTTGCGGAGTCGCACGGCTGACGGAGAGGATGAGCGCGAGCAAAGGATCGGCGTGCGATCCCGCGCCGTTCGCTGTGGATTGCGCATTCACCCACTCCGTGACTTTGGGGCGGCGCACTTTGCCGGTCGATGTGCGTGGCAAATCGAGCTCCGGCCACAGCCGCCACTGGCGAATCTGCTGGTACTCGGCGAGCTGTCGATTGGCGGAAACGATCGCCTGCTGGGCGTCCTCCTGCGAGCCGCGAAAAACAAGCACCGCGACGGGCTCCGTGCCACCTGAGGTGAGCAGCGGAACGACCGCGCAGGCCTGCACGCCGGGCTGCGCGCCGAGCGCGGCTTCCACATCTTCGGGATGAACGTTAAGCCCTGACGACGTGACGATGGTCTGGCTCTTGCGGCCGACGAAGCGAAGCTGGCCCTGCTCGTCGCGCTGCGCGAGGTCGCCCGTAGCGAGCCACTCGGATTCGTTCGCACGAAGCGCGCCCTGCTGCCAGGTGGCGCCGGAAACGATGTCGCCGCGGACGAGAATCTCTCCTTCCTCCGTGATGCGCACATCGCGGCCCGGTAGCACCTTGCCGATGGTGCCGCGCCCGGGCTTGAAAGGATGGTTGAGCGTGATGAGCGCGGAGGTCTCGGTCATGCCGTAGCCCTGCACGAGCGCGAAACCGAGCGTGTTCCAGAAGCTTTCGAGATCGGGTGGGAGCGACGCGCCGCCGCAGACGAACGCCCAGAATTTGTAACCGAAGAGGCGATGAATCTTCCGGAAGCGCCACCAGCGTGTCCAGACTTTCTCGCCGGCAGCGGATTCGAGCGCGCGGGGCAGATCGGGATCGGCGGCGAGCAAATGCGATCGCAGCAGGTCGAGCACGCGGGGTACGGAGCAGACGACCGAGATGCGCTCGCGGCGGATGGTTTCGACGAGGCGCTGCGCCTGCAAGCGCGTCTCGAAATGCACCTCGCCGGCCATCAGCGGAGGAATCCAGAGCGCCATAAACTGCCCGAAGACATGGCTGAGCGGCAGCGTGTGCAGAAAACGGATGGGGTGAAAGATGCGCTCGTACTTCAGGTACTTCGGCATCTCGCGCTCGATGGGATCGAGCGAAGCGAGTACGTTGCGGTGCGTGTGCACGATGCCCTTTGGCTCCGCAGTCGTACCCGAGGTGAAGAGAATCTGAAAGGGCGTGTCGAGCGTGACCTTGGGCTCGCGCAGAACCGCAAAAGGCGGCTGCGGCAGCGATGCGGCGAAAGCTTCGAAAGCGAGCGAATCGCCGGAAAGATCGCGCAACAGCTCTTCGTCGCCGGTAATTAATCGCGGACGGGTGTTTTCGATCACGCGCTGAGCGAAATCAGCCGCGCCGGCGGGATCGAGCGGAACCGCGATGACGCCGCGCTGCAGGCAGCCAAAGAAAGCGGCCATCCATTCAACGCCGTTGCGGCCCCAGAGCACCACGCGCTCGCCCGTGGGAATTTGCCGGCGCACGAGCTCCGCGGCGAAACGATCCGAGAGCGAAGCCAGTTCTGCCCACGTGGAGACGAGCCTGCGATTGCCGCGATACGCCACCAGCGCCGGCGCGTTGCCGTGCCGGCGGAAATCGTCGAGAAATGTGGCGAGGTTCGCGCGCATATCGCTGCTTCCTAAGCTATAGGAAGCAATGCGCGAATGAGCAGTCACAAGGACAGAAGCTGAAGTGCACCAATGCCAGCCGATAGCTGGTAGCCAGCAGCCGGTAGCAATGCGTCATGCCCGCGCGAAGTCGACGAAGCCGTGCGCAGGATCGGTGCGCACGAGGGTGACGTGGATCTTGTCGCCCACGTCGACGCCCTGCTGGCCACGTACCAACATGCCTTCCACGTGCGGCTTGATCGTGCGGACGAACGAGCCATGCTCGTTGACACCGGTCACGATCGCGTCGAAGGCCTGCCCCACGCGGCTGCTCATGGCGACAGCGGCGATCCGCTTTTGCATCTCGCGCGACACTTTGCGCTCCGCGTCTTCCATACGCGTGCACTGCGCCGCAACCTGCGCCAACTCGTCGTCGGAATACGGTGACGGCCGGCCCGCGATCATCGCCTTCAGCAGCCGCTGCGCCACCAGATCCGCATAGCGCCGATTCGGCGCCGTCGAGTGCGTGTAGTCGTGGACCGCCAGGCCGAAATGGCCTTCCGACGGTTGGCCCGGCCTCTCCAGCACGTACTCGCCCGGACCCAGCAGCTTGATGATGCCCAGCGACAGATCGGCAAAATGATCGGGATCCTTTGCCTGCTGCTGGCAGAGAAAATCGTGCAACGGCCTGGGATCGGGCTGCGCGGGCAGCTGCGTACCCAGTTGGCGAGCCAGCTCCACAATGCGGTCCCAGCGCTTCGGAGTCTTGACGACGCGCCGGATCGACGACCGCCCTTTCGCCTCGAACGCTCGCGCCACCACGCCGTTAGCGGCGATCATGAAGTCCTCAATGAGTTGCGTCGCCGCGTTCTTCTGCTCCGCTTCAATATCGATCTCCCCGTCGCGCAGTTGCACCGGATGTGTCTCGATGGTCTGCAGGTTGAGCGCGCCGTGGGCGGAGCGCTCCTTGCGCAACAGCTGCGCGATTTGGTCCTGCATTTTGAGCTGTGCCTGCAGCTCGGCAGAAGCCGCGACTTTGGGTGGCGCCTCGCCTCCAGCCAGCCATGCGCCGACCGAAGGATAAGCAAGCTGCGCCTTGTTGACGACCTGGGCGAGATAGATATCGCTCGCCGCGATCTGCGCCTGCGCATCCACGTGGAACTCAGCGACGACCGCGGCGCGCTCCTGGCCCTCCAGCAGCGATGTGGTGCCCGTCGACAGATCCTCCGGCAGCATGGAGAAAATTTCGACGCCGGTATAGACGGTGGTCGTCTCGCGCAGGGCATGGGCATCGATCGGCGATCCCTTCGGCACGAAAGCATCGACGTCGGCAATGCCGATCAGCACGCGGAAGCTGCCGTTGGGCAGCGCCTCGGTGTATTCAATCTGGTCGAGATCGCGGGAAGTGTCGTTGTCGATCGATGACCAGAGCAGGCTGCGCAAATCGCGAGCACCGGCAGCCGGAGCCGGCGGATGCTGCCTCAGCTGCTCGAGTTGCTGCGCGATCGCGGGAGGATAGTTCGGCTCAAACCCATGCTCGGTCATGGAACGGCGGGCCGCAGCGGCCAGGTCGAAGTGCAGCGGATGATTCATCGGTCTCCTTCCAGGCGGGGAAGGGCAAGGCTATCACGAGAACATGAACCACAAACGCCCTCCGCGTCATCCAACCCGGCCCGGGTTCGCAGGCATCCAGGGCAGAGCATGCCTCTCCGCAACGTAAAAATCGAGCCGGATCCGGCCAAGTCTGCAACCACCTCGCAACAGCGCGATCTCGAACGCCCCACGGCGATGGAGATTTATGCGCAGGTTTCCCGCAATGCGAGGCAGGAGTTGCAACGGCCTCTTCGCGCCCTGGCGATTTCCGGCGTGGCCGGAGGGTTGACCATGGGCCTGACGGGCCTGAGCGTTTCAGCGGTGCAGGCGGCGCTGGGCACCGCGCCGTGGGCGGAGTTCATCGCTCTCCTGTTTTACCCGGTGGGGTTTCTCGCGGTCATTCTGGGCCGAGCGCAGCTTTTCACCGAAAACACGCTGTACCCGGTCGCGTTGATCCTGACGGAGCGGCGCCACGTTTGGGCAACCGCGCGGCTCTGGTCCGTCGTCTTTTGCTCCAACGTTGCCGGTGCGTTTCTGTTCGCGATGCTCGCGGCTCGCACCAAAGCCCTGCAGCCTGCCATGCTGCAGGCGCTGTCGCGGCTGGGCGTGGCAGCCGCCACCCCCACCCAGCGTCACATCTTCTGGAGCGCCGTAGTCGGGGGCTGGATGATCGCCCTCGTCGCGTGGCTGGTCAGCGGCAGCCATTCCATCACCGGCTCGTTTGCGGTCATCTGGATTCTGACGTTCATCGTAGGCCTCGGCCATTTCGCTCACTGCATCGCCACCAGCGGCGAGATCCTGGCCGCCGTGCTCAGCCACGCGCTGGCCACCGGCGCCTTTTTCCGATGGCTGCTGCCCGCGGTGCTCGGCAACATCACAGGCGGCGTCGTTCTGGTCACGCTCCTCGAGTACGGGCAGATCAAGCCGGAATGATCGGCCCCCGCATGAGAAGATAATCCCGGCTCGAGGCGAGCCTGCATGGCAAATGGCCAATCCTCAACGGTGCTTCTGTGGTTCCGTCTCGATCTGCGGCTGCGCGATCATCCCGCGCTGGCTGCCGCCGCCGCTACAGGAGCAGCGGTCATTCCGGCATTTGTCCTTTCTCCGGAAGAAGAGGACCTCTATGGACCCGGAGCCGCGTCGCGGTGGTGGCTGCATCAGTCGCTTGTAAAGCTCAACGAGTCGCTGCGCGCGCTCGGACTGCACCTGATCGTGCGGCGGGGCCCGGCGGTCCAGACACTCTCAGACCTGGCAGGTGAAACGGGAGCGCGCCGCATCTTCTGTAATCGCGTGTACGCTCCAGCGGCGCTCGCCCTCGAAGCTGACCTTGAGAAGCAGCTCCGCGCACAGGGCATCGACCTGGTCTGCTCCAACGGCAGCGCCTTGTTCGAGCCGGATTCACTGCGGACGGCTGCCGGTGGCCCTTTTCGCGTGTTTACGCCGTTCTGGCGAGCGCTGTGGAAGCAGCGGACTGCGATTCGCAAACCGGGCAAGGCCCCAGCGCGCATTGCAGCGCCGCGAACGTGGCCCCGCTCTCTCGATATTCGCGACCTCGGCCTGGAACCGAAGATCGACTGGGCCGGCGGCATTCGCGAGGCATGGACGCCTGGCGAGGATGCGGCTCATACGCGTCTGCGCAGCTTCGTTCGACGAAGGATCGGTGAGTACGCGAGCGAGCGCGATCGCCCCGATTACGATGGAACGTCGCGGCTCTCACCGCATCTGCACTTTGGGGAGGTGAGCCCGCAGCAGGTGTGGGCGGCGGCCATGGACGCGCCCGGAGCCGACAGCTATCTGCGGCAGATTGCCTGGCGCGAGTTCGCCATTCACCTCCTCTGCGCCTTTCCGCAGACGCCGGAGCAGCCGTTTCACCCGAAGTTCCGGCATTTTCCCTGGCGTCGGAATCGGCGCTGGCTGCAGGCCTGGCAAAAGGGCCGCACCGGCTATCCCTATATCGACGCGGCGATGCGGCAACTGTGGGTGACCGGCTGGATGCACAATCGCGCGCGCATGGCGGTCGCGTCGTTCCTCGTGAAGGATCTGCTGATCCCGTGGCAGGATGGCGCGGCGTGGTTTCTGGACACGCTGGTGGACGCGGATCTCGCCAACAACACCCTGGGGTGGCAGTGGGTCGCCGGTTGCGGCGCCGATGCCGCGCCGTATTTCCGCGTCTTTCATCCGGTGCTGCAGGGCCAGAAATTCGACCTTGCCGGCGATTACGTGCGGCGCTGGGTGCCGGAGCTCAGCAAGCTCTCGGCGAAGCATATCCACCAGCCGTGGAACGCGCCCGCCGAGGCTCTGACTGCGGCTGGCGTGCGCCTGGGAAAGACGTATCCGCGGCCCATCGTGGATCACGCAGAGGCCCGGGAAGCCGCGCTGGCGGCGTTTCGGCACATGAAGGCGGAAGAGCGCCGGCGCTGATTGGCGGCGTTTCGGGACGGGTTAGCGGGACGGGTTAGCGGGACGTTTTTTCGTAGAGCCGTTCGATCACGAACTTCGGCACCAGCCCGTCGACCGATCCTCCCAGCCGATAAACTTCCTTCACCAGCCGCGAGCTGACGAAGGAGTATTTCGCGTCGGGCATCAGGAAGATGGTTTCTACCTCGGGCGACAGGCGCCGGTTCATCATCGCCATCTGAAATTCGTATTCGTAATCGCTGATGGCGCGAATGCCGCGGACGACGGCGTGGGCGCGCTGCTCGCGGGCAAAGTCAATGAGGAGCCCGTCGAAGGTGGAAACCGAGACGTTGTCGAACTCCGCGGTTCCTTCGGACAGCATCGCCACGCGCTCCTCGACCGAAAACAACGGGTTCTTCGACGAATTGCGGAGGATGGCCACGACGAGGTGGTCGAAGATCTTCGCCGCGCGCGCAATCAGGTCAAGGTGACCGTTCGTGAGCGGGTCGAAGCTACCGGGATAGATGGCCTTGACGGTGTTCACGCCAGTTGCATTCTATAAGCTTTCCTGCGGGTGACTACGAGAAATGCCGTTCGGCAGACGAATCGCCCCCGGTACAGGACTCA
Organism: Acidobacteriaceae bacterium; assembly: GCA_035503555.1. Taxonomy (GTDB): domain Bacteria; phylum Acidobacteriota; class Terriglobia; order Terriglobales; family Acidobacteriaceae; genus Palsa-343. The sequence continues at coordinate 5,737 of DATJTG010000173.1, read as the reverse complement.
GACCGCCCGTTTCAGCGCCATCGGCCGTGCGAGGGTCGGCGCAGGACCGGTCGATTCGCGCACGATCAGTTCCGGCTCCATTACGATCTCCGCCGGCCACTCCTTGTCGGGCTCGGCAATGCGGTCGAGCAGCACCTGGGCGGCCTGCAGGCCCATCTGGCGCAGCGGCTGCTTCACCGTGGTGAGGCTGGGCTGGCTGAAGGCCGCGGTGATGATGTCGTCAAAGCCGATCACGGAAATATCCTGCGGAACCCGCAGCCCCACGTCGCAGATGGCGCGCACCGCGCCCAGGGCCGTAATGTCGTTGAAGCAGAAGACCGCGGTAAAGTCGCGATTGCGCTCCAGCAACTGGCGCATCAGGCGGTGCCCCGCTTCCGGCGTCTGGCTCGCTTCTTCCAGTTGCATGCAGCGCTCCAGCGCGATATCGATGCCCATTTCCCCGGCAACGCTCTGGATGCTCTTCCAGCGGTACTTCGCGTCGGTGATGCCCGGCGAGCCCTGCATGAAGGCGATCCGCTCGTGGCCGAGGTTGTGCAGGTGCTCCAGCGCCAGGCGCGCCGCCAGATCATGATCGAGCACGATGTTGGTCACGCCCGGCGCGGGACTGTGCGACGAAACGGCCACCGCGGGCACGGGCACATGAATCTCCGCCGGTGTGTCGAGCAGCAGCAGCCCATCTACCGCGCGCTCCAGCAGGCGGCGGGAATACTCCTCCACCAGATCGAGGCGGCGATAGTGGCTCGCTGTTACATAAAAATAGTGCGACTTGAGCAGGTGCGCCTCAATGGCATTCATCACCACCGGGAAATATCCGTCGCTCAGGTCTGGGACGATCACGCCAACCGACATGCTGCGGCTCTTGCGCAGCGACTTGGCGAAGTAATTGGGGCGGTAGTGGAAGCGGCGAGCAGCCTCAAACACCCGGTCGCGGGTGTGCTGCGGGATCGATCGCCCGGCTGGCGAGTTGTTGAGGACCAGCGAAACGGTCGTCTGAGAAAGGTGCAGATACTCGGCTAACTGCTTCAGATTGAGCGGCCGGCGTTCTGCGACGGATTCCGATTTTCCCTGGCTCATCGGACATCCAGGGCCCGGGTCACGGGTCCAGGGTTTGTTATGGCAACGATATCAGATTCCCCCACTTACGCCTCTTCCCAGTCGCCATAGACGTCTCTGAGCGCGGCACAGATCTCCCCTAAAGTACTGTAGGCCCGCACACAATCGAGGATATACGGCATGGTGTTCCCAGCGGCTAAGCCGTCCTTGTTCGGCACTGGTTCCCGCCCCGCGGCCCTCTTCAGGGCGTCGAGACTGCGCTCCACGGCCTCGCCGGACCGCTCATTTCGCAGCTTCTTCAGCTTGCGCGTCTGCGCCTCGCGCACGCTCTCGTCGATGTAGAGAATCTGCGGCGGAGGCTCCTGGATGGCGTAACGGTTGACCCCGACGATGATCTTCTCCTGGGCCTCGACGGCGCGCTGATGCGCGTAACTGGCCTCGGCGATCTCCTTTTGCGGATAGCCGCCCTCGATGGCGCGCACCATGCCGCCCATGGCGTCGAGCTTCTCGAAGTAGCGGAACGCCCCCTGCTCCATATCGAGCGTCGAGCGCTCGACGAAGTACGAGCCGCCCAGGGGATCGATCACACCCGCCACGCCCGATTCATGGGCCAGAATCTGCTGGGTCCGCAGCGCGATGCGCGCGGCGTCCTCGGTGGGCAGCGCGAGCGCCTCGTCGAAGGCGTCGGTATGCAGCGACTGGGTTCCACCCAGCACGGCCGCGAGCGCCTGGATGGCAACGCGTGCGATGTTGTTCTTCGGCTGCTGCGCGGTGAGCGAAACCCCGGCCGTCTGGGTGTGGAAGCGCATCCAGGTGGAGCGGGCGTTTTTCGCGCCGAAGCGCTCGGTCATCACGCGATACCAGACCTTGCGCGCCGCGCGGTATTTCGCGATTTCCTCGAAGAAATCGTTGTGCGCGTTGAAGAAGAAGCTGAGCCGGGGAGCGAAATCGTCGACGGCGAGGCCGCGGCGCAAGCCCCATTCGACATATTCCACGCCATCGTAGAGCGTGAACGCCAGTTCCTGGAGCGCTGTCGAGCCCGCCTCGCGAATGTGGTAGCCGGAGATGGAGATGGGATTGAACCTGGGCGTAAGGCGCGCACCGAACTCGAGCGTATCCACCACCAGGCGCATCGACGGCGCGGGCGGATAGAGGTACTCCTTCTGCGCGATGTACTCCTTCAGAATGTCGTTTTGCAGCGTGCCGGAGAGTCGTGTCCAGTTCGCGCCCTGGCGCTCGGCAAAGGGCAGGTACATGGCCCAGAGCACGCTGGCCGGCGAGTTTATGGTCATGGAGACGGTCGTCGCGTCGAGCCGGATTCCGGCAAACAGCGTTTCCATGTCGTCGAGCGAATCGATGGCCACGCCGCACTTGCCCACCTCGCCCTCGCTGCGCGGGTCGTCGGAGTCGCAGCCCATGAGCGTCGGCAGATCGAAGGCGACCGAAAGACCGCCCGCGCCGCCCTGGAGCAGATATTTGTAGCGGAGATTCGTCTCTTCCGGCGACGCAAAGCCGGAGAACTGGCGCATCGTCCACAGGCGCCCGCGATAGCCTGTGGGATGAATGCCGCGCGTATACGGCGCTTCGCCGGGCTGCCCCAGATACCCGGCTTGATTCTGCGTCCAGTCTTCCGGCAGGTCGGCTTCGGTGTACAGGCGGCGCACCGGCGCGCCGGAAACCGTGGTGAAGCGCGCATGCCCCGAATCGTCACGATTCACGCCAGTGGCCGCGCCGATGGGCTGCTCGGGATTCTTCGCAAGCGCCGGAGCCAGGGTGCGCTCGGCCCAGCGCTGCTCGCCGGCGGAAGGATGCCGCGCCGAGTTCAACTCTGCCACAAGCGCATCGCGAGAATCCAGGGTCTTATCGGGCATGGGACGAACCAGATTAGGCGCGAGAGCCGCACCGGGGCAAGCGCAAACAGACTCCTTTTACAGATGCCCGTACGGCTCGCTTGATTCGACGCGCCCTCGTTCCCACGCCTTGGCGTACTTCCAGCTCACGTAGGCCGAGTGGTAGAGGTGCAGGAGAAACCCCTCGCGACCGTCGAGGAATCCCAGCCGAAGGAAGTAGTTGTATTTGAACGTCGCGACCGGGACGACGAAGACATTCCAGAAAAACGCGAAGAGCGAACGGCTGGTTTTGCCTTTGGCCACCGCCGGCTCCGCGCCGAGCGCGCTGTAGCGGTTCATGTGCTCGATGTAGGAATCGAGCGTGGGGTAGGCGTGATGCAGCAGATCGCCGTGCAGTTGTCCGGTTGCGCCGGAGCAGCGCATGGTCTCGTGCACCGTCCGCTCTTCAAACTGCGCTGCGCCGCGGCGAAAAAGCCGCAGCTTGGGATCGGGATAGTAGCCGCCGCGGCGGATCCAGCGCCCCAAAAAGTAGTTGCGCCGAGGCAGAAAGTAGCCGGCGTGCTGCGGATTCCCCGTCAGCAGCGCCTGGATTTCCTGGGCCAGTTCTGCGCTCACCTCTTCATCCGCATCCAGCGCCAGAACCCAGTCACCCGTGCATTGCGCAATCGCCGAGTTTTTCTGGGCGCTGAAGCCTTTCCACGGCTCGACGACGAATTTCGCGCCAAATTCACGAGCGACCGCCTCGGTTCCGTCCATCGAATCGTTGTCGACGATCACGATCTCGCTCGCCCAGCGAACGCTGGCCAGGGTTCGGCGCAGGTTCGCTTTCTCGTTTTTCGTGATGATCGCGACCGAAAGGGTAAGGGGCATGCCGGCTCTGGCGGAAGTGTAACAAGGCGGGTTCCCATTTCCGGGCTGTCACGGAATCTTCAGCGCGATTTCACCGCCCAGCGAAACAACTCCGGCACACTCGCAGCGGATCACATTCAGGCAGGACCGGGGAGGCTCCATGCACGCATCCGGACACTTCGCTACCGCAGCGCTCGTCGCTGCAGCAGCTCTGCCCCTTTGCGCGCAGGCCGCTCCTTCGCCCGCAGCCGGTTCCACCGCGCAGCCCGTGCGCGATCTGGTGCACGACGTGGTCTACAACGAACTCCATGATCGGGAGCGCGACAGCCACTGGGAATACCGCAGTGAATGCGTGTCACCCTCGCAGAGGCTGGTCCGCGAGCAAGTGGAGACGGACCAGGGACCAGTCTTCCGCCTTTTGGAACAGAACGGAACGCCGCTCAACGATACCGAGAACGAGCAGGAAGACGCGCGCCTCAATCGCTACGTCCACGACCCGGCGCACGTCGCCCAGATCCTGCACGCTCACGAAGAGGATGAGGCGCGCATGGCGAGCGTGCTGAAGATCCTGCCCGATGCGTTCCTCTTCGAGTATCAGGGCCAGCCATCCGGAGACATCGCACGCATTGCCTTTCGCCCCAACCCATTATTTGTGCCCAGCGGCTACGAGGCGCGCGTCGTTCACGCCCTTGCCGGCACCATCACCGTAGATACGCGCCTGCGCCGGCTGATTGAGATACGCGGCACTGTCATCGAGCGAGTCGATTTCGGCTACGGCTTCCTCGGCCACGTGGAGAAGGGCGGCACGTTCACCATTCATCGGCGTCAGGTGAGCGCGGAGCACTGGAAAACGGACCTGGTGGAGGTTCACGTCCAGGGTAAGGTGCTCATGCTGAAAACCATCGGCAAGGATCAGCGCGAGGCGAGAACTGATTTCCGCCGCGTTCCCGATGGCACCACGGTGGCCGAGGCGAGAGACATGCTGAATCTGGCCGCTCGAGAAACCGTCCAGGCGCGAATGGTGCCGCTGACCGAAGGATCGAAATAGCGTCCCGCGGCTCTAATCCAGGCCGTCTGCGCGAGGCTTCGGCGGGCTTACGCTGCCGCCATTGTGCCGTGCACGCTCGTCCGCTGAGGGCTGCTGGCCAAAGCGTCCGGCGGAGCGGAAAAGCAGGAACACCGCCACCAGAATCAACGCGCCAATAATCCCGAGAATTGCGACCATCCGGCGCCTCCTGATAAGTAGGAGGCATGGGCCGGGTTACCGGGTTATCTCGTTGCGCCTGTCAAAAGGGGATATCGTCGTCAGTAATTTCGGTGGACTGGACCAGGTCGTCGTGGGCAGGCTGGCTCTGATTGTAGGAACCGCTGCCCGAGCGCGAGTAACCACCGCCGGACTCCCCTTCGCCCCGGCCCGAGAGCAGCACCAGGTCGTTGACGACGATCTCCGTGCGATAGACCTTCTTCTGGGTTTCCTTGTCGTCCCAGGACCGCGTCTGGATGCGCCCCTCGACATAGAGCTTCGAGCCCTTCTTCACGTAGTCGCGAACAATCTCCGCCAGCCTCTGGTAAGCGGTGAGGTTGTGCCACTCCGTGCGCTCCTGGAACTCGCCGGACTTGTCTTTGAAGCGCTCTGAGGTTGCAAGGGTGAAATTGGCCACGGCCGATCCGCTGGGCAGAAACTTCACCTCGGGGTCCTTGCCCACGTTTCCTACAAGAATGGCTTTGTTCACGCTTCTCGCCATGGCAGTGTCTCCAGATGTGATTTAACCCATGAAGAATAGCAGAAGAGCCGCGCCGCTTTTGTGGCCGGCGTGCCGCGCGACGTTACGGCCGGAACGGGTTGCAGACCGGTTCAGGAACGCGGACTCGTGAGCTCGCGGCCGTCACACCTCGGCGTTGATCTGCTCGATGAGTTCCTCCGCCGTCGCGGCCGGAGGCAGGCACGTCGCGCCACGGCAAACCAGCGCCACAGGTTGCATGGC
>DATJTG010000172.1:0-5791 GCA_035503555.1 Acidobacteriaceae bacterium | reverse complement strand
GAGAGGGCCATTGCTATTTTGGCCGGGGCATGTCGAAGCGGTCGTGGGTGCGGACGTATGTTGGTCCGCCCATGCGGCCGATGGCGGCGAGCTTGTCGGGATCGACTTTGCCATTGACGAGGATGGCCGGATCGATGTGGAAGCGCACCACGTCGCCGAGGATGAGATTGCCGCCGCCGGGCCGGTCGCTGATGTGGATGACCTGGCGCAGGCGGCATTCCAGGTGAACACGGCTTTCGGCGACGCGTGGCGGCCTGACCACCTCGCTCGGGATCGGCGTCAGACCGGCCAACTCGAATTCGTCGACGTCAGGTGGAACTTCGGCCGAGGCCGCGTTCATCTTTTCGGCGAAGTCCTCCGAGACGATGTTGACGACGAATTCCTGCGTCGCGAGGACGTTCTCCAGCGTGTCCTTTTGCGGACGCGGGCCGGGACGAACCGCGGTGGTGAAACAGACCACCGGCGGGTTGGTGCTGGCGCCAGTGAAGTAGCTGAAGGGGGCGAGATTGCGGACGCCCTGTGCATCGACGGTGGAGACGAAGGCGATGGGGCGCGGGACAATGGCGCCGATCATGAGCTTGTACAGGCTCTCCGGCGATTCGGCGGCAGGATCCAGATGCAGCATGGAAATAGCTGTCCTCGGTTGGGTGCGCTCGCATCCCCGCGTGCAATCCAGGACGCGATACCCCAGAATACGCGGGAAACCGGAGCGGAATTTCGCGATCCCGCGAGGTTTGGTGAAGCGATCTTAACAATTCTCAGTTAACTATGGCTTACATCGAACAGGTTTCAAACGTAGACTCAATGCAGGGGCGGATATCTCCGCGTCCTGCAGTTCACCGAACGGAACACTCAGGGATGGGTACAGGCGCACAAACCGAGCGCAAGGTGAGCGTGTTGACCGATGACGAAGCCATTGTCGTCACGCACGAGGATGTCGATCGCGCCAACGATCGGGCCCGCGTGGAGCGCGCGCGGCGGGGGCGTGGGTTGCGGGCGCGAGCGTGGCTGCTGTGGCTGCTGATTGGGCCGGGCATTCTGGTGATGCTGGGCGAGAACGACGGGCCCAGCATGCTGGCCTATGCCGCCACGGGATCGAAATTCGGCGTCGGCTTCTTCCTCCCGTTCACCATCCTCACCTTCGTTATGGCGCTCGTGGTGCAGGAGATGACGGTGCGGCTGGGTGCAGCGACGCATCGCGGCCATGCCGAGCTGATCTTCGAGCGCTTCGGGCCGTTCTGGGGCTGGTTTTCCATGATCGACCTCGGAATCGGCAACTTTCTGACGCTGATCACGGAATTCATTGCCGTTCGGGCGGGCCTCGGATTCTTCGGCGTGCCTCCGTGGGCGGCGGTACTGGTCGCGCTGGGCGTGCTGTACTCCGCGCTGCTGAGCCATCGCTACTGGACCTGGGAGCGCGTGACTCTGGCTGCGGCGGCGTTCAATCTGATCTTCATTCCCGTAGCGCTCATGACGCATCCGCACTGGAACATGGTCGCGGAAGCGCTGAGGACGTGGCGGCCGCTGCCTGGGCTGAACAAGGACACCATACTCATCCTGCTTTCGGTGATCGGCGCCACGGTGACGCCATGGATGCTGTTCTTTCAGCAAAGCGCGACGGTGGACAAAGGAATGACCACGAAGGACATCCACTTTGGCCGCATCGACACGGTGCTCGGCGCGGGTCTGGCGGCGCTGGCGGCGCTGGGCGCGATCCTGGCGACGGCTCCTCTGTTCGGGAAAATCAGCGCCGATAATTTCGAGGCCGCACAGTTCGCGCAGGCTTTGCAGCCCATCATCGGGCGATTCGGAGCGAGTTTGTTCGCGCTGGGCATGGTGGAGGCGGGCATCGTCGCTTCGATTACCATCTCGACCTCATCGGCTTATGCCTTCGGCGAAGTGACGCGGCGGCCGCACAGCCTGAACTTGCCGGTCAGCGAGGGCAAATCGTTCTACGCCGTGCTGAGCCTGTGCGCGGCCGCGGCGGCCGGAATCGTGCTGATCCCGGGGCTGCCTCTCGTCTTCGTGGTGCTGGTGGTGAACGTGGTCGCGGTGCTGGCGATGCCTCCGGCGCTGGTGTTTCTGTACATGCTGGTGAACGACAAAGAGATCATGGGCGACGTGCCGAGCCCGCGCTGGGCGAATGCGCTGGCGGCGCTGGTGGTGCTGCTGCTGACCGCAGCCGGAGTGCTGTACGGCGTGAGCGTGGTGGCTCCCCAGGTTTTGACGTGGCTGGGGGGAAAGTGAAGCAAAGGTATCCCACCCAGGCAAAAGCAGGCTTGAGCGGGACACCGGTGGGTTGCGAGTTTCAGCCCAGGAGAGCTTGATGACGCGAGAACACGAACATATCAGCGAAGCGGATGCGGGGTTCGTTCTGTCGATGCTCGAGCCGGATCAACTGGCCGCCTCGAAGCGGGTTGCCGTACCGCGGCGGCCGATCCGCGGCGGCACGCTGGTTCTGCTGTGGACGCTGCGCGTCTATCTGCTGTTCATGCTGGCCGTGGTCTTCTGGCAGGCATGGACCGCGGCTCGGTGAAAAGGGCTCAGGGAATCGGGGCTAGTTAGGGATGGTCGCCGTGTAAATATTGGAAGGTGCGCTTTCGTTACCCTCTGCATCGACGCTTCTCACATAGTACGAGTAATTATCTCCGTTTTGGACCGTCCCGTCGGTATAGGCGGTCGACGCTGTTGTGGTTAGGAGAGCGTAATTACCGCTGTTGTTTACGGCGCGATAGATCTGATAGCCAGCGACGGGATCGTAGCTCTCAGTCGGGGCGTTCCAGGTGAGATTCACGGCATAAGTTTCGCTGACCGCGCTTCCATCGAGAGTGATCGAAACCGAGCCGGAAGGGGTGTTGGTTGCCAGGCTCACCTGCCCGGTTAAGCCACCCAGCACCGTGGGATCAAAGGTGATGTTGAGCGTGGCCGTGGCCTGCGGGTCCAGGGTGATCGGGAAGGTGATTCCGGAGACGGAAAAGCCGCTGCCGGTCACGGATGCGTCAGTGATGGTCAGAGGCGCCGCGCCGGATGAGGTGATGATGTCGGCCTGCGTCGCCAGGTTATTCAGTTTTACATCGCCAAAATTCACGCTCGTCGATTGCAGCTGAATGCCGGGGCTCGGTACCACGCCGGTTCCGCTGAGCCCAACAGTTACGGAAGATGGGTTGCCGGTGGAGTTGAGAGTCGCCGTGCCGCTCGCGGCTCCCGTTGCCGAAGGTGCAAATTCGAGCGTAAGAGTCAAGTTCTGGCCGACGGCGAGAGTCAACGGAAACGTCAGATTGCCAGAGAGCGAGAAATTCGCGCTGGAAAACTGTATCTGCGAAATCTGCAAGGAATTCGAGCCACTGTTGTTGACCGAGAGGCTTGCCGTGGCGGTTTGCCCCACAACCACGGAACCGAAGGCAACTGAGAGCGGGGCAGCGGTGAGTTGTCCTGTCTGCTGCTTGATGACGGCGGGCGAAACCGTCCCGCAACCGCTGAGAATTGCGCCGAGCGAGCTAAAGGCAGCCGCAAACAGGATGCACCGAAGTGCACGAGTGGCTCCGGACCGCAACGGGCACGCGGTTGACGATGGGTTAAAAGGACAAGGTTTTCCTCTAAGGTGGTCGAACACCGGATACCTCACTCCACGGCCCCGATACGAGCATTATCGGTACTCGCGCCCCCCTAAAGGCTCATTATCGAGAAATATTTGACTGCATGAATCAGGGTGACAATCCCAGCGGTCGGGCGATGCGAGGCTCGCCACCCGCGGGAAAGTTGATAACAGGCTCAAGGCTGCGATAATCGGACAGAAGACAGGGAGCTCAGGCTCGAATGAAAGTTCTGGTGGTTGGAGGAGGCGGACGCGAGCACGCGCTGTGCGCGTCGATCGCGCGTTCGCCGCGGGTAAGCGAGCTGGTATGCGCGCCGGGGAATGGGGGCATCGCGCAGGTGGCGCGCTGCGTTCCGGCAAGCCAGAAGGACCTGGGGGATCTGCTGCGCGTGGTGGCGTCGGAGCAGCCGGACCTGACCGTGGTGGGCCCGGAACTGCCGCTGGCGCTGGGGCTGGCCGATGAGATGCAGCGGCGCGGCCTGCGCGTGTTTGGCCCCACGCGCGAAGCGGCGATGCTGGAGACGAGCAAGGGCTACGCCAAGCGGTTCATGCAGCGGCACGCGATTCCTACGGCGAAGTACGCGGTGTGCTCCTCGAAGGAAGAGGCGCTGAAGGCGCTCGAGCAGTTCCACCTGCCGGTGGTGATCAAGGCCGACGGCCTGGCTGCCGGCAAGGGCGTGCTGATCTGCGAAAAGAAGGACGAGGCGGAGCGCGCGGTGACAGGTCTGTTCAGCGGGCAACTGCTGGGGACGGCGGAGACGACCGTGATCGTCGAGGAGCACCTGACGGGCGAAGAGCTTTCGTTCCTGGTGCTGAGCGACGGAAAGCACGCAACGCCGCTGGTTCCCGCCCAGGATCACAAGCGCATTGGGGAAGGCGATACCGGCCCTAACACCGGAGGCATGGGCGTCTACTCGACCGATGCGATGGTGGATGAGCAGATGCGGTCGTGGATTCTGCACCACATCGCGCAGAAGGCGGTGGAGGGGATGGCCGCCGAGGACACGCCGTTTGTGGGAGTGCTGTACTGCGGGCTGATGATGACGGCGAAGGGCCCGATGGTGCTGGAGTTCAATGCGCGCTTCGGCGATCCGGAGACGCAGGCGATTTTGCCGCGGCTGGAGTGCGATCTGGTCGAGGCGCTCGAAGCAAGCGTGGATGGGCGGCTGAGCGAGACGGAATTTCGCTGGAAGCCGGGCGCTTCGGCGTGCGTGGTGGCGGCGTCGGAGGGGTATCCGGGGAGCTATACGGTGGGGTATCCGATCGGCGGCCTCGAAGCGGCTGCGGCCGTGCCTCGCGTTGCCGTTTACCACGCCGGAACTTCGCTGGACGGGGACGTATACCGGACTGCCGGCGGACGGGTGCTGGGAGTGTCGGCCACGGGCGCGACCCTGGACGAGGCGTTGGGGTCGGCGTACGAGGCCATGGGAAAAATCTCCTTTCAGGGGATGGTGTACCGGCGGGATATCGGGTGGAGAGCGCTGAAGCAGCGGGCTGGTTAGGGTGTAGCGACTGTGGAAAGCCGGCCGGTGAGTGAGCCAGTCAGCAGGGTGCGCAACGCACTCTTCGTGGAATCCCACCCTTGCCGCCAAAGCGGGCGACAAGGGTGGGACGCCCTAGTATTGCCTATCGGTTACTTGCCTTCGAGGATGGCGATGGCCTGCTCGACGACGGGAGCCAGTTTTTTGAAGTCGTCGACGAGGGTCACGAAGCCGGAGTAGACCTTCGAGTCGGCGGAGAAGTTCAGGCCGTCGGAGGTGAGCGCGCCCTGGGAGGCCGCGATGAGCGCCTCAACGTCGGCGACGACCGTGGAGAGACCCGCAATGAAGGGCTTCTCGAGCGGCTTCTCCGACTTCAGAACCTTCTCAACACGGACGGAGAGGCCGATGACGGCCGACACGGCGGAAGCGAACCATTTGGCAAAGTCCGCGATTTTGACTCCGATTTTTTGAAAGACGTTCATGGTGTTCCTTTGCATGCAAATTGAGAGACACAAAAGAAAAGGCCCGCCGGGCGGCGAGCCAGACGGGCCAGTTTCTGAATAATCCTCTCTATTCTCAGAATACCAACCGGGGGGTCTAACCACGCCAAATTTGTTTACATGTTTTGGCGTGGAAGCCTTGTGTTTTCAATACTCATTACTTTGGTTTTCAAGCTTGCCTCTTGACAAAAAAAGAAGAGGAGGCGAAAGGCAGC
>DATJTG010000171.1:0-6071 GCA_035503555.1 Acidobacteriaceae bacterium | reverse complement strand
GACCGGGCGCTGCTGGAGGAAGTGCGGCGCGGGCAGTTTGAGGGGCTGCGCGAGGCGGTGATGCGGGAGCCGGCGCGGCGGCCGGACGTGGGCGGACCGGGGCTGCATCCGACGGCGGGAGCGTCGGCGGTGGGAGCGCGGAAATTCCTGATCGCGTTCAATCTGTTTTTGGATACAGCGGATGTGGCGATTGCGCGGGCGATTGCGCGGGATATCCGGCACTCGGGCGGGGGCCTGGCGGGCGTGAAGGCCATGGGGGTATCGGCGCAGGGACAGGCGCAGGTGTCGATGAACATCACCGATTTCACGCGGACACCGGTGGGCGAGGCGTACGAGGCAGTGCGGGAAAAGGCGCGGCGGCACGGGGCAAAACCCGTGCGGGCAGAGCTGATTGGGCTGATTCCGGAGGCGGCGCTTGAGCGAAACAGCGATTGGATGCGTCTCCTGCTTGAGTTGGATGGGTTTGACCCGGAGAAGAAAGTCCTGGAAAGGCGGCTGGAGCAGCCAATGGCGTGGCCGGGAGCGGCAAGCGGCGTAAAATGAAGCTGGAACCGGTACTTTTGCCGGGCTTTCGGGTTTCTAACTCTGGCAATGATGCAACGGCTCGGCCGGGCGACCCGGCAGAGGGAGCAAAACAGCAAGTGAAACTGGGCAAACTGACGTTCGTCGGATCGTTGGCGGTACTGCTGGGTGCAGCGGGCCTGGTGCAGGCGCGTGCCGCGCAGATTGACTCGGATGCGCGGTCGGCCATCCCCCACGACGTGCAGCAACTGATTGTGGTGGATTACCGGGTGATGCAGAACTCGCCTGCGGCGATGGACCTGAAGGCGCGCGTGCTGCCGCCGGAGCTGAAGCAACTGGAGACGGCGCTGAAGCAGTCGGGCATGAACGAGAACCAGGACGTGGAAGAACTGGCGTTCGCGGCCTATCGCCTGGGCGGAGCGAACAGCGACAACATCAAGATTATCGGCATCGCGCAGGGGCAGTTCCAGGTGAACGACATCCTCGCGAATTTCAAAAAGAAGCAGGTGAAGCCGACGATCATCCGCAACAACAAGCTCTACCCCATGGGCGGGAGCGGGATGCTGGTCACGTTTCTGAATCCGACGACGATGCTGTTCGGATCGAGCGACGCGATCAAGCCGGCGCTCGACTGCCGCGACGGACTGTCGCCGAGCTTTCTGACGAATCAGGACATGCTGAATGCGATGGGCCAGGTGGATTCGGAGCCGATCTGGAGCATTCTGGATACGCAGGGCACGCAGTACATGATGCACTCGCTGCTGGGGCAGGCATCGCAACTGGCTGACTACGAGCAGGTAAAGAAGCGGCTGCTGAACTCGAGCTACACGATGGACTTCAACAACGGCGTGAAGTTCAATCTGTATGTCTCGACGTCGGATACGTTCACGGCGGCGACGATGTCGTCACTGCTGAATGCGGCGGCGATGTACGAGAAGGTGAGCGGGACAGCGATCGAGAAGCAGGCGATCGACGCGACGACGATCGATTCGACGGCTTCGACGCTGGCGGTGAAGTTCTCGTCGTCGAACAGCCAATTCTCGGCGCTGCTGCAGTCGCCGCTGTTCCAGAACGTGGTGCGGTAGAGCGCGAGCAGATCAGGCAGGACAAGGGAGCGGCTTGGGCCGCTCCTTTTTGCTGCGCGAGCGCCGGAGGGGCGCCGGCGTAGGCGTTACACGCCGCCGACGGGCGCGGGCTGGCGTCCGGTTGGGGTGAGTTCGCGGTAAAAGCCGAGATCCTGCCCGCGGAGCATTTTGGTGATGTAGGCGATCTGGCCGTAGTGCAGGCCGAAGTGCTCGATGACCTGGTAGACGGCGTCGAGTCCGGTGACGTGGTAGCCCTGGATTTCATAGGGCGCCGTCAGTTCGGCCTCCGTGAGGCGATCGAGGACGGCGAGGGCTTCATCGATGGTGGCGCCGAGGCGGGCGAGCAGTTCAGCGCCGGTGATATTGCCTTCGGCGGCGAACTCGGCAGGACGGTCGCGGTGGTCTTCACGACGCTGAAACGAGTCAACCAGCCACTGGCGGACATTGCCGTTGAGATGCAGGACGATGTTGCCGATGGAATTGCTGGCGGCGTTGGGGCGCCACCAGACCTGCTCGCCGGACAGGGATTCGACGCAGGCGCGCAGGCGCGGCCAGTATTGCGCGCCGAGCTTGTTGCGCGAGAAGGCGAGAAACTGGACAGCGGTGCTCATGAGACGCTCGTGTGGTCGATGATGATCTTCCAGCCGGTAGATTCTCTCTCGAAGGTGAGCGTGAAGATGCCCTGGGCGTCGCCTCCGCCTGCGGCGTTGCGCGTGAGGTGGAAGTGCCCGATGACGACAGCGTGATCGGAGCCGAGCATGCGCACACTGGTGTCGGAGAACCTGAGGATTCCCATGGCGTCGTGGGTGGCGTAGGCCTTCCGATAGCGCGCAAGGATTGGCTGATAGCCGTGCTCGACGGTCTTGCCGATGAACGTGGTGTCGGGGGCGTCGTTGTAGCCGTGCATGAAGGTGACGATGTCGCCGCGGTTCCACCCGTTTTGCTGGTCGGCGAGCACCTGGAGGATGGCGGCGGTGTCGTCGGTTTGCGCGCGGAGCGCGGGAGCGGAGACGAAGGCCGCGATGCAAAGGGCGGAGAGCGCGATGCGGAGGGAAGCGCGGAGCATGGGTGGTTCCTCGGGGTGGAGCGGAGAATCCGGGTGGATTCAATATAGCGGGTTGGGAGGCGGGATGGCTCGCGCGAGCGAATAGACTGGGAGAGACGCATGAAGACACTGCATACGAAGTTCTTGCGATCCGCGACGGACGCTGCGCATTTTCCTGCGCCGTCGGCGCCGGAGATTGCGTTTCTGGGGCGATCGAATGTCGGGAAATCGAGTCTGATCAACGCGCTGCTGGGGTCGAAGGAAGCGCGGGTGTCGTCGACGCCGGGGCGCACGCGGGCGATCAACTTCTTTGCGCTGCTCGATTCTCCGCAAAGCCAGCAGGCGCGGATGATCTTTGCGGATTTGCCGGGATATGGCTACGCGAAGATCTCGAAATCGATCTCGGCGGAGTGGCCGAAGTTTATCGAGCCGTATTTGCGCGAGCGCGAGACGCTGGCGCTGTGCGTATGCCTGGTGGACAGCACGATCGAGCCGCGGGCCAGCGACGCACAGTTGATCGAGTTTCTGCGACATGCGGCGCGGCCGTTCGTCATCGTGGCGACGAAGGCGGATCGGCTGAGCGGGAACGGGCGCGCGCAGGCCATCAGGCGGATGCGGGCGGCCTTCGGGGATGATGGGCTGCTGCTGGTGTCGGCAAAGACGGGCGCGGGGATGAAGGAACTGTGGGCGGCCATCGCCGCGGCGGCGGCGATGACCTGAGGCACGGCCACGTATAAACCGGTGAGCTAAGCGCCGACCCATGCGGGATCCCACATCTGCGAACACCGCGCAGATGTGGGTCACCCGCCATTGGCTGATAAGCTGAGGAGTTATGCACGATCTGGGATTTGTTCGGAACAATCTGGATTTATTGGAGAAGAAACTGCGGGATCGCGGGGCCGATCCGGCGGCGCTTCTGGGGGATTTTCGCGCGCTGGACCAGCGGCGGCGCGAGCGCATCACGGAAGCGGAAGGATTGAAGGCGCAGCGCAACAAGCTGAGCGAAGAAGTGGCACGGCTGAAGAAGTCGGGCCAGGATGCGACCGCGGTGATGGAAGAGACGCGGTCGCTGAAGACGCGGATGGAAGAGCTGGAAGCCGCAGCGGCCGCATCGGAAGAGGAGATGCGGGCCATCCTGTCGAGCATTCCTAACGCGTGCCGCGACGAAGTGCCTGTGGGCCGCAGCGAAGAACAGAATGTGGAAGTGAAGCAGTGGGGCAAAAAGCCCGAGCTGAATTTCCAGGCAAAACCGCACTGGGATCTGGGTGAGCAACTGGGCATCCTCGATCTGAATCGCGCGGCAAAGGTTTCGGGCGCGCGCTTTGCGGTGTACTGGGGCGACGGCGCGAAGCTGGAGCGAGCGCTGATCAACTTCATGCTGAACGTGCACACGACGGAACACGGGTACACCGAAGTGCTGCCGCCGTTCATGGTGAACAGCAAGTCGCTGTTCGGCACCGGGCAGCTGCCGAAGTTTGCCGAGGACCTGTTCCGCTGCGTGGATGAGGACGGCTTTACGACGCGGCAGTACCGCGACAACGATCACTGGATGATTCCGACGGCGGAGGTTCCGGTGACGAATCTGTATCGCGACGAAACGATCGACGAGGCGCGGCTGCCGATTTCGCTCACGGCCTACACACCGTGTTTCCGGTCGGAGGCGGGGTCGTATGGGAAGGACGTGCGGGGGATTATCCGGCAACATCAGTTTCAGAAGGTGGAGCTGGTGAAGTTTGCGCGGCCGGAGGAGAGCGACGCGGAGCACGAGAAGCTGACGCGGAATGCGGAAGAGATTCTGGAGAAGCTCGGCCTGCACTACCGGCGGATGCTGCTGTGCACGGGCGACACGGGATTCAGCTCGGCGAAGACGTTCGATCTGGAAGTGTGGCTGCCGGGGCAGGGGCTGTATCGCGAGATTTCGTCCTGCTCGAACTTCGAGGCTTTCCAGGCGCGGCGGGCGAACATTCGCTACAAGCCGAAGGGGCAGAACAAGTCGACGTATCTGCACACGCTGAACGGCAGCGGGCTGGCGGTAGGGCGCACGTGGGTGGCGATTCTGGAGAACTATCAGCAGGCCGACGGCACCGTGCGGGTGCCCGATGCGCTGGTACCCTATATGGGCGGGCAGCAGACGATCGCACCGCGCGCGGGGTTGTGAGCCGATGAGCGTGGGCCGGGTGCTGAAGAGCTATTTGTGGTGGACGCACGAGCGGGGCAGCGTGCACTACGACGTGATGGTGACGCTGATTCTGGCGTTCATCTTTCTGGCGCCGCGGTGGATCGACTTCGGTGACCATCCCAAGCCGGACTGGCCGGCCAACGAGATTCGGGCTGCGGTGAATCCAGCCGGGGGCATGATCTACGAAGTGCCCGTCGAGATGATTCACGCGGCGAGCGCGACGCCCACGAACGACGAGCTGGCCCGGGCCATTACGCCGACCTCCGGTCCGGTGACCGTGGAGCGGTCGGAGCCGGTACGGGAAATCGGTGGGCAGGTGGTGGCGTGGCGGGTTTGGGCGCACCGGCCTGCATCTTAGAAAGCATGATGAAAAGAGACGTACCGGCGATGAGGTGGAGAAATGCCTGGACGGGAGCGGCGCTGGCCGCATCCGCGCTGGTGTGCGTCCGGGCGGGCGCGCAGAACATGACACTCGAGCAGGTGTACGCGCAGATGGATGCGGCGGCGCCGAAGTTCCAGAGCGTTGAGGCGGACGTGTCGGTGGATCGCTACACGGCGGTGGTGCAGGAGCACAGCACGCAGGCGGGCACGTATGCGCTGCGGCGTACGCGCGGCGCGATGGAGATGGCGATGCATCTGAGCGCGGGCAGCGACGATCCCGAGACGCTCGTTCTGTATAAGAACGGCGAGGCGCAGGTATACGAGCCGGCGCAGAAGACGGAGACCGTGATCTCCGCGGGCGCGAACAAGGGCGAGTTCGACAGCATGCTGACGACGGGCTTTGGCGCCACCAGCAAGGATCTCACCGCCAACTGGAGCGTGAGCTTCCAGGGCCTGGAGAGCGTCGAGGGAGTGCGATGTGCGAAGCTCGATCTGGTGCCGACGCAGCAGAACGTGAAGAACAACTTCAGCCATGTGACGGTGTGGGTGGATCTGGCGCGTGATATTTCGCTCAAGGTGGTGATGTTCCAGCCGGACGGCGACACGCGGACCGCGACCTACACGAACATCCGGTACAACAAGCCGGTGGTGGAGAAGACGTTCACGCTGAAGGTGCCGGGCGGGGTGCAGGTGACGAGGCGGTAGTTCTGCAGTTCGCGGCCAGGCAGGGATTGTGCAGGCGAGAACTGGAGGCGCGGGTCGGAATCGAACCGACGCATAAAGGTTTTGCAGACCTCTCCCTTACCACTTGGGTACCGCGCCCTGGAACAGGCAAGTTTAATGCAGAAGAGGAACCGGA
>DATJTG010000170.1:0-9085 GCA_035503555.1 Acidobacteriaceae bacterium | reverse complement strand
GAGGGGCAGCCAGTGACGGAGATCTTGAACTTGCGCGGCAGGTTGTAGAACTCGTCGTTTCCACGCAAAAGGCGGGTGATTTCAAGCGCTAGCGGAGAGGCGTCGATCAGCTCGTCGTGCGCGATGCCGGCCAGCGGGCATCCGGTGACGTTGCGCACCACGTCGCCACAGGCGCCGCGCGGAGAGAGGCCGATAGCGTCGAGGGTCTCAATGATTTCGGGCAGCGACTCGATCGTGAGCCAGTGGAACTGTATGTTTTGGCGAACGGTGATGTCAGCAAGATTGCGGCCGTGACGGCGGGCGATGCCTGCGAGGGCGCGTGCCTGATCGACGCGCAGAATGCCGTTGGGCAGCGGCACGCGGAGCATGAAGTACTCGGTGGCCTTGCCTTCGCCGCCTTTGCCGCCGGTCACGCCGAGGCCGTCGCCCTGGGTGTAGATGCCCCACCAGCGGAAGTACGTGTTCCATTCTTCCGGGATCGACGAGCGGCCGTCACTCGCGAAGGCGCGGATTTCGTCGAGAGCGTGCCAGGGGTTCTTCGCGTTCTTGAGGCGCTCGGCCTTCTGCGCTTTGGTTTCTTTCTGCACTGCTAAATCCGCCATGATGGCTCCGTTTCGGAAGGGGAGGGTTACGGGGTGCGCATCGGCGGGCAATAAAAAACCCGCGTCAGCGGAGGGCTGGAGCGCGGGCTTTTGGGGTGCTATCGAGGAGAAGGTTCACCCAGAAGTCCGGCGCAGCGCGCAACAACAAGCGCAGCACATCGCCGACATCGAGGGCATAACCATGGACTGATTCTAGGGCAAAATGCGGACCAGGTCAATCCGATATTGGCGTTCTGCCGCCATACGCGCGCCTATAATCGCGGGGCATGCTTTGGATTGTGGCGTTTGCAGAGTTGCTCGTGTGCTGGGTTATGTGGTCTCTGGCGTTTGTAAAGCCGAGCCGACAGGCCGCGAATTCGAGGAAGCAGGCGGGCGCACCGCAATCGCGCATTGGAATCGGGCTCGTGATGCTCGGATTCGCTCTGCTGTGGACTTATGTGCGGCCCACAGGCTTTCATAAGCACTCGTGGGAGCTGGCGATTTCAATGGCGATCGGGCCACCTTCGGTGGCGCTGGTCTGGTGCGCGACGCGGCACCTCGGGAAGCAGTGGCGCTATCAGGCAGCGCTGCGCGACGATCATGAATTGGTGCGCACTGGGCCGTACGGGTGGATTCGGCATCCGATCTACACGTCGATGCTGGGGATGGTCCTGGCTACTGGATTCTGCTGGACATGGTGGCCCATGTTTGCAGCCGCGGTGGTCGTGTTCCTGGTGGGGACTGAGATTCGCGTGCGTTCGGAAGACAGGCTGCTGGCGGCGCGCTTTGGCGATGCGTTCGATGAGTATCGACAGCGCGTGCCGGCGTATTTGCCTCTCGTGCGGTGAGGAGTTCTATTCGCTGCGCAAAGCCTGCATGGGATCGACCTGGGTGGCGCGCAGCGCAGGCAGGAACATCGCAGCCAATGACACGGCCAGGAGGATAACAGCCGAGACGCAGTAGAGGGTTACGTCGAATGTGTCGACGCGGAGCCAGCTTCCCTCCGTCATGCGCAGGAAGGCCCAGGCCGCGGGTATGCAGAGGACGACACCGCAGAAAAGACCCAGGGCGATCTGGCCCAGTCCTCCAACGAGGACCGTGCGGAAGACACGCTGCCGGGTGGCGCCGAGCATCATTTGAATGCCGAATTCGCGGGTGCGGCGGCGGATGGCGAAGGTGAGGACTCCATGAACGCCGGTGATGGCAAGGAGGACCGCGACACCGGCCATGAAAATGATGATGCGAGCCAGAGAACCGATCTCGGTGGCGCCGGTCTCAAGGAAATCCCAGATGGTAGAAGGCGGTTCG
The DNA here is from genome assembly GCA_035503555.1 of Acidobacteriaceae bacterium. Lineage (GTDB taxonomy): Bacteria > Acidobacteriota > Terriglobia > Terriglobales > Acidobacteriaceae > Palsa-343. The sequence goes on along the minus strand of DATJTG010000170.1, from coordinate 7,196 downwards.
ACCTGTGACGGATCGAGAGCGCGCACGGCGTCTTCGATGGCCGAGGCAATGGGCTTCTGATCGCCGGAGAAGCGAACGTACAGGCCGCCAGTGAGCGAGGCAGGGTCGCGCAGCGTGTAGAGGCGGGGACCGTCGAGGACGCCGAACTGCTCGGAGCGGGTGTCGCGGGCGATGCCGATGACGACGAGGCGGCGGTTATCGGGGGTGATGACGACTTTGCCGAGGGGATCGCTATTGCCCCAGAACGCTTTCGCGAAGGACGCGGAGACCAGGGCGACGGAACCGGTGCCCGTGGCCGGCAGATCGGATAACTGGAAGGCGCGTCCGTGCAGGACGGCAACGCCGAAGGCCGCGAAGAAGACCGGCGAGACAGAATCGATGGCGGCGGGACGGCCCTGTCCTTTGCCACGGTTGTCGATCCGCACCTCGTCGAGCGAGGCGGTCGAGAACGGCGCCAGGCTGGCATACGCCAAGGACTGAACGCCGGGAATCGCGCGGATCCGCCCTTCCAGCGAACGATAGAAATCCCGCGCCGTCGCGTCGGTGTAGGGCGGCAGATCGATTTCCAGCGGGACGGTCATGAGGTGGTGGGTCTCAAATCCGCAATCGAAATGCAGGATGGAGAAAGGCAGACGCGCGAAGAGAACAGCAGCGACGAGGAGGACGAAGCTCATCGCGATCTGGACCACGACGAGCGCCGCGGTGGTGCGCGAGCGCACGGTCGCCGAGCCCTCGCGTCCTTTCAGCTCTGTTACCAGATCGAGACGAAAGGACTCGCGCATAGGCGCCAGCGCGGAAGCGGCGGCGGCGAGAAGAACGAGGCCGGCGAGGTAGCCGAAGACGGTCCAGTCAGGACGCATGACCGATGCGAACGCCGGCCCTTCGACCGGGTCAATGGAACTCATCAGCAGACGCGGGATGCGCTCGGCGAGCAGGATGCTGAGAACACCGGCGACGGCTGCTGTGAGGAGGCTTTCGAGGGCGAGCATACGCAGCAGGCGGGCGCGGCCGGCGCCGAGGGCGAGGCGGACCGCCATTTCTCCGCGGCGCACGAGGGATCGCGAGAGAAAGACCATGGTGACGTTGGAACACGCCAGGAGGAGCACCAGCGTGAGCGGCCCCATGATGAGAAACAGGACGGTGGCAGAGCGAAATCCATTGGATGGATTGTGGATGAAGGCTCCATCGGTGACGAGGATAGTGGTTTTGCGATCTGGGGTGAAGACTTTCTGGTCGTGGTAAAAACGGTCGCGCTGAGTCAGGATGGACTGGATTTCCGCCTGAGCATCGGCGCGGGAGGAGCCGGGACGAAGGCGGCCGGCCACGTTGAGCCAAAGCCAGCCGGGGTCATGAAACGCATTGGAGCCGTGGGTGAGGAGCGGCTGCATCGACCAGGGGAGGAGCACGCCGCCGGCGCCGATGCTGGCCGCGCTGTCGGGCATGACGCCGATGATCGTGAAGGGCTGGCGGTTGACATGGATGACGCGCCCGACGATGTGCGGGTCGGACGCATAGAGATTCTTCCAGGAGTGCTCGCTCAGTACGGCGACATGGGTCGCGGAATCGGGTGTGAGTTCAGGAGGGAGAAAATAGCGGCCCAATAGCGGCGGATCGATTCCGTAGACGCGGAAATAGTCTGGAGTGACCAAAAGCAACTGGCCTTGCTGACGGGCATCGTCGAGGAACGCAGACGACTTCGCCGATGCGGCAACAGCGCTCAGGGAGTGAGACTGAGCCCGGATCGCTTCGAAATCTTCGGCCGTGAAGGTGGAGTACTGCGATGCGGCTTGATACCAACCCTGATATTGCGCAAAGATCTGTGCGAAGGTTGCGGGGTCTTTGCTGGTTCGTGGCTGCAGGACGAGCGGATTGAGGATGGAAAAAACGCCTGCATTGAGGCCGATGCCGACGGAGAGCGCAAGCACGACGACAGTGGTGAGCAGCGGCGTGCGTTTGGCGGAGCGAAGAGCGTAAAGGACGTCCTGCCGGTCAAGGAACATGAGTGCGGGCCTCAGGCCTGGCAATAAGAGTCGCAGAGGGCTGGCCGTCAGGCAACTGCCGCTTCGGCGCGGATATCATCGGAGACGATGCCGACAAGCGCGGGGCACCTGCCGAACTACTGCCGGCTTTGACTTGCCCGAGGCGAGGATTTATAACGAGGTTTCCGGCGCATCAGCTGGAATTGAAGGCGCGAGGGCGCGGCGGGAGGAGTTCCGCGGGCGTGTTCGCGTAAACCTAATGCTGCCGTGGGATGCTCGGGAAGGCGGTGAAAATCCGCCACTGCCCCGCAACTGTAAGCGCGTGTTTCTGCGTCTGGTGTTTTGAGACCCGGAAACAGGCCGTCCGAAGATGCCACTGGAACCGCAGGGTTCCGGGAAGGCGGGCGGCTCGATTTTGAAGGATCGACGCGCAAGTCAGGAGACCGGTCCCGCGTGCCAGACACACCACGCTCCGAGGGGAGCAGAGGAACTATGACACACGCTTCGCGGCCTGCGCGCCGCTTCCTGATCTTTTTGGGCTGGCTTGGCTTCGCGGCGACCTCGTATGCCGTAAGCGTGCATGGCACTGTGACCGATCCGCTGGGCGTGCCGATCGCCAATGCGACCGTGGCGCTGGTGCAGGACGGCAATGTGATCCGGGTGGGCAGAACCGGATTCGACGGCGGGTACACATTGGTGAGCTCGCAGTCGGGACGTTTCTACGTGCTGGCGTCGGGGCACTCGTTTCGGCAACTGCAGACACAGAGCTTCTACGGAAGGCAGCTGGACGATGTGGAACAGAACATCGTGCTGGAGCCGGAGTGGGTGCGGCAGTCGGTGGTGGTGACGCCGACGGGGGTTCCGCAGCCGCAGGCGCAGACTACCGGATCCGTCACGGGTATCGGTTCGTTGCAGTATGAGAACCGGGCTGACATCGTCGATGCGCTGCGGCAAATTCCTGGGCTCACCGTGGTGCAGCAGGGCCAGCATGGCGGCGTGACGTCGGTCTTTGTGCGCGGCGGAAATTCGACGGCCAATCGCGTGGTGCTCGACGGAGTTCCGGTGGAAGACGTCGGGGGGCGCTTCGACTTCGGCAATGTGGCGACGATGGGCCTCGAAAGCGTGGAGGCGTATCGCGGGCCCAACTCGGTGCTATACGGGTCGGACGCGTCGGCGGGGGTGGTGGCGCTGACGACGCCGCGGGGGAGCACGCAGTTTCCCTCGCTGCTGTATCAGGGCGAGGCCGGCGGATTCGGCAGCTACAAAAACCAGGTGCAGCTGGGCGGCATGAGGCGGAAGCTCGATTACTACGGCGGATTCTCGGCATTTCAGAGCGGCAATGCCATTCCGTGGGATGAGTACCACGACGACACGTCCGTCGCGAACGTGGGGTGGAGCTGGTCGGCGAACACCGAGATTCGCGTGACCGCGCACAACAGCGATTCCGCGACGGGATTGCCGGGGGCCAACGGCGGCTACTCGTTCGATCTGACTCCCAACGACGGGAAGGAACTGGATCAGGACAGCTACGGATCGGGCACCATCAGCCATACTTTCCGCGACAATCTGCATGCCTATGTGCGCTACGGGCTGGTACGGAAACGCGAGGAGAGCCAGCAGTGGTTTCCAGCGGGATATTTGCTGACCGGACCCTATTTCGGCGCGGGAAACTACTACGGCCATGATGTGACCGTGAGGGGTGCCAATGGATATTCCGTTTCCGGCCGCACACTGATGAACTATAGCCCGGCGGATTTCGGAGTGTATCCGAACGATCTCGCGCTCGATTCCAATCGCGACGATCTGTTCGCGCAGATGAATTACGTGCACGGGCCGCATCTGGCCGTGGTGGCGGGCTTCCGCTACGAGGATGAGCGCGGGCTCGAGGGCGAGCAGGCGTACGGGATTCACCAGACGCTGGAGCGCGAGAATTACGACTATCAGGCGCAGGTGGGTGGCCAGTTCAAAAGCCGACTGTTCTATACGGCGGCGGGAAACGTGGAGAAGAACGGGCTGTTCGGCACGGTGGGCACGCCGCGCGTGGGCGCGTCGTACTACCTGGTGCGTCCGGGAAGGGGATTCCGCGGCACGAAGCTGAACTTCAATTTTGCGCGCGGCTATCAGGAACCAACGCTCGACGAGCAGTTTGGGTCGCTCTACACGTTTATGGCGAACAACGGCGGCCTGGCGAGTGCGCAACAATACGGCATCACGCCGATTGGCGCGCAGCAGTCGCGCACTTACGACGGCGGCTTCGAGCAGAGCCTGTTCAGCGAAAAAATAGCTGTACGGGGCACGTATTTCCACAACGAATTCGGCAATCAGACGGAGGATGTGCCGGCGGCCGCATTGCCTGCGCTGCTGCCGAATCTGTCGGCGTCACAACTGCAAAGCTTCGAAGCGTTCCTGAACAACAGCGGCGCCTACGAGCTGGACCTGAACTCGCAGTCGTACCGGGCGCAGGGCGCCGAGGGCGAGGTGAACTACGGAGTGGGGAAGAATCTGTTCCTGCGCGCGGGCTATACGTATCTGCAGGCGGCCGTGCAGAGGTCGTTCTCGTCGGACAACTTCGTTTGTCCGGCCAACTCACCCGTGACCTGCTATTCGCCGGGACCCAGCTATAACCCGAACTTCCCGACGATTCCGATCGGCGACTATTCACCGCTGGTTGCGGCGCGGCCTTTCCGGCGGCCGCCGCACACGGCGTTTGCCGACGCGATCTATACCGGAAAGAAGTGGACCGGGGTCGTCGATATGGCGTATGCCAGCCCCAGCGATGACTCGACCTATCTCGGCGGCGACGATGTGAACTTCGGGAACACGCTGCTGATGCCCAATCGGAATCTCGATTACGGCTACACGAAAGTGGATTTGGGAGCGAGCTACCAGTACAAGCCGTGGATGGCGATCTACACCCAAATCGACAACCTGACCAGCAGCCAGCACATCGGCCCGATCGGGTATCCGTCGCTGCCGCTGAACTACCGGACGGGGCTGCGTTTTACGCTGAGCCTTGGGAAGAAACAATAGCTGGGAGTGAAAAGCTGTAAGCGAGAAACGGTCGGCGAAACGCAGGCAGCCAGGCGCTGCAAGCGAAGAGTGGAAAGCAAAAGACTGTTAGCGAGGGACTGTGAGCGAAAGCCGGACGGTCAGGCGGCGGCTTCGATCTGGAGTTGCTCGCTGGGCAGGAAAACCATCATCACTGTGCCGGAGGGCTGGGCGACGCGGCTGCGGCAGCGAATGGAGCCGCCCCGGCGGTCGAGGATATCTTTAACGACCCAGAGGCCAAGACCGATGTTGATGTCGCGCGTGGTGGCGAAGAACGGAGTGAAGACGTCGCGAATGATGGCGTCGGGAATGCCGATGCCCTGATCGACGACGCTGAGGCGAATTCCCTGGACGCCCGTAACCGGGTGGCGAGCCTTCCATGCGCTGAGCGTGATCTCGTTACCGGGAACCGACGCGTCGATGGCGTTGGCGATGAGGCATGAGAGGATGTGCTTGAACTCGCCGAGGGGCGCGACGACGCGCGCATCGGGCCGAATGAAGCGACGCAGCTCGATTTCGCGATCGCGGAGACGGTGCTCGTGCACGGCGAGCACCTCGTCAATCGCTCCGGAGACTGTGATGGGCATGGCGGCCACGGAATCAGCCTCCCGATAGAAGCCGAGGGTCTGCCGGGCGATGTGCGAGACATTCTGCAGCAGCGCGCGTGCCTTCAGCTGCCACAGGCTGCCGTCGCGCCTGGGATGGCTGCCGCTGATGCTGCTGTGCACATTCGAGACACCGGTGTGCAATGCGCAGATCCGTCGAATCGATATGCTGTCGGCTTCGCTCGGGAAAAGGCGCATTGGCCATCCGCAGGAGAGGTGAAATGGGCGTCCGCGGAGGAGGCGGTTCCAGAGCTCTTCGAGACGGAGGGATGCGCTGGTTTTGCCCTGCTCCCAGAGAACCGAGACCATTTCGCCGTAACCGGCGATGTACGGCTCGCGCGCGCCATTCACAGCGGCCGCTCCGGCGGAAACGCGATCCAGAACAGCATTCATCTGCGACGCAAACTTCTTTTCGTCGGGCCAACCGTGATCCATAAAAGTGTTCAGGGTCGCGGCCGCGTCGAGGGCAAGCCAGCGACCCTGACGGGCGATGCGCCGCAGATCGAATCCGCGCAGGGTGAGTTGCTGCTCGAATGCCTCAATGTGCGCAGGGGTCGCGATAATGACGGCAGAGCCGCCGGCACCCAGGGAGTTGCTGAGGGACTGGCTGACTTCAACAACAAGCACTGGGTCACTCGTATAGAAGTGCGCCACGTGGCTGTGCCTGGCCGATGCGCCATTCCGATGGCCGAGGGAGGTGGCGAGCCCGTCGCCAGTCTCGAGCTGCTGATTCAAAGTCATTGTCGGGGCCGAGAGAAGGAGCAGGGAACAACGAGCAGACCCTGACCTGGCAGTCAATCGTGAGGATTGAGATGAGTGAAGGGTTACGCAGGGATGCCTGAGTAATGGCAGCGCAGGGACATTGAGCCGGGGCGCAGGAGTTCTCAGAGAGGCAATAGGGGTGGAGACCGGTCCCAGGAATGAGAAAAGCCCCTCGAATGAGGGGCTTTCTGCTGTTGTGAGGCTCAGCCAGCTATTGTCGCCGCGCCGCAGGACGAACTGCTTCCTGCGCATGGGCTGCGCCGTTCGGCGGAACCGCCGGCGGGTCAGGAGTTGCCGCTTTCGTCACAATGCCGAGCTTCTGCCGGAGCTGGGTGTCGATTTTGGCGAAGGTGTCGCGATTGTCCTTGAGGAACTGGCGAACGTTTTCGCGGCCCTGGCCGATGCGGTCGCCGGAGTAGCTGAACCACGCCCCGCTCTTCTCGACGATGTTGTTGGTGACGGCCAGATCGAGCACGTCGCCCTCGCGGGAGATACCTTCACCGTAGAGGATGTCAAACTCGGCCTCGCGGAAAGGCGCGGCGACCTTGTTTTTGACGATCTTGACCTTGGTGCGATTGCCCACCGCCACGTCGCCTTCCTTGATGGCGGCGATGCGGCGGATGTCGATGCGCACCGAGGAGTAGAACTTGAGGGCGCGGCCGCCGGTGGTGGTTTCCGGATTGCCGAACATGACGCCGATCTTCTCCCGGATCTGGTTGATGAAGATGAGGCAAGTTCTTGATTTGGATACGGTTCCGGTGAGCTTGCGGAGCGCTTGGCTCATGAGGCGGGCCTGCAGGCC
>DATJTG010000169.1:0-14806 GCA_035503555.1 Acidobacteriaceae bacterium | reverse complement strand
GGGCGCGCTGATGAACACGGCCGGCTCCTCCAACGACGCGAAAGCGGCGGGCGGCTACGGCAACGTGGAGTTCAACGGTCTGCCGGCGACCTCGAACGGGTACATTCTCGACGGCTACGACACCAACGATCCCTTCCTCGGCCTCAATATCGGGCTCTCGACGAATCTGGTCATTGGCCTCGACGCGGTGCAGGAGTCGACCGTGAACACGAACTCGTATGCCGTCGATCAGGGACGTTACGGGGCGGCGCAGGTGAACTACTTCACCAAATCCGGAACGAACCGGTTCCACGGCGATGCCTACGAAATCTGGAACGGCTCGGTAATGAACGCCGAGGATTATTTTTTGCACGCCAACGACACGCCCGGCAACGTCGCCACCAAGCCGTATTCCAACGTGAACGAATTTGGGGTGAGCGTGGGCGGCCCGATCCGGAGAAATCGGCTTTTCTTCTTCACCCACTATGAGGGCATCCGCATCGCTCTGCCGCTGGTGGCGCGCGTCACCACGCCCTCCCCGGCTTATCAAAATTACGTGCTCAGCCAGCTGCCGCTGGGCGGCGCGGATCCCCTCACCGGCGCAACCCTGCCGGCCGAACCGGGCGAAGTGTCCTTCTATCGCAGCATGTTCGGGCTCTATGCCAACACGGGCGGCACGCCGGTTCCGGTGCTCTCCTGTCCGCTGGCCGCCAACGGAACCCTGCTGCCGGGCACGCAATCGGCTTCCAATTTGATGAACGGCAGCGGCTGCGCCAACGTGCATACGCAGTCCATGAAAAACAGCGACAGCGAGAACCTGGTGGTTCTCAAGATCGACCACACCCTGAACGCGAACAACAGCGTCTGGTATCGCTTCCAGCAGGACACGGGACTGCAGGCGGCCTACACCGATCCCATCAATCCCATCTTCAACGCGTATTCCCCGCAGCCGCAGCGCACGCTGGTCGCCGGATACACGCATCTCTTCTCGTCGAATCTCGTCAACCAGTTCAACCCCGGCGCCAGCTGGTACTCCAGCATCTTTGAGCCGAACAACGAAGCGCAGGTGATCGCTCAGTTCCCGATCGTGCTGGCGGCCGGCAGCTCCAACGCGCCGTTCACCACCATCGGCGGCGACGACCAGACCTTCCCCCAGGGCCGCAAGGTAACGCAGTGGCAGATCAACGACAATCTCGTCTGGACGCGCGGGCGCAACACCTGGAAATTCGGCGAGAACTCGCGCCGCCTCGACATCAGCGACTACGATCTGGGCGAGGGCACGGTGCCCCTGGTGACCTACACCGATCTGGCGCAGTTCACCTACGGCGCGGCGTGGACGGCGACCACGGCATTTCCGGCGTCGCTCAAGGAGCGCATCGCGCTGGGCGATCTCGATCTCTACGCGATGGACACCTTCCGGCCGAGCCCGCGTGCCACCGTCACGGCCGGGCTGCGGACCACGTGGAACACCGATCCTGTGAACCAGCAGGCATTGTTTGCGCGCCCGGCCGGCTCCTTCCTGAACATGAGCCACAACCCCGATCAGCCTCTGAGCCAGGCGTTGCTCACCGGGGTGCGCAGCCTCTTTCCGGCCACGCCGCTGATCGTCTGGCAGCCGCGCGCTTCCGTCGCCATCAAGCTGACCGACAAAATGGACATCCACGCCGGGGCCGGCGTCTTCAACGACATTATCCCTGCCGAAGTCGCCGACCTGGGCGCGATGAATCCTCCCTATGCGCCGGTCTTCGTCGGGGGCGCCAACGGCCAGGTAGGCGGCGTGGCCCTCGCTCCAGGAGTTCCCAACAGCGCCGTCGACGCGACGTCAGCCGCGAACCAGGCCTTCCAAAGCGTCTTCCGCTCCGGCGCTTCGCCCTGCGCAGGCGCATCCGATGTCCCGGTCTGCCCGCTGGCCGTGAACCTGAACACCTTCCCCAGCGGCACGCTGAGGACGCCGTACTTCCTGCAATGGAGCTTCGGCATGGAGCGACAGCTGTCGGCGCACGGCACGCTGCGCGCCGATTACGTGGGAACCCGCGCCGTCGATGAGCCCTACCAGGTGCAGCTCAACGGCTATCAGACGGTTTGCTCCGGATGCTTCGCTCCCTACGCCTACGGACAGGCGCCCGATCCACGCTTCGGCAGCGTGAACGAATTCCGCACCGGAGCCGGCAGCCACTACAACGGCCTGCAGACCAGCATGACCGAGAACGTGCGCGGGCTCACCCTGCATGCCAACTACACCTGGAGCCATTGCCTCGACGAGGTTTCCAACGGCGGGCTGCTGCCCTTCTCCACGCTCGGCATCCTCTCGCCGCTGCCGGGCAGCCTGCGCCGCGAATATGGCAATTGCGACTACGATGTCCGCCACAATCTCTCGGCCTTCGGGGTCTGGCAGATTCCGTTTCGCTCGCGGCATGGACTGCTGCGCCGCGTATTCGGCGGCTGGCAATACTCGCAAACGCTCTTCCTGCACAGCGGCTTGCCCTTCAGCGTTCTGAGCGCGCCGTATACGGCCAGCGGCCGCGGCATCTTCCAGGCAGGCGGCCCGCAGTTCGCCAGCCGCGTGCCGGGAGTTCCGCTCTACCGCCGCTCGTCCATCGCCGGAGTCACGCTGCCGGGAACGCTGCAGTGGCTCAATCCCGACGCCTTCGCTTCAGCCGTCGATCCTTCCACCGGCGCGTGCGCGGGAGGCGACTCGCCAGGCGACTGCCAGTTCGGCGACTTGTCGCGCAACGCCTTGCGCGGTCCGCATTTCACGTATTCCGAGGTTTACCTCACGAAAAGGGTCCCTCTGCGCGAAGGCGTGACGTTGCGCTTCGACGCTCAGCTCTTCAACGCTTTCAATCACCCGACCTTCGCCCTGCCCACCGACGTGCAGGCGGGGATTCCCGGGGAGCCCTCGACGCAAACCGGCTTCGGCGGCCTTACCAGCACCATCTCTCCGCCGACGGGATTGCTGGGCGTGGGCCTTGGGGGCGACAGCTCGCCGCGCATGATTGCCTTGCAGGGGCGCATCGAATTCTGAGGCGATGCCGGTGGACTGTCGGCAAGCACGAGATTTGATTCGCTCGTGGTTGAGCCGCCGGCCGCTTAGTCCCCCCGCAGCAGCGCGCGGATGTCGCTCTGGAACTGGGCGCGATCGACGATGCCGGTGTGGGCGGCGGCGATGCGTCCTTCGCGGTCGATGAGGAGGGTTCGCGGCAGAGCGGTGACGCCGAAGCGGTGGCCGATCGCGTCGGTGCCGACGGCGACGGGGTAGTCCATGTGGGCCTTTGCCATGAAGGCGCGAATGACGGCGGGGGATTCGCCATACATGTCGAGGCCGATGAGAGCCAGGCCGCGAGCGCGGTAGTCGTGGCTGAACTGAACGTACCAGGGGATTTCGATTTTGCATCCGCCGCAGTCCACCGCCCAGAAATCGAGGAGAACGACTTGGCCGCGGAACTGCGCGAGCGAGACGGTCTTTCCCTGGACATCGGTGAGGGTGAAGCTGGGGGCGGACTGGCGCGCAGCGGCGGGAACCAGATGCGGGGAGGCGGCGGTCGCTGGATGAGCCGCGGCGAAGGCGGCGGGCAGGACCAGGAGGACGGCGAGACTGAGAGAGGCGGATCGGTTCACGGTTCGACTCCTCCCGCTTGATTCCCATGTCTGCCAACCGCAGGCAGACATGGGCACCCACCCCCTACATCAGCTCGTCGATGAAGCCCTTCGCGACGGCGGCGTCGATGTGGATCGGATAAGACAACATCGTGCGACCCTGGGTGACCGGCTCGGCCTGGTCGAGCGAAGGCAGATCCGTCCGCTCGAAGAATTTGCCGATGGGGATTTCCTCGCCCCAGATCGTCGATTTCTCCATAGCGGCCAGCCAGTCGGTGGAGTCGTACGCGGCATCGTCTTCGAGCTTTTTCACCCGCGGCCGGAACCACTGGAAGGTGTTGTCCTTGTTGTAGGTGACGCAGGGGCTGAAGACGTCGAGGAAGGAGAAGCCCTTGTGCTGGATCGCCTGGCGGATGAGATCGGTGAGGTGCTTCTGATCGCCGGAGAAGCCGCGCGCGACGAAAGTGGCTCCCGCAGCCAGCGCCATGGTGATGGGATAAAGAGGGCCTTCGATGCTGCCGAAGGGCGTGCTCTTGGTCTTCATGCCGAGGCGGCTGGTGGGCGAGGTCTGGCCGGTGGTGAGGCCGTAGATCTGATTGTCCATGATGATGTAGGTCAGATCGACGTTGCGGCGGATGGTGTGGGTGAGGTGATTGCCGCCGATGCCGAGGCCGTCGCCATCGCCGCCGGTGACGAGCACGGTGAGGTCGGGGTTGGCCATCTTCACGCCCGTGGCGACGGGCAGAGCGCGGCCATGCAGCGTGTGCATGCCGTAGGTCTCAATGAAGCCGGGGAAGTTGGAGGAGCAGCCGATGCCGCTGATGGTGCAGATCATGTGATTGGGGATCTGCAGCTCGACGAGGGCCTTCTGGACGGCGGCGAGAACGCCGAAGTCGCCGCAGCCCGGGCACCAGTCCGGATCGACGCGGCCTTTGAAATCGGCCTGGGTGAGCGGTTTTGGGGATTCGACAATGGTGGCCATGATGTCTCCTAAACCATGATTTCGTGCGCCGGGACGGACAGCGTGGTGTCGCCGGCGAGTTGTGCGCGGACCGCTTCGACAATGTGGTGCGGCATGAAGGGCTCGCCGTCGTATTTGCGGATGTGTCCGTCGGCGACGAAGCTGGTTTCGCTGCGCAGGTAGCGGGCAAACTGGCCGCTGAAGTTGTTCTCGACGATGATGGTGCGCTTCGCGTTGCGGAGCTGATCGAGGATGGCGTCGCCGTGGAGGGGGACAAGCCAGCGAATTTGTAACTGATTGGCGGTAATTCCCTGCTCCGCCAGCTGGGCGCGGGCTTCTTCGATCACGCCCTGGGTAGAACCCCAGCCGATGAGGGTGACGTCGGCGTCCTTCGGGCCCTGGAGCACGGGCGGCGGAACGGCGGCGGCGATGCCCTGCTCCTTGCGCATGCGCTTTTCCATCATGGCGCGGCGCTTGGCGTGGTTGGTGTACATGTCGCTGATCAGGACGCCGTCCTCGTCGTGCTCGTCGCTGGCGACCACGTGGGTGTAGCCGGGGACGCCGGGGATGGCGCGCGGGGAAACGCCGCTCTCGGTGATGAGGTAGCGCTTGTAGCCGCCCTCAGAGTGGCCGTTGGGCGCGGTGATCATCTCGCCGCGATCGACGTGCGGGGCGAAGTCGAGGATTTTGGGGTCGACGCTCAGGCGGCCTTCGGAAAGGAGCAGGTCGCAGAGGACAAGGCCGGGAACCTGGAACTTGTCGACGATGTTCCAAATCTCGGCCATGAGCGTGAAGCAGTCGCCGATGTCGAGAGGGGCAGCAATGACGCGGGGATAGTCGCCGAACGCAGCGCCCAGCATCTGCCACAGGTCGCCCTGCTCGGTCTTGGTGGGCACGCCGGTGGACGGACCCGCGCGCTGGCAGTCGATGACGACGACGGGGATTTCGGCCATGGCGGAAAGCCCGAGGGCTTCGGACATGAGGGCGAATCCGCCGCCGGAGGTGGCGCACATGGCGCGGACGCCGGCCTGAGCCGCGCCGATGGCCATGTTGACCACGCCGATTTCGTCCTCGACCTGGCGGACCATGATGCCGGCTTTGCGGCCGTTGGCGGCGAACCAGTGCAGGACGCCGGTGGAAGGGCTCATGGGATAGGCGCAGTAGAATTTGACGCCGGCGGCAGCGCCGCCCATGGCCAGCGCCGTGTTGCCGCTCAGGACCGCGTACTTGTTGTCGGTCATGGGCAGGGCGGAGGCGAAGGGGCGGAAGTTCTGCGTGGCGTAGTCGTAACCGGCGCGGGCGACGGCAATGTTTTCGTCGGCGACGGAGGCGGCCTTTTTGCCGAACTGCTCGCGGATGACCTCTTCGAGCGACTGGAAGCCGACGCCCATCATGCTGAGAGCGGCGCCGATCGCGAGAGTGTTCTGCGCGACCTTATTCTTCGTGATGTCGGCCAGGGTGGAAACCGGGAGTCCACAGAGCTGCACGCCATCGCCATGCTCGCCGGGCTTGATGGAATCGGCGTTGTAAATGCAGGCGCCGCCGGCGCCCAGCAGGCTGAGGTGGCGATCCATCGTGTCCTGGTTGAGGGGAATGAGGAGCTCGAGGGTGTCGCCCATATTGGTGACGGGCTCGGGGCCGGTGCGGATGATGAGGAAAGTGTGGCCGCCACGGATGATGGACTGATAGGCGTTGTAGGCGTTGAGGTGCAGGCCGCGACGGCTGAAGATTTTCGCAAAAATGTCGCCGGGGGTAGCCACACCCTGACCGGCGGCGCCGCCAATGCCGATGGAAAACGTAGGACTCATATCCGCTCCGCAGAAGAGACAGGACGCAGGCTGGAGGTTGAAAGCGACCTGCCATCCGCAGGCCCCGCGTAATCGGGGACCCGGTGTCCTGAAGTGTGATCCAGAATACACCCCCGAACAGACGATTCGACAGGGGTGGAGCACGGCCGAGAACGAATGAAACGCGATGGGTACGGTCAGCGGCCGTCGCGGAGGCGCGAGGAGAGGCGATCGGGGAGACCGGCCTGGAGGATGCGCTCCTGCGCTTCGCGCACATTGTAGGGAACGCGATACCAGGTGAGCGTCATGCGCGCATCGTCATAGAGGGCGAAGGCGGCGCGCCAGTCGCCGTCGCGGGGCTGGCCGACGGAGCCGGGATTGAGCAGGTAGCGGGCGCCTTCGCGGAGCTGGAGTTCGTAGTCTTCGGCCTCGTCTGAAAGAGGCCGGTCGCCGTGATGGCCGCTGCGATGCGGTTTGCTGTATTGCGGGGCGAGCCGGAACCAGTCCTCGCCATTGGTGGCGAAGCCGCCCTGCACGTGGGTGTGGCCGAAGAAGGTGATGCGCACGTCGGCGCCGTGGAGGGCGGGCCAGGCATCGCGAACGGTGAGCAGATAGTCGTCCTCGTCGAGAGGCGAGCCGTGGACGCAGCGGACGAGGGGACCGTCGGGCGCGATGGGACCGGCGGCCAGATGACGGAGCCAGTCGCGATGTTCGCCGGTGAGCACGCACTCGGTCCAGCGCGCGGCGCGCTGCGCGACGGGATTGAATTCTTCGAGGCCGCCCAGGCCGCTGCAGGCTTTGTCGTGATTGCCGCGAACGAAAACTTTGCCGAGGCGGCGGGCTTCGTCGATGACCTCGTTGGGATTGGCGCCGTAGCCGACCACATCGCCAAGGTTCCAGACCACGTCGTAGGCGGGAGCGGCGGCCAGAACGGACTGCAGAGCTTCAAGGTTGGCGTGGATATCGGAGATGAGGAGGGCGCGCATCGCGAACAGGCCGCTTACTACTGTATTGGATGAGGCTCAGGCCTGTCGCGCACTATCTGCGCGGACCCAGTGACCGGGAGCGGCTTCCAGGAGCGGGGTCTCCGCGGATTCGACGAGGCGGAGGCCGGGCGCGCCGGGCGCGGCCAGGGTAGCCAGAGGCCGATCGAGCGGGGTTTGCATGGTGGGAACGGCGCCGAGCAGGCTGCGCGTGTAGGGATGCAGGGGGTGGCGGAAGAGGTCGGGGCGGGCAGCCTCTTCCAGAATGAGGCCGTGGCGCATGACCGCGACGCGGTCGGCGACCTGGGAGACGACGGCGAGATCGTGGGAGATGAAGAGCATAGCGAGGCTGAAGCGATCGCGGAGATCGGCAAGCAAATCGAGGATCTGCGCCTGCACGGTAACGTCGAGCGCGGTGGTGGGCTCGTCGGCGATGAGCAGACGCGGGCGGTTGGCGATGGCCATGGCGATGAGGATGCGCTGGCGCTGGCCGCCGGAAAACTGATGGGGATAGTCCGCGTAGCGGGCGGCGGGGCTGGGCAGCGCGACAGCATTGAGCGCCTCCAGGACATGCTCCCGCACCTGGCTGCGCGAGAGCCCGCGCTGATGGATGCGAACCGCCTCGGCGATTTGTTCACCGATGGGGAAGACAGGATTGAGCGCGGTCATCGGTTCCTGGAAGACCATAGCGATGTCGCGGCCGCGCAGACGGCGCATCGCCTCCGGCCGAAGCGCGAGGAGATCCTGGCCATCGAAGACGATGCGGCCTTCGATGGTGGCCGCTTCGTCGAGCAGGCGAAGAATGGCGAGAGCGGTGACGGATTTGCCGGAGCCGGATTCGCCCACCAGCCCCAGGGATTCGCCGGGATCGATGGAGAGCGAGAGGCCGCGCACGGCAGGCGCGTGGCGGAAGCGGACGCTCAGATTGTGGATGGAAAGCAGCGCCACGGGGTCATGGTACAGGGGGTGGCGCGGGCGTTGTCGAGCACCAACGCAAAAGGAAGCGGATTGAGCCGCTTCCTTTCGACGATGCGAACGAATCCGCGGAGCTACTTCTTCGGCGGGGCGATGGAGTCCTTGGCCGATTTGGCGACGCGGAACTTGACGACGGTCTTGGCCTTGATCTTGATCTGTTCGCCGGTCTGCGGGTTGCGGCCCATGCGGGCTTTGCGCTCGGCTTTGACGAGGCGGCCGAGGCCGGGGATGACGAACACGCCGCTCTTCTTCGTTTCCTTGATCGCGGTCTCGGCCAGCAGATCCAGAAACGCCGCCGACTGCTTGTTCGTGAGTTCCAGCTTCTCGGCGAGCTGCCGCACCAGAGCTGTCTTGGTCATCGTTGCTGCCATAAATTCTTCCTCCTTGTGATTTCTCTTTCCGGGTTGCCGAAAGGCGCGGGAGCCGCGACTTTCCGGAGTTCGTCCGAAGCGCGTCAGGGTGAAGAAACGCCAGTAATGACGCGGGTCCGGAAGAACCTGCCGCCGTTTACCTTGCGGCTTTCAACGGCGTTTGTCAATGGCAAAACCCGTGTTTCCACAGGTTTTTTGCGGTTTTTCCTGGTTTTCTCTGGAAAACGCCCGAATTTAGCGGGGATGAGCCGCGATTCGCGGTCCAGCGGCCTCCTGGCGCAGGCAGCAGCGGTGTAGAGCTGCTGCAGCGCATCGGGTGGGCTGCTCTGCAGTGTATTCCCCCGCACTCGCGAAAAGAAAGCGATCACCTGTGGAGAAGTCCTCCCGTCCACACCGGGCGAGGACGCTGGGGACGCGCCAGCGGAGCGTTGAGAAACGCGACCAGTAGCGAGGCGAGGCGGAAGCGCTTCTCGATGTCGGCAGCGAGGGAGGGCCGCAGCGCTTCTTCGGCAGGGAGATGCGCGGTGACGCCCCACTGCCGCCACTTGATCCACTCGATGGCGGGATGCTCGACGGGAAAGCCCTTGGGAGCGCGGGCCAGCGGCAGAGGATCGTGGACGGCGAAAGCTCGCAGTAATTTCTTATCTTCGATCAGCCGCTTCCATTCCTGATGATGTTCGAGCAGATGGCGGCGAATGGCGAGCAGCTGATCCTTTTCCGGCATGTACGCCCCGGCGGCGATGACGAGTTCGGTCGCGCTGACATGCAGGTAATAGCCGGCGCCGGAGGTTTTCACGAGTCCGGCGTGCGACCACCACGCGCCCTGATGGCTCTTATACGGCGACTTGTCGGCGGAGAAGCGCGTGTCGCGATAGATGCGGAAGAGGCATTTGGCCGCGGGGCGCACGTGCGAGGGTGCGTAGTCCATCATGCCGTCGGTGAGGCGCTCGATGAGCGCGAGCATGGGCTGCTTCAGGCTGCTCTCGTAAACGTCGCGGCGGGCCTGAAACCATTCGCGGCGATTATTGCGCCTGAGCCCGCGGAGAAAACGGAGAGTTTCTTCGGTGAAGTACGGCTGGTTTTTCACGGGCTCATTGTAACCGTCTCTCTTTTTTCCAGTGACGCCTTCGGGGCTTGCCGTTGTCGAACGAAAGCGGTGACACTAGAGGCATGCGTCGTTTTCTTTCCTGGGTTCTGATGCTGGCTGCGCTGGGAGCAGGCGTCACCGTGACCGGCTGCCGGGCCGCAGAGGCCAAAACGCCGAAAGGGGCGCTGACGGCGGCGCAGACGCGACGCATTGTGATGCTGGTGGCGCAGCACGATCAGATCGATCTGAGCGACACCCATATTGAGCTGAACAGCATGGATCTGGCTTCGGATTTCATTCCCGGGTACTCGAGCTTCATTGTGATTCGGGAAAGCAGCACGCCGGGACCGGACGAAACCCTGCGCCGCTACGCCGTGAATCGAAGCACGGGCGATGTGTGGGAGATGACCCTGTGCCGGCACTACGATTTTCCCGAGCTGACGGCGATGCGGCAGAGCTTTGCGCGGCAAAGCACCGGCGCTTCGGAACTGGCGGCGCAGAGCAAACAGCTGGGATGCAACACCGGCAAGGGTTCGTCCACGCTGTGAGCCGAGACCGCTAGCCGGCGACGCCGGGCGATCCGATCTGGCGCACCACCCTCCAGGCGTAATGGAAGCCGGAGAGCAGCGTCAGAGCGACGGTGGCTTCCAGCGCCCAGTGGCGCAGAAACAGAACCCATTCCGGAGCAAAGAACTGGCGGAGGAGAACCGCGGCCAGGGCAAGGATCTGGGCGACGGTGTTCGCCTTGCCGAGAAAGCTCGGCTTGAAGTTGCGAATGGAAGTGGTGGCAAAGAGGATGGCGGCCACGACCATGATGCCTAGGTCGCGCGCGAAGACGAGGACGGTGACGCGCCGCGAGATGAGTCCGGCATGATGGAGAACCAGGAAGAGCGTGCTGAGGAGCAGTTTGTCGACCACGGGGTCGAGATACTGGCCGAGCATGGTCCGCTGGTGCAGGATGCGGGCGAGGGTTCCGTCGAGTGCGTCGGTGACGCCGGCCAGCACAAACAACGCGAAGGCGAGCCGGTAGTCGCCATCGAAGACCGCCAGCACCAGGAAGGGGACGATGCACAGGCGGAGAAACGTGAGCAGGTTGGGAGTCGCCGAAAGGTCGTTCATGGTGTGCTGCGGGGAGGGCCGGACGCAACGGTCGTGTGGACCGGTTCACGAAGCATTCATACTATCCCAGCGGCGCGGGAAATCCTATGTGCGGGGCGCGGGAGGCTGCGCGACGCGGGTGGCCCTGGATGGGCCGCGAGGGCGCGATCGGCGAGCCCCCAGGAGCTGCGGCGAGCCGGGAGGAGGGCCGCTGGGCCTGCTATCATGACTGCAGGCAGCGACCCTGCGTAGGCGCGTAGCTCAGTTGGTTAGAGCGCTACCTTGACACGGTAGAGGTCAGGAGTTCGAGTCTCCTCGTGCCTACCATTCCTTTCAACAACCTGGGGCGCTCAAGACCCAGCTTTGGGACCAACTCCGGGTCCAGGTGGGGCCATCGGCCGAAGTGTGCCCCCTTACGGCGAAACTTCCGAAATACCGACAAACCAGACACTACGGGGAATCATGGCCTCAATGAGCGCATCGCCCTGTTGGCATCAGGCGGGAATCTTCTTTGAGCCGATTGCTGGAAGCTTGCCGTTACAAGTCCTGGATCTCCCGATCCTGATGGCCGAGCAGAGATCGCGCCGATGACTCTGCGTCTGGCAAAATACACTACCGACGGATTCTGCCCACGCTGTGCCCCGATCACGTTTCGTTCTAATGAACCTCTTAGATATCGTTTTATGATGAGAGCCCACGTTCATGGGTAAGAAGCCATATTTTACGATCGATACCGCCGCCATAGCCGGTAAGTGATCCGTCGGCCCCGATTACACGATGGCAAGGCACAACAATTCCAACCGGATTTGAGCCATTGGCCGAGCCGACAGCCCTGACGGCGGCTGGGCGACCAATTCGTCCGGCAAGTTGCGCGTAGGAGATGGTTGTACCGCAAGGGATGGTGCGCAATGCAGACCACACTTCACGCTGAAAGGGCGTTCCGCCTGTTCGCACCGGCAAGCTGTCTATCGCGTTGAAGTCGCCCGCAAAATACCTTCCGATTGCATGAGTCAGGACGTTCCGGTTGCGAGCAGATTCAAGCCGGAACCCGTCTTCGCCGTAGTGGAGGCACAGAAGGCGCTTCATGCGTCTTTCATGGTCTGTCCAATCCACTGCGCGCAGATTGCCCTTGATATCTGCCACTATCGACAGCTCGCCGATCGGCGTGTCCAGTCGATCGACCTGCAACCGAATGACCTCACGCCCGGCAGGACCGCTGGTTTGCGATTGAAGCAGCATCCTTTTACTCGCGTCCACTCATGCCGTCCGCGCAGCTTCCTCCAGCGCCTTCATCGTCATGAGGTACGAGTGCGGCCCATAGCTTATCCTTGCCACACCGCGCTCGGCCCATACACGGATGGGCGGCGTAGCGTTGGCGGCCATAACGTTGAGTGGAAGAGGCGACGCTTCGGCAAGGCGCGCGATCAGAGAGATATCCTCAAGACCGGGCGCGAACAGCCCGTTGGCACCGGCGTCCGCGTAAGCGTGCGCTCGTTCAATCGCTTGAACAACCATTTCGCCGTCATGCTCCTCGGGCTGGCGCTGGAAAAAGACGTCGGTCCGGGCATTGATGAAGAAGCGGATTTTCGTCGCATCGGCTCTTCGCCGGGCATGTCGAATGCGTTTGGCTTGATCGACCGTCTCACGCAGCTTTCCATTGGCCGGAAAACTGTCCTCCAGATTGCAGCCCACGGCGCCCGCGTCGATGGCCTGGCCGATAGTCTCGCCGACCACCTCTGGCGGGTCGCCATACCCGCTTTCCAGATCGATCGTCACGGGCAGTTCTGTCGCGCCCACAATCCGGCGCAGATTGTCGATGGCCAACGCGAGCGGCAGGCGCTCGCCATCGGCGAAGCCGTTCGCGTTGGCCACCGACCAGCTGCTTGTGGCGACTGCCTTGGCGCCGCCCGCAGTCACCGCCTTGGCGCTGCCCGCATCCCAAATGTTGAACAGAACGAGCGGTGCTCCGGGAATATGCAGCGCGCTGAAGTCTTGGGCCTTTTGGGACTGGTGGGGCATTTTCTTCTCCTGCTAAAGCGAAAACATCGACCGCTTCAAGTGTCACAGCGCCTTCTGCTCCGCTTCTTTCCAGTGCACGCGAAGTTCCCTGTTGAAATCCTCCCAGCGTTCTTCCGGGAAGAAGATTCTGGCGCCATCGAACTCGACCCTGCGTACCGCACCGGCTATGTTGTTCGCCAGCCAGTGCGACCATTTCAAATCGAAATACACATCATCGGTTCCCCAGACAATGAGCGTCGGCGCCGTCAGCCTCTTCAGTTGCGCTTCAATGGCCAGCGTGTGCTGGTTATCAAAGGCCGCGAGAAAACGTTGCAGGTCGTGAGTGCGCTGCTCGGTTGTCACCAACGGGCGCAGGTATCGTTCGATGCTCTCGTCGCTCAAACGTTCAGGGTGTTCGTATGCCAGTCCCAGGGCTTGCTCCGAGCGATAGACGCTCTTGTCCGCAAGCATTGTCTCCAGCGTTCCGCGCAATCCACCCGCCGCCGCCATCGCGAGAAACGGCTTGAACGCTTCGGGCGGCCAGTTGTCGTGCGCGTCGCAATCGGTAAGCGTCAGGCTGCGCACGCGCTCTGGATGCAATGCGGCAAAGATCTGCGCAATGCCCCCGCCGCTGTCGTTGCCGACGATATCCGCCTGCCCAATGTCCAATACATCGAGCAACTCCTTCAGCATTTTGGCGTTAGCCGTCACGGACACGTCCTGATCCGCCGCGATCTCCGTTTCGCCGTGCGCAAGCAGGTCCACAGCGATGCACCGCCGCACATCGCACAGGTCCGCCAGTTGATGACGCCACAGATACCCGTTCAGCAGCACTCCATGCACAAACAGCGCGGTCGGCCCCGCGCCTTGCTCTGTATAACTAATCCGACCCGATGCTGTTTGCACAGAACGCCGGGTTGCCAATCGCTTGTCTCCCGCCATGGCTAGTTCCTCCTCGCCGCTGTCGCTGAAGCCTGCGCTTCATTCAGCTTCAGGGCGCACTCATCGCAGCACACCTCCACCGTCTTCCCGCCGATCTCCACCTTGATCGCATTCGCATCCAGCCTGCAATCGCAGGCAGCACAGGTTTTCTCAACCATGAGATCGCTCCCAAAAGCCCGCAGTCCGGGTAGGATCAGTAGGCCACTCGGCGAGCCGGAGGCGCTGTCAAAATCTTTAGCAATTTGGCCGGAAGGATTTTAGCGACGTAGCGCCGACTGCCTGAACTCCGAGGGCGTGCGCCCGTAAGCCTCGCGGAATGCCGCGCTGAAATGGCTGTGGCTGCTGAAGCCAAGATCCAGGCTGAGAGCGGTCAGGTCGTCGTAGCACCCCAGAAGGTCCAGTGCCCGAGCCAGCCGCAGTCGCAGTTGATAGCGGTACAACGGGAGGCCTTCCACTTGTTGAAAGACCTGCGTGAGATAGACCGGCGAAACGCGCACCTCTGCCGCAATCTCAGCCAGCATCCAGCGGCGTGTCAGATCGCTCGCGAGCACCAGTTTGGCGCGATCCACTAGTCTCTGCCTTCCCACGCTCGCGCCGGCGATGTGCGTGGTGCGCGGTCCCAGCGCTCGCTGCACCAGGGTCAATGCCAGGCTCTCCGCCTCTAAAGGTTCCGCGATGTTTTCGCGCAAACTGTGTCGCAGTAGCGCCACCAGCGCCTGAGCACGCGCATCGATCCGTAGGCGCTGCCACCGGAATTCGAACGCCGCGCTCTCGCGCAGCAGCGCGGGATGCGCCAGCTCGCTCAGCAGCGACTCACATATTGCGAGCGATAGACTGGCATCGCCGCCTGATAAAGGGTGGCTTATCCGATAGCCTTCACCCGCGTTGAAAAACAGCACCTGGTTGGCCTCGGCTACTACCTGGTCTTGTCCAAGATGCCGCACATAAACCCCCCGATACGGAAACACCAGTTCCGTCATGGCCGCGCACTCCTCACCGCTCGGGGGGCGGGTGTTGCCCTGACAATA
>DATJTG010000168.1:0-10805 GCA_035503555.1 Acidobacteriaceae bacterium | reverse complement strand
GGCCCAGCATCCGATGCTCAAGTCGGTCACCCTCGCCGGCGATACCGCCATCCTCACCTTCACCCTCGACAAACGCGACGCGCCCAAGCCGGTCCTCTCCAGCGACATCTTTGTCTATCAGGACGGACGCTGGCGGGCCCTGTACTCGCAGCACAGCACAGCGGGATCATGAGCCGAGACGGCTCCGCCGCCGCGTCTGACGTCGTCCCAGGGACAATTAAGATGAAGGATTGAAGGCTATTCCATTGAAAATATAGGCGTTAACCTGGATGGATCGAGCCTCCTCGATCTCGCCAGGAAGCTGGCCCTCGCTCACGGCCCCTCGTCGTCATCGCCGGCCTCCGGAGGCGCGACGCTCACTATTTTCAGCCCGCTGGGATCCTGCACAAAGACGATATCCCGGTGCTCATCGCCCGCCCAGATTTGGAACGCCGTCGCAGGGTCGACCAGCCTCATCGACACCACTTTCGCCGGCTCGCCCGTGGCTTCGCTGGGCGCCGGCTTGGCAATGAAGTGCAGGGTTCCGAGCAGCAGGCTCACACCGGCAACCGCCTTCAGCAGGATCTCCGCCAGAGCCTTCGCGCCCTCGGCGCGCGCCTTGAAGGTCTCCGCGCTCGACTGTTTTGTCTCGGCCCTGGCTTTTTCGGTTTCGGCCTTCGCCCGCTCCGTCTCCGCCTTTGCCAGTTCCGTCTCGGCAATCAGCCTTTGCAATTCATAGTCGCAATGCAACTGCGTGGTGCCGCTTTCTTTTGCCTTCTCCTGCAGGGCGGCCGCGAGCACGATCGCCATAGCCTGCTTGCGCTCCTCAGCCTGCCGCGCCGTGTACCGGCGCTTCGTACGCAAGGTCGGACGCCAGCGCGAGGAACCGATCTCCAGGTCGGTTTGGCGAACGATGTCGCACCCAAACATACTGCAGAACTCCGTAAGCCGAACCATCAGCATCATCAGATAGTCGTTCGGGATCTCATCCGGCGACACGTCGATGTACAGATCGAACGGGACATAGCGGCACAGCGGCACTTCGGCCGGGTCGATTCCCAGCGACACCGCCATCGCCAGGCGGTCTCCCTCCGGAGCAGCCGGATTGATCTCGTAGGCCGATGGCAAGGGTGTGCTGAAAATGCCCTGCATACCCCGATAGGGGAATCCCACCTCCGGGTCGATGGGCCTCGTGTAAATGCGGCCCAGCGGATCCATCGGATCCAGAATCCCGCCCGACTCCAACGGCTCTCTCAGCATTCCTAAGTCCGCCTTTCACGCTGCAGATCGCCGGAAGAGCGCCGTGCCATCGCACCGCGGCCCACCCGTCTGCATACCAGCTGTCCCTGTGTGTCCGGAATTGTACGTCAGAAAAAAGCCGCGCAACAGCAAGCGGTCCGGATGCCCCCGCCGGCGCGATATTCGCACACGGGCGAATCCACCGGTCGCGGCTGACCGTCACGCAAGCTCGTAGCCACGCCGCGGACTGTCGATCGTTGCGGAAGCCTCCTCGCTTCGAGATGCGTGTCCGGGTGCTTCTTCCTTATCAGAATGTGCCTCTGCCCCTAATTGCTCTTTTTTTGTCAACCCCCGCACCTCTTCACCAAAGTAACCTCTCCTCATTCCACATAACTTACACGCCAAAGAGTCCCAACAAATTTGGCGTGGTTAGACGTCGAATTTGGTATTCTGAACTTATAAGGTGAAAAAAGAAAAAGGACCGCTCCGGCGGTCCTTTTTCTTTGCGCTATCCCGCAAATCCCGGGTGCCCCATTCCGCCTGCTTTTGGCGGGGTGGGGCCGTTTTTTGCCGTCATCGCGGAATCGAAATCTGGAGACTCACTCATGGACCCGCACGAAGCACCCGCCCCGAACTGCACCTGCATCCTCGACAACGGCCATCCCTGCCAGGCGCCTGCCCGCCGTGGACAACCCTTCTGCCGCCATCACGACCCGGAAGCCCTCAGGCTGCGCCGTCAGGCGGCCGCATCGGCCCACTCATCCGCCGCCCCCGCGCCTGCTTCCCCAATTTCTGTCGAGACCGACGAGCCGAATCCCTGGATGCTGCGCGCCTACTGGCGCATCCACCATCGGCTCATCCCCACCTACGGACCTGAAGACCTCGACGCCGCATTCGGCATGATCCTTGAAGCCCTCGCCGACCGCCAGATCGCGCCCCGCTCCGCTGGAAAGCTCATCCTCGCGATCCTCGACCGCCGCTGCCGGCTCGCCGAAGAGGCCCGGAACACCGCAATGCGCGCGCTCGCCGAACAAGCTCGCCGCACTGCGCCTTCGCCGGCGGCCTCATCCGCGCCCGCCGCCCTCGCGCCCAGGGCGGCCTCGGGCGTCTCCGTGGAGGCCCTCGGCTAAGTGCCTTGTTTTCGATGAGCGATCGTAAGAAAGCTGCGCCGGGCCAGATTGAAAGACCTCAATTTCTAACTCGTTTTCAGTTAGTTACTCGTCGAGGCCCTCAAACAAAGGTCGCAGTTAATACAAACCGTGGCACTTAGCGAAAGACTTACCCCCTGAAAATTTTTTTGAGGGATAAGCCCTCCTACCACTGCACCCCCGGATACAGGCTCGGAATCCGGTACGCCCGGTAGGAGTAGTTCTTGGGCTGAACCTGCATCGTCCAAACCGCTTGCGGAGTGGCTGAGTCCGTGACTTCATCCACCTCCGACGAGTCCGTGGAAAGTCCGCAGTTGTCGTATTCGATGTCGCCGTTGGCCAGCATCATCGCATCGCCGCCGAAGAAACTGTAGAGGCTGCTTGGCAGCTTCTGGTGAAACTGGATCGTCGCGGTCTTCGCCGACTCATCGATCTGGTACACCGGCACCGTCGAGTAGCACGCCGGATTGCCGTTCACGCCGCAGGTCTGAGCGTTGTTCGGATCGCCGCCCGGATACACCCGGTCGTCTCCGTTGTCGTAAACCACCAGTCCCAGAACCCCGGCGGTTTGCGTCGTGGTGAAGTTCATTCCGTGCTGGGCGTACTGCCAGTCCGTCGGATCGGTCCCGCCCACCAGCTTCAGGTCGCCGCCCGCGCCCAGGTGCCACAGGATGTCTCCGTTCCCCGCGCCGTCGGCGTAGTTCACCTTGACGATCCAGTTCTGGTGGCGGATGGAGACGACCAGATTGCCGTCCGTCGGCGAGTAGATCACCGCGTTCGTGTGGGTCCAGTCAGGAAAGTTCCAGGGATGCCGGTTCACGTCGAGGTGATCGAATTCGTTCCAGACCCAAACCGGATTGAGATTGGTATCGAGATCCACGATCACGTCGCCCAGAACCTGCGTCGGCGCCGTCTGCCCGCTCAGAACCACATTCTGGAGCAGAGTCGCGATCACGATCCAGTGCCCGTTCGGCAGAACCGTGATGTCGTGCGAGAACTGTTGCAGCGTGAGGTTGTACCCCTTGGCAGCGAGCGCCGCGTTCAGCTGCGTCATCGTGATCTGCTTGATCGTGTCGCCGGCCAGATCGAACTCGCGCGCCAGATTCTCGGCGCTGGCCGGCACCTGCTCGGTGATCGGCTTAATTGGCTCCGACGAAGGAGGTGCCACCACCCCGATGAAGTCGCCGTTCGGCAGCAGCTTCGGAGCCAGCCAGCTGCCCTGACTGATGTTGAACTGCGGATCGTAATAGCTCCAGATCACGTTGCCCTGCAGATCCGTTGCCGCGATCTGATTGCCGACTCCGATGGAGTTCACGATCTCAATGCCCGGCTGCGGCGTTTGCCCCGCTGCCGTTGTCGTCTTCACCACCGGCAGGTCAATGGCAGGGTAAGTCTTCGCATCGAAGGTGTGGTCCTGATCGTAAAACGTGCCGCCGTCGCTGTACGTCACCACGGCCTGCACGTGATACGTCGTGTTGGCGATCATTCCGGCAACGAAGATGCCCACCGCCCCGCCACCCTCGGGGATATCCCTCGTCCAGGTTTGCCGTCCGTAACTGAGGGTTGGGCCGAACCGCACCATCACCGACGCTGCCCGCGGCACGTACACCGTATACAGAGCCACTTGCGGATTCGCCGTCGCCGACAGTTGCGTCATGATGCCGGAGCCGCCGCCGCACCCTGCGGCAAAAACGATCGTGAAGATGCCCGAGGCGAGGCATGCGAGCCCGCGCAGAAACCCGAAGCGCGCCCCGCGCCGCGGCGCCGCATGGCTGGTTTCGCCCTTTTGCCTTGCACTTTGGCTCGGAGACCAATTGCCTGGATCGACGACTGGCCAACGGCTGCTTTCGCAGGAGGAGGTTGCAACAGAGGGGAGTTGAGGCATCGAACAGCTTTCCTTTTGAACAAAATGGCACTTGCAGGGGGCGCGAGCGTTCATCCGTCTGTCGGGGGAAACCCCGGCGCCATCCTCCGCAAAATACACGAAGACCCCAAATCGATCAGTTCAACAGGAAATCAGAGAGAGTCGCTGCACTGACGAGAATGACTGGACGAAAGTTTACAGGGGATCGAACCACCCGCGGAAAAAATCATAGTCGGGGGATTGCGGTTTCGGGTACGCATGCAGCCCGGCGATAAGATCATCGGCCGAATGTCCCGCTGGCGCCGATAGATGAACGCTTAATATCGCGCCGACTATTAACGACTCTTGACAATTCTCCACCGCAGACCTAAGAATGTTGGACGCGTGATAACGCTTACTCGCGGCCGCTGTCAGGCGAGCCGGCCGGGCAGCCAGGCCACGGAACTCTAAGGCATCATCAAAACACGCGCGCTCCCAGGTTTGCGCAGGAGGTAAGGTATGAAGCGGGAAATCGATGGCTGGGCCCTTCTTTTGCAATCGGCAGGTAAACGTATACTGCCCCTCCTCCTCTTCCTCGCCCTCCCCGCGCTGGCCCTCGCTCAGCTCGACCAGGGAGCCATCACCGGCGTCGTCACCGATCCCAGCGGCGCCGTCGTGCCCCATGCTCAGGTCACGCTGCGGAATCCGGATACCGGTCTCACCCTGCAAACCCAGTCCGACGGCAGCGGCGTCTACACCTTTCAGCCCATCAAGATTGGCCACTACAGTGTCACCGTTGCGGCGCAGGGTTTCGCGACCTCCACCCGCAACGGCCTCGATCTGCATGCCGCCGAGAACCTGCTCGCGAACATCAGGCTCCAGGTAGGCCAGGCCAGCGAGAACGTTCAGGTAAACGCCAGCGCTGTGCCCCTGCTGCAGACTCAGGACGCTTCCGCGGGCGACACCATGACCCAGCGGCAGATCAACGACATCCCCCTGAACCAGCGCAACTACGTCTTCATCGCGCAGCTCGTGGCCGGCGTCAACAACTCCAACGGCTCGCGCGGCGAAGGCAATGGCGACTTCATCGCCAACGGCGAGCGCGCCACCGAAAACAACTTCATCCTCGACGGCGTCGACAACAACTCCAACTCCATCGACTTCCTCAACGGAGCGAGCTACAACGTGAAACCGCCGCCGGACGCGCTCCAGGAGTTCAGCGTGGAAACCGCGGACTCCAGCGCGCAGTTCGGACATTCGGCCGGCGCCGTGGTCAACGCGGAAATCAAGTCGGGCACCAACCATGTTCACGGCGATGCGTGGGAATACATCCGCAACAACGATCTCGGCGAGGCCACGCCGACCGAATGGGCCTCCGGCGTGACCCATCCGACCACCGTGGAGCCCTACCACCAGAATCAGTTCGGCGGCACCGTTGGCGGCCCGATCGTCAGAAACAAGCTCTTCTACTTTGGCGATTACGAAGGCAACCGGATCATCGAGGACTTCCCTGAGATCACCAGCACACCCACGGCGCTCATGCACAGCCAGCCCGGAAACTTCAGCGAGCTGCTGCAGCCCGCGCTCACCGGCGCAACCGCGCCGTGGATCGTTTACGAACCCAACACCGACGGCGGGCCCGGTGGAACGAGCTATCTGGGCTCGGCCTGCGGCAACCCGAAGAACGTGATGTGCCCCTCGGAAATCAATCCCATCGCGGAGAAGCTGTTCCTCGCAGCTTATCCGCTTCCGAATACTGGCCCGGTGGGACAGACCTACAACAACTACTCATGGAACCAGGCCATCAGCGACAATACGAATCAATTTGACGTGCGCGTGGACTACGATCTCAGCGCGAAAGATCAGATCTTCGGGCGCGTGAGCTGGTCCCATGAAAACCGCTACGTGGCTGCGCCGCTCGGCCCGGTCTTCGACGGCGGCGGCACCGATAACGACGGCACCTTCCTCAACTACGCGAAGAACGCGGTGTTCAGCTGGAATCACGTGTTTTCGCCGAACTTCATCAATCAGGCTCGCTTCGCCTACAACTGGGGCAGCTATGCGTGGTATCAGCAGAGTTACAACAATGGCGGGCTCGACGCTGCGTATGGATTGGGCGGGCTGGCGCCGTATTCGGCTTCGCTCGGCAATGGCGGATTGCCGCAGATTTGGGTGAACGAATTCCCCGAGATCGGTCCGCCGCTCTTCCAGCCCTCACCGGAGGGCCAGAACGTCTACCAGATCATTGACGACGCGACGCGGATCATCGGCAACCACTCCATCAAGTTCGGCGTGGACTTCCAGAACGTGCGCTACTCCGTCTATCAGCCGACCTTCGGCAAGGGCGCCTATAACTATGGCGGCCAGATGACCGGCCTGGCCGGAAGCACCTATCCCTCGGGCTATGGGCTGGCGGACTTCTTCGCCAATCAGATGGATTACACCTATGTCTCCGCTCCCACCCCCACCAACAACGGGCACTGGTACCGCGGAGCGTATTTGCAGGACACATGGAAAGCAAAGCGGCGACTCACCGTCGACCTCGGCGTGCGCTACGACTACTTCTCTGCCCCGGTCGAACGGCAGGATCATCAGGCCGAGTTCTATCCCACCAGCCCCATCAGCGGGCCGGGTGCATCCGGCGTATATCTCTTCCCCAAGTCGCAGCAGAACGTGCCGCTCAGCTCGCTCTATACGAATGAGCTGACCGCCGACAACATCTCGCTCGCGTACACCGGCAATCGCGGCCTGCTGCACCCGCAGCATATGAATTTCTCTCCGCGCATCGGCGTCACCTGGCAGTCGTCTGACCGCCTGGTCTGGCGGACGGGCTTCGGCATGTATTATTCGGGGCTCGAGAACCTCGGGAACTATGTGAACCTCGGCGCCAATTATCCCTACGACGTTGAGCAGGAGTGGTACATCACCGGCTGCGGCGTCGGCAACTGCAACTCCGATGGCATCGGGCTGGCCACCGGACCCGCCGCGGGATCTTCGGCGCTGACCGCTCCCACCCTCACCGGCTGGGACTATAACCCGAAGACCTCGTACTCCTTGAACCAGAATCTCTCGGCGCAATATGCCATCACCAACAACACCAGCTTTACGCTGGCGTATGTGGGCAGCGAGTCGCGCCATCTCTCCGACGTGGTGTGGCCCGATGGCTGGACCGCGCTGGAGCCGCCCGGCGTGAGCGGCCAATCCACGGAACCCTATCCCGCGTTCAACGGCAACATCCACATGCTCTGCTTCTGCGCCATGGGCAATTACAACTCGCTCCAGGCCACGCTGCAGCGCAATTTTGCCAACGGGCTGAGCTACCTTGCGTCGTACACCTGGGCGCACAGTCTTGACGATGCCCGCGAGCCGCTGCCCAGCAACAACGACGGCGGCGACCGCATGTACCCCGTCTATGGTGTGCGCATCGACTATGGCAACTCGCCCTTCAACGTGCCGCAGCACTTCTCCTTCACCGGAACTTACGAGCTTCCCTTCGGGGTAGGCCGGCGCTATCTGAATCATCGTGGCGTTGCGGACTCCGTCGCGGGCGGATGGAACGCGACCATGCTGTTCCGCACCCAGCAGGGATTCCCGTTCACCGTGTCCTCCAACACCGCCACCGTGAACGGCGCGGCCGCATACCCGTATCGCATTGCCGATCCATTCAAGGGCGGAGGCACACCGCCTCCCAGCAATCCCGACATCTCCTGCCCCGCGCAGGTCAAGACGCGCGCGAACTGGTATAACCCCTGCGCGTTCGCCGATCCGCCGCTGGCCAGCTCGGTCACGGCTCCCATCACCGGCGCGGCCAACATTCTCCCCTATCTGGGCAGCCCTCGGTCGCAGATCTCGGCGCCAGGCTACGAGCGTATCGACATGACCGTGACGAAGAACTTCGCTACATTCGAAGGGCAGTACTTCCAGTTCCGCGCTGATGTATTCAACCTGTTCAACACGCCGACCTGGGGCGTTCCCTCCAACACGTCCACTTCGAGCCTGGGCGGACTGATTACCGGGAACCAGTTCCTGGGCAATTACACCCCCGACCCCAGGTTCTTCCAGCTGGCCGGTAAGTACTACTTTTAGGAGGGATGAGCAGGAAAAACGAAGGGCGGCCGAATCTGGCCGCCCTTCCCTTTGATGATCGCAGCAACCGAATCGCGTAGCTGCTCCTCGCACCGCGATCACGAAGGATCGTAGTTCAGGTTCGGCGCCAGCCAGCGCTCCACCTCGCCGACCGTCATGCCCTTGCGCGCGGCATAGTCGGCCACCTGGTCGCGGCCGATCTTGCCCACCGCGAAGTAGCGCGACTGCGGATGCGCGAAGTAAAAGCCGCTCACGCTCGATCCGGGCCACATCGCGAACGACTCGGTGAGCCGGATGCCGGTCTTCGCCTCCACATCGAGCAGCCGCCACAGCGTGGCCTTCTCGGTGTGCTCGGGGCAGGCAGGATAGCCCGGCGCCGGGCGAATGCCGCGGTACTTCTCGTCGATCAGTTCGTTCCGGCTCAGGCGCTCATCGGCCCCGTAGCCCCACTCCCTGCGGACTCGCTGGTGCAGGTACTCCGCGAAGGCTTCCGCCAGACGATCGGCGAGCGCTTCAGCCATGATCGCGTTGTAGTCGTCGTGCTCGGCCTTGAACTGCTGCACGAGTTTGTCCAAACCCACGCCCGCGGTCACGGCGAAGGCGCCGATGTGGTCAGCCAGGCCCGTCTCGCGCGGCGCCACGAAGTCAGCCAGCGATCGGCACGGCTCTGAGCCTTCACGATTCGCCTGCTGGCGCAGAAAGTGAACTCGGTCGAGCACAGCGTTGCGCGACGAATCCGCGTACAGCTCGATATCGTCACCCGTTGCGCTGGCCGGGAACAACCCATACACGGCGCGTGCCGTGAGCGATTTGCGCTCGACGATGCAGTCCAGCAGCCTGTTGGCCTCGTCGAAGAGCTGCCGCGCCTGGGCGCCCTGCTTCTCGTCGTCGAAGATGCGCGGATACACTCCCTTCAGTTCCCAGGTGTGGAACAGCGGGCTCCAGTCGATGTACTCGCGCAGCGTGGCGAGCGGAAAGTTGTCGAGCACGCGCACGCCGGTGAACTCCGGCGCCGGAATATCTTCACCCCGCCATTCGATCGGAGTATGCCGCATGCGCGCTTCGGCCAGCGGCACGATGGGCTGCTGCGGAGCCGCGTAGGCCTTGCGCACCGCGGCGTAGTCGACGCGCAGCTGCGTAACGAACCCGGCCTTGTTCTCGTCGCTGAGCAGGCTGGTGGCCACCGGGACAGCCCGGCTTGCGTCGGCTACGTGGATAACCGGCTCACTGTAGTGCGGCGCGATCTTGATGGCGGTGTGGGCGCGGCTGGTCGTGGCCCCGCCAATCAGCAGGGGCAGCTTGAATTCGAGCCGTTCCATTTCGCGCGCGACATGTACCATTTCGTCGAGCGATGGGGTGATGAGGCCGCTGAGCCCGATGATGTCGGCGTTGACTTCGCGGGCACGCGCCAGGATCTTCTCCGCCGGGACCATCACGCCCATGTCGATGATCTCGTAGTTGTTGCAGGCGAGGACGACGCCCACAATGTTCTTGCCAATGTCGTGCACATCGCCCTTGACCGTGGCCAGCACGATCTTGCCCTGCGAGCGGACCTCGTGCCCGGCCGCGGCCAGCGCGGCTTTCTCCGCTTCCATGAAAGGAGTCAGATACGCAACGGCCTTCTTCATCACGCGCGCCGATTTGACCACCTGGGGCAGGAACATCTTGCCCGCGCCGAAGAGATCGCCGACAACGCTCATGCCGGCCATCAGCGGGCCTTCGATGACGAGCAGCGGACGGCCGAGCTTTTGGCGCGCTTCTTCGGTGTCGGCATCGATGTGCGCGTCGATGCCCTTCACCAGCGCATGGGTCAGTCGCTCTTCCACCGTTCCGTTGCGCCATTCTTCGGCGGCTTTCTCAGTGGGGGCGCCGCCAGCGCCCGCGGCCTTGATGGCCTCGCCGTAGGTGACGAGACGCTCGGTCGCATCGGGACGGCGATTGAGCAGCACGTCTTCGACCAGCGTCTTCAGTTCCGGCTCAATCTCCTCGTAGACTTCGAGCTGGCCGGCGTTGACGATGGCCATGTCGAGTCCGGCGGCAATGGCATGGTAGAGGAACGCCGAGTGCATTGCCTCGCGCACCTTGTTGTTGCCGCGAAAGCTGAACGAGATATTGCTGAGGCCGCCGCTCACTTTCGCATGCGGCAGGTTGGCTTTGATCCAGCGCGTCGCCTGGGTGAAGTCAACCGCGTAATTGTTGTGCTCCTCCATACCCGTGGCCACGGTAAGGATATTCGGATCGAAGATGATGTCCTCTGGCGGAAAACCCAGCTCGACGAGGATGCGGTACGAGCGCTCGCACACGCGGATTTTGTCCTCGTAGGTCGCGGCCTGGCCCTGTTCGTCGAAGGCCATCACAACAACCGCGGCGCCATAGCGGCGCACGACGGCAGCGTGCTCGCGGAACTTCGCCTCGCCTTCTTTCAGCGAGATGGAGTTGACGATGCCCTTGCCCTGCATGCATTGCAGGCCCGCGGCGATCACTTCCCAGCGCGACGAATCGAGCATGAA
>DATJTG010000167.1:0-2894 GCA_035503555.1 Acidobacteriaceae bacterium | reverse complement strand
CGCTGCGCACGTTTTCCGTCGCGAGCGCAATGGCGCGGCGCATGAATTCAGGATTCGGAGGGGGATTCATGGGAAGGAATGCGCGTCCGGGACCAGTATGGCACAAGGGTTAGCAGCGATTTCGGGGCGGCCTTGCCGAGGCGCTCCCGATCACTCGCAGTAACGCCTTACGCAGGATCGCAGTGTGCTATGGTTAACCCGCTGTTGGTGAGGGTTGACCGTGATGCGTACGATCCTGCGTCTTCTTCTGCCTGTGCTCTTTGCAATCCTGCCCGCCTCTTCCTTTGCAACGACGGTGGTCTTCTGGCAGGCTGGTTTCCCCGCAGCCGATTCGTCCGCGCCCGGTGAGGCAGCCCTGCGTGGCGCCTTTCCGGACGCACAGTTCGCCGACGCCGGTCATCTTGGTGACGCTCTCGCCGCGCAGGATACCAATTTGCTGGTGCTGCCGTACGGGTCGGCGTGGCCGGAGGCGGACTGGGCAGCGATTCTGGAGTATCTGGACCGCGGCGGGAACCTGATCGTGCTGGGCGGCAAGCCGTTCACGCGGGCGGGATACGAGGACGCGGGCGGCTGGCATCTGCGGACCGCGAGCACGGCGCAGACGCTCGAACTGTTTATCGACGGGTATCAGCAGACGCCTGGATCTGAGGCGTTGACGTTCACGCCGAATGAGGATGTGTTTCCGCGCCTGCCGGCCTTTGGATGGAAGCGCGCCTTCAGCCCGGTGGTGCGGCTGAGCGTGGTCAACTACGACTCCAGCGGCGGCGCTACCGGCGGCGAGGACATGGATCTGACTACGCTGGCGTGGGGCGAGCGCGATGGCCACAAGATGGCCGCTCCGGTGATGGAACTGGATCACAATGCGAATCGATTTGTGGGCGGACGCTGGATTCTGGTGGCCTGCGAGCCCGATGCGGATTTTTTCAGCAATACGAAGCTGCTGGCGATGCTGGGGGCGCTGGCGGTGCGCAGGAACGATCGTTTTGCATTCCGGCCACGGCTGCCGCTGTTTCTTCCCGGTGAGGCGCTGGAGTTTCAACTGACGTGGGCCGATCCGCTGAGCGCTCCCGTCCTGTCTGACGACAAGGGTGGGGCGCCCGCGGCTGACGAGTTCCATGTACGAGTCACCAGCGAGGATGGCGCGGTCCATTACGATGCGACGATTCCTCCGGATGCCGAGCATGCCATCACGCTGCCGCAGAGCGCGGCGGAGGGGCGCGGGTTCCACACTGTCGAAGCCACGCTGCTGCGTGACGGTCAACCGCTGCGAACGTACTGGTCGGGCTTCTGGATGCGGGACTGGAATTATCTGCTCTCGGGACCGAAACTCACCGTGGGCCGCGATTATTTCGAGCTGAATGGCAAGCCGCTGCCGGTGGTGGGCACCACGTACATGTCCAGTGACGTCTCGCGGCTCTACCTGCTGCTGCCTAACGCGTATGTGTGGGACCACGACATGGCGCGGATCCACGGTGAGGGGCTGAACATGATCCGCACCGGCCTGTGGACGACCTGGCAGCACCTGCTGGCGCCCAACGGACAGATGAGCGAGGCCGCGCTGCGGACTATCGAGGCGTTTCTGATGTGCGCGCGCCACAACGATCTGCCGGTGCAGTTCAACCTGTTCGCGTTTTATCCGGATACGTGGGGCGGCGAGAACGGCTATCTCGATCCGGTGGCGCTACACGCGGAATCGCTCTACGCGCAGTCGCTGGTGGAGCGGTTCCACGCGGTGCCGTTCCTGGCGTGGGACCTGATCAACGAGCCGAGCGCCAACCGGAACGAGTGGCAGACGCGCCCCGACTACGATCCATTCGAGAACGCGGCGTGGCGCAGGTGGATCGCACAGCGTTATCCCGACCGCGCGAAGCTGCTCCACGACTGGGCGGAGCCGTCGCTGGGGATCGGGCGCGATCTGCAGGCGCAGCCGACAGCGGTCTCGCCGGAAATTGCGGCGCAGGATCCGCTGGCGCTGCCGAAAGCGGAGGCGTTCAACGGCGATGCGGTGCGCAGCGGCTTCAATCCGCTGAAGGTTTATGACTACGCCCTGTTCACGCAGTGGCTGTTCAGGAACTGGGTGCAGCAGATGCGCGACCTGATCCGCGGCACAGGCTCGGATCAGCTCATTACCGTCGGACAGGACGAGGGCGGCGTGGCGGGACGGCTTTCGCCCGCGTTCTATTCGCCGCTCATCGACTTCACCGCCGACCACGCGTGGTGGGATTACGACGCGATCCTGTGGGCTTCGCTGGCGCCGAAGTTTCCGGGCAAGCCGATGCTTCTTCAGGAGACGGGCGAGCAGAGGCGGCTGACGCTGGACGATCATCTGCGCTTCAGCGCCGAGGTCGAGGGCTGGCAACTGGAACGGAAGATTGCGATTTCGTTCGCGCAGGGAGCCGGCGCGCTGGAGTGGGTGTGGAACGTGAACGCCACTATGGCGAACGACAACGAGATCCCGATTGGGGCGGTGCGGCCGGACGGGACGGAGAAGCCGGAAGCGCAGGTTCTGGCCGGCTTCGCGGCATTCGTGAACAAGAGCCCGCAGACCTTCACGCAGATTGTGCCGCCGCCAGTCACGATGGCGACGTCGCAGACGATGCTGTATTCGATCCTGGGCGGCCTGGCGCTGGACACGCAGAAGCACGCGCTGCGCGCCATGGCTTACGTCGACCACACGCCGCTGCGGATGCTGACGGAGAATCGGCTGGCGGATCTGGGCTCGCCGAAGCTGGTGCTTTTGCCGTCGGCGCAGGGGCTGACGGATTCGGCGTGGACGGAGCTGATGGATTATGTCGCGAAGGGCGGGACGCTGCTGGTGACCGGCCCGGTGGAACGCGACGAACACTGGCAGCCCGTCGATCGGCTGAGCGCGCTTGGAGTGAAGGCGACGGTGT
>DATJTG010000166.1:0-2089 GCA_035503555.1 Acidobacteriaceae bacterium | reverse complement strand
AAGGCTGGGCAGACTGAGCCGGTTGCGGCCGGGGCTGCTGCGTTTGCGCGGGCTGCGGCGGTTCGCCGGGGAAGGGTTGCTGGGCGTGAAGGGGCGCGAGCGCGGAGAGAGCGAGGATGAGGGTCGCCGAATGCAGAAGCGCGGACTTCCCTTTCATCGGGCTGGACCTGAGGGGGCTGGGCTTCATGGGTTCGTGCCCGCGTTCGCAGGGATGGGGATTTGGAGCCGCCACACTGATTGGAGACGGTTTTGCGGGCGGCAAGTTTCCTGCAGGGCTCAGAAGCGCTCTCCGGATTCGTGGCCGCGAACGGCAGCGTGGCGGAAGGATTCCATGGCGCCGGTCCAGTGGAGGAAGCGCAGGAGGTTTCCCTTTTCGCGCCAGACGAAGGCGAGGACGTCGCGGGCGGTGAGCTGGTCGGCTTTGAGGCCGGAGTAGGTCTCGATGCGCCACTTGAGATATTCGCTGCGCCAGGGGCGCAGACGATGGCCGCTGGTGGCGTTCCAGATGAAGCGCAGCGAGGCAAACATGGATACGGTTCCTGAGGTTGAGTATAGAACTGGCCGCATCTGCAGGGGCGGCCACTATTTCGCGCTCGCGGTATGGCGCTCCAGCCACGCGGCAAATGCGGCTTCTGTGAGTCGCCCTGCCGCCAGGTCCGGAATGGTGAGAAAGACCTCTTCCTGCGGAGCGTCGAATTCGATTCCGTTGAGATTGAGAAACGCGGGAGCGACGACCAGCGCCGTCCGCCTGTTTCCGTCAACGAAGGGACGATTGCGGTAACACCTGTCTACCCCGAGCAGGCGCGGCGCGCAAAGGATGAAGACACCGACGTGATCGGCCTGGTTGTCGACCCGTCGGGAAATCCCGTGGATGGGCACATTGTGCGCCCCGTCGGCATGGGGATGGATGAGGCAGCAGTCACAGCAGTCAGCCAGTATCGCTTTGCCCGAGCGACGAAAAACGGCAAGGCTGTACCCGCAGCGATCAGCGTGGAAATAAGTTTTGAGTTGCCGGGGAAGTCGGGCCGCTGAGACAGTGGAACGCTTGCCGCTTACACATCCATCACGGAATCTTCGATGGCCCGGCGCACGTTGCCTTCGGCGCGGGCGAGGCGGCGGACCGCTTCGGGCTTGTCCACGTTGGCCTTGAGCATCACGAGAGCCACAGGGACGCTGCGGCCGGCGGAACGGATGACCTCGACGGCCTGATCGCGGCCCACCTCGCAGGCGCGCATCAGGATGCCGATGCCGCGCTCGATCAGCTTGGAGTTGTGCATGTGCACGTTGACCATCAGGTTCTCGTACACATAGCCGAGGCGGGTCATGGCGCCGGTGGTGATCATGTTGGTGATCATCTTCTGGGCGGTTGCGGCCTTGAGGCGGGTGGAGCCGGAGATGACTTCAGGGCCGACCTCGGCAACGATGGCGATATCGGCGGCTGCGGCGAGGGGCGTGTTCGGATTGCAGGTGATGCAGGCGGTCTTTGCGCCGAGGGTGCGGGCGTAGGTGACGGCGGACACCACATAAGGCGTGCGTCCGCTGGCCGAGAGGCCGATGACCACGTCTTTGCGGCTGGGACGGCGGCGCGCAATGTCGCGCTTGCCGAGATCTTCGGAATCCTCGTTCACTTCCACCGGCGAGGCCAGGGCTTTGGGTCCGCCGGCCATGATGTACTGCACGGTTTGGGGGCTGGTGGAGAAGTAGGCCGGGATTTCGCAGGCATCCAGAGCAGCGAGGCGGCCGCTGGAACCGGCGCCGATATAAATCAGGCGTCCGCCTTCGCGGAGCGCGTGGGCCACCATGTCGATGACCTGGGCGATCTCGGGGATCGCCTTCTTCACGGCGGGGGCGACCTTGTGATCTTCCTGGTTGATGATGCGGGCGATTTCGACGGCGGACCGAGTGTCGAGGCCGCGGGTGGCCTCATTGAGCTTCTCGGTCAGCAGATCGTGAATGTTGGACGCCGATCCATTCGATCCGTTCGTCGGGCCGTGAGAAACATCGTCGTGCGTCGGTAACGTAGTGGCCATACTGGTCGGAGTTTGAGCCTGGGAGCCCTGCTTAAGTCTACAGCGTAACGGCACGCATC
>DATJTG010000165.1:0-11694 GCA_035503555.1 Acidobacteriaceae bacterium | reverse complement strand
TTGAGATCAGCCAGCACAGAGGCCTCCTTGCAGGCGTTTGTCGTGAAAGAGCATGCCTGGGGCCATTAGGTTTTCTGTCTAAGTGGCTGAAGCTCCGGGGCTTGTCGGATTGTTGCGGCTGCTGGGGTTGTTCATCCGCGCTTGGAACTGTCCAAAATCGAACACGCCCTACAGCACAAACACCCGCAGCATCCACCACACCAGCGCCAGCGCGATGACCGCGAGGATCAGGTGCCCAATCCATCCCACCGCCGTCTTCGGACGCTCGAAGCGAAACATCCGGTCATCCTAAACCATGCGTCTGCGGCGGCGAAATCAATCCATGGCGCAGGCGAAAATACCGCCGCGCCCGGGCCACGTCGCGCCCGATCTGCTCGCGCAGCGCCTCGACGCTGGGGAACTTCTGTTCGTCGCGCAGCCGCAGCAGGAAGCACAGCTCCACCGGCGTCGATTCGGTGAGCGCGACCGGCGGAGGCCCATCCAGCAGATGCGTCTCGACGGCGAAGCCCGCGCCGTCAAACGTCGGCCTGACTCCCACGTTGGTCGCCGCGCGGCACACCGGCGCCGAGGGGCCTTCGCCGAGCCGCGCTTCGGTCACATAGACACCGTTGGGCGGCAGCAGCTCGGCATAGGGCGCGAGGTTGATGGTCGGCGTTGCGAGTTCGGTGCCGACGCCGCGCCCGCGCACGGGGGTCGAGAGGATCGAGAACGGACGCGCCAGCAGCGCCCGCGCCATGCTGAGTTGTCCCGCGCGCACGCGCCGCCGCACTTCGCTGCTCGAGACGATCACGCCGCGCATGGTGAGCGCGCCGTGGGAGACGACGCCAAACCCCAGCTCTTCGCCCAGCGCCTTGAGTTCGTCGATTCCAGCTGTGGCCCCGTGTCCGAAACGGAACGTGTCGCCCTCGTGCACTTCGGCGACGTGGAGCACGCCACGCAGCACGCGCTCGGCAAACTCCCGCGCCGACTGCATGGAGAACGCGCGGGTGAAGGGAATCACCAGGGTCGCGTCCAGCCCTGTGCGCTCCAGCAGTCGCAGCCGCTCGGGGATGGGTGTGATGAGCTTTGGCGCGAATTCGGGATGCAGAAGCGCGACCGGGTGCGGATCGAAGGTGACGGCGATGGCCTCGGCGTCGAGCGGTCGCGCCCGATCGAGCACGCGCCCGATGATTTCCTGGTGCCCGCGATGGACGCCGTCGAAGTTGCCGATGGCCGCAACGCTGCGCCGCGCCGCCCTGCCGCCGCGTGTCGCCGCCATTTCCTCAATGCTCCGGTAGATCCGCATCGCTATAGCTCGATCGGGAGGCGCAGGCCATCGTAGGACAGCCGCACGTGCTCGGGGAAAGTCTTTTCCGTGGCCTCGTGGTCCACTTCGTGCGACATGTGGGTGAACCAGGCACGCCGCGGCCGCACGCGCTCCACCCACTCCAGCGCTTCAGCCAGATTGGCGTGGCTGGGGTGCGGCTGCGGGCGCAGGGCATCGAGGATGAGCACGTCGAGCCCCTCGAGCAGGGGCAGGCTCGCGTCAGGAATACGGTTCATGTCGGTCAGATACGCCGCGTTGCCGAATCGAAAGCCCGCCACCGGCAGCTCGCCGTGCAACAGCGGCACGCGCTGGAATCGCGCTCCGTGCACCTCTGCCGTTTCCTCGCCTTCGAGGCTGCGCAGCTCCACGCGCGCCCGCGTGGGATAGGTGGAGTTGGCCGCGAACGTGTAGTCGTAAATCCGCCGCAGAATGTCGGCGGTGCCCTGGTCCGCATAGAGCGGCATCAGGTGCGGCTTATGCCTGAAGCTCAGCGGCCGCAGGTCGTCCATGCCGAGAATGTGGTCGGCATGAGCGTGCGTGTAGAAGACGGCGTCGACGTCGCGAATCTGCTCGCGCAGCGCCTGCTCGCGGAAGTCCGGGCCGGTATCGATGACGACCGTTCTGTGCGAACCGCCGCCGTCCCACTGCACGGCAATCGATGGCCGCGTGCGCCGGTTGCGCGGATCCGTCGAGGTGCAGACCGCGCACGTGCAGCCGAGCGTCGGCACGCCCATCGAGGTTCCGCTGCCCAGAAAGACAATTTCCGCTCGCATCCTCGTGGGCTATTTCTTCGCTGGGTCGAAGCCGCGCTGCGCCTGCGCCGCGATGGCGTTGGTGATCTCCAGGAACATCATGCGCAGCTCGAAGAGCACGTTCTGCAGGGTCGCATCTTCTTTCGGCGTCAGGTTGCCCTTCGTCTTCTCCTGGAGCAAGGCGAGCATGTCGATGCTCTGGCGCGCTCCGATGATATCGACGCGCGGCTTCTGTCCCGGCTCGGCCGCCGCGCCCATGGCGATCATGGCCGACACGTAGAACGACTGGATGATGTGCTCGAAGCCGATGGCGGGTTGTGCGCCCATGCCGGGATTCGCCTGGCGCAGCATATCGTCCAGCTGCCGCGACGACTGCTGATAAGCCGCATGCTGCTCCGCGGTCTCCTGCGCAGTGAACTGCGGCACTTCCGGCTCGGCGGCCGTTGCGGTTTCGGGTTCGGCTTCGGGCTCAGCCTGCGGCGGTTCCGGCTCCGGCGCAGGAACGGACTGCACCGGCTTCGGCATGGTGACCACGTTGCTCGGCGTGGGCGGTTCGGCTTCGGGTTCGGCGGATTCGTCGCGCAGTTCGCCCTCGAGCGTGAACTTGCGGCGGTCGGTAACGGTGAACGCGGGTTGCTTTTCGTCCATAAACTTTGGATTCTCCTGGTGCGTCGGCGGTGCGGCTCAGGCCTGCGGCAACTGCGGCGGCTCAGTCAACGGAACAGCGATGCCGCCGTCATAGCGAATCGGTTCGGCAGCGTTTTCCAGAGCTTCGACGCGCGCGATTCCGAGCGCGACGGTTTTCTGCCATTCAGGCAGAGCGATGGCAGCTACGCTGGTCAGCTCGCCTGCGGCCGCATCGCCCTGGCGGATTTCGATCTTCTCGCCCGGTCCCAGAGCCGGCGCCGTGCCTTCCAGCGCAAACTGCCGCAGCGAACGGTGCAGCGTGGCGCGGGCGCGAATGCGCTCCACCGTCTCCTGCCCGATGTAGCAGCCTTTGGTGAAGTTGAGCGCGCGCATCAGCCCGGTTTCCTGGGGCAGTTGCTTGTCGCTGAAATCGATGTCGAAGGCCGGTACGCCTTCGAGCACGCGCAGGTCCTCAAGCGCCGCAGCGCCGCACGCCGTCGCGCCTGCGCCGAGCAGCGCGTTCCATAAGGTCAAAACATGCTCGCTCGCGACGTGAATCTCATAGCGCGGAACCAGCGGGCTGTATGCGCCCACGAGGCCGGCCTCAATGCCCGCCAGCGCGACGCGGGCGATCGTCCCCGCAGCCGGCGCGTGCGCGCCCAGGTGCTCCAGAATCGCCGCCGCGTGCGGCCCGGCGATTCCCAATGCCGTCGTTGCTGCGTCTAACTCCTCGAGCCTGACGTCATCCATGATGATGTAGCGGCGCAGATGCGTGAGGAGCCTTTCGGCCTGCGACTTGTCCGTTTCCAGAAACAGAACGTCTTCGTGAACGTAGAGGTCCGCATCGCCCTGAATCCGTCCCTGGGGGTTCAGCACGAGGCTGTAGCCGGTTTGCCCGGGAGTCATGCCCTTGACGGTTTGGGTGATCATTCCGTTCAGCCAGCGGACGCGATCCTTGCCCGTGGCGCGGAGGAAGGTCCGGTAGCCGAGGTCGAAAACGCCGGCCGAGCGCAGCAGCGCTTCGGTCTCCTGCTGAATTCCGGCGAACTGAAGCGGCGTCTGCGCGCCGCGGTGCATCTTCAGTTCCAGAGCGGGGTTGCCGGCGGCCAAACGAGCGGCCAGGGG
Organism: Acidobacteriaceae bacterium; assembly: GCA_035503555.1. Taxonomy (GTDB): domain Bacteria; phylum Acidobacteriota; class Terriglobia; order Terriglobales; family Acidobacteriaceae; genus Palsa-343. The sequence goes on along the minus strand of DATJTG010000165.1, from coordinate 7,884 downwards.
CGTTTCCGCGACAGCAGCAGCCGGAATCTGATAGGTCTGACTCATGCAAGGCCCTCAGAAAAATTATAGTCTCCGAAGAGCAGGGCATTCCGCAGCGGCGGCTCAGCCGGAAGGGATAACCACAACACAATGCAATTGAAGAGGATTGCCGGTCTCGTCGCGCTTGCGCTGATCTTCTCGCTCGGCGCCACGGCCCAAACCGCCCCCGCTGACTCGTCGCCCCTGCAGCAGAATCCGCCTTCGCCGCAGACTTCAACCCCGCCGCGGACTACGCAGGACCAGCCGCAGCCCGAGACGCACATCACGCCCCAGCAGGCGAAGGAGCTGTTCTCGTCGGTGGGAACCATTCTGCAGTTCGCCTCCGACGATTCGAAGCTGCCCATCAAGCGCGAAGTGAAGTCGAAGCTGATCACGCGCCCCGAAGTGGAAAAGTACCTGGTCGACAAGCTCAACGACGACAAGGATGCGAAGCGGATGGAGCGGGAAGAGATCGTCCTGAAGAAGTTTGGCCTCATCGATCCCGATTTTCAGCTCCGTCCGTTTCTGGTGAAGCTGCTGGACGAGCAAATTGCCGCTTTCTACGACAGCAAGACGAAAACGGTGAATCTGCTGGACTGGATCGATCCCGCCACGCAGAAGCCGGTGATGGCGCACGAACTGACCCACGCCCTGCAGGATCAGCGCGTAAACCTGGACAAATGGGAGGAGCAGACCAGCGACGACCTGTCGCATACCTACACCGATGACCTGAAACACGTCGCCACCGACGAGGACGACACGGCACGCGATGCGGTTCTGGAGGGCCAGGCGATGGCGGTCTTCGTCGACTACAGCCTGCGGCCGATGCATCGCACTCTGCGCGACTCGCCGGGGGTGATCGACAACCTGGTGGAAAATATGTCCGACGACAGCAGTTCGCCGGTTCTGACCCGCGCGCCGCTGCTCCTGCAGGAGTCGCTGCTGTTCCCCTACAAGGACGGCCTGAAATTCGAGGCGACCCTGCTGACCGATTCGAAGGATCCCGCGGTCGCGTTCGGCGGCGTGCTCGACCGGCCGCCCACAAGCAGCTACGAAATCATGAATCCCCGCGCATACGAGCGCCAGGCGAAGGTGCCGCTGCTGCGCATGCCCGATATTCATCCAGTGATCGACGCCCAGTACAGCCCCTACGACATCGGCGTGATGGGTGAGTTCGACGTCCGCATCCTGGCCGAGCTGTTTGGCGGCAATCAGGCCGCGAACGAGCTGACGCCCGAGTGGGACGGAGGCATTTACTACGCGGCGCAGAAGAAGAGCGCGGCGGATAAGAATTCAACTGCGTCGGTGGCGCTGCTCTATCTCTCGCAGTGGAAATCAGAAGACGCGGCGGCGGACTTCGTGAAGATGTACGTCGACGAGCTGAGCCACAAATACTCGAAGGTGACCCGTGACAGCGCGGACGAGGCCGGCGAGGATGAGCAGATCTATCAGACGAACGAGGGGCCCGTGCTGATCGTCACCAACAACAACGACGTCTTCATCAGCGAGAGCTTCGATCTGAACGTGGCCCGCAAGCTGCAGCTGCTGATGCTGAGCGCGCAGCAGGACAGCGGTGCGCAGGTGGCGGCGGATCGCGTGTCAGCGAACGATCTCTCCGGCAGCATGGTGCGCTTCATGGCGGGCTGCGGCGTGATGAAGGCGGCGCTGCCGCGGCACTGAGGGCTGAGCGCGCATCGCCATTTATACTGATTCCTTGCTCCTCAACTTACTCAGGGGTGCAGCCACGGAGGCTGCCCGCGCAGGGAGTCCTATTGCAGCAGGCGGAAATCGGCATCATCGGAGGCAGCGGGCTGTATTCCATGCCCGGCCTGACGGGCGTTCATGAAGAGCGCGTTTCTACTCCGTTCGGCGAGCCCAGCGACGCTTTCGTGCTGGGCGATCTGGAGGGCCGCAGGGTCGCCTTCCTGGCGCGCCACGGCCGCGGGCACCGCATTCTGCCTTCGGAAATCAACTTCCGCGCCAACATCTACGCGCTGAAAAAGCTCGGCGTCGAGCGCATCGTTTCCATGTCCGCCGTGGGCTCGCTCAAGGAAGAGCATCGGCCTGGCGAGTTCGTTGTCATCGATCAGTTCATCGACCGCACCTTCCATCGCGTCTCCACTTTTTTTGGCGACGGCATTGTGGGCCACGTGGCTTTTGGCGATCCGGTCTGCGCGACGGTGGCCGGCGTGATTGCCGCGGGATGCAAAACCGAGGGCGTCACGGCGAAATCCGGCGGAACGTATGTCTGCATGGAGGGTCCGCAGTTCTCGACGCGCGCTGAATCGAATCTCTATCGCAGCTGGGGCGCCGACGTGATCGGCATGACCAATCTGCAGGAAGCGAAGCTCGCCCGGGAAGCGGAGATCTGCTACGCCACCGCAGCCATGGTGACCGACTACGATTGCTGGCATGAAGGCCACGACGACGTGACCGTGGAGCAGATTGTCGCGGTGCTGAATCAGAACGCGGCCAATGCATGCAAGGTGATCAAAGCGGCGGTCGTTGCGATGCCGAAGGAGCGCACCTGCGCGTGCCAGTCGGCGCTGCAGTACGCTCTGCTCACCAGCCGCGATGCGATTCCCGCGGCCGCGCGCGAGAAGCTGGATCTGCTGTTAGGCAAATACCTGAAATAGCTCACGAAAAACTCACGCAGCACGGAAAGGTTGGGTTGGCGATTGGCGATTCTCGTCGTAGGCAGCGTCGCATTTGACGCGATTGAAACTCCCTCCGGAAAGCGCGACCGCTGCGTCGGCGGCGCCGCAACATACTTTTCTCTGGCCGCGAGCTACTTCACGCCCGTTCGCGTCATCGGCGTGGTGGGCGAAGACTTCGGAGCGCAGGAGGAGGGCATCCTGACCCGCCGCGGCGTGGATACGCGCGGCATCGAGCACGTCTCCGGCAAGAGCTTCTTCTGGAGCGGCTCGTACATGAAGAACCTGAATGAGGCGCAGACGCTCAACACCGAGCTGAATGTTTTCCAGAGCTTCTCGCCAAAGATCCCCGCGGCGTACGAAGATACCGAGTACCTGTTTCTGGCCAACATCGATCCCGTCCTGCAGGCCGACGTGCGCAGCAAAATGCCGAAAGTGAAGATGGTGTGCGGCGACACCATGAACTACTGGATCAAGGACCACTCGGAGAACCTGGCCAAAGTGCTGCCCATGCTCGACGCGCTGCTGATCAACGACGGCGAAGTGAAGATGCTGGCGAAGGAGAACAACCTCGTCGTCGCCGCGCGCAAGGTTCTGGCCATGGGACCGAAGTCGCTGGTGGTGAAGCACGGCGAGTACGGGGCGACCGCGTTCTTCAGCGAGCGCTCGTTCACCGGCCTCAGCGGGCATACGCCCTTCCGTGCGCCGGCTCTGCCGCTGGCCGAGGTGGTCGACCCCACCGGTGCAGGCGACTCGTTCGCCGGCGGATTCTTCGGCTACATCGCATCGCAGCCCGCGCTCACCCCGGCCGTATTCCGCCATGCCATGTTTTACGGCAGCGTGATGGGCTCGTTCGCCGTGGAGCGCTTCGGCACCGAGCGCCTGCAGAATCTCGACAAGTCCGAAATCGAGGATCGCTTTGCCCTCTTCCGGCAGCTCTCGCACCTCGAGTAACCGGCGCCGGGCCGAAGCTGCGCCGCCGTCGATGCGCCGATCCCTGCGCGACGAAACCGTCTTCGTCGGCATGCTCGCGACTCTGCTGTCGTTTCTTGCGTTCGGCTACTGCTATCCGCGCAATCTGCTGCTGCTCTACGGCGATGCCGTCGCGCATCTGCACATCGCGCGCCGCATTCTGGATTCGCTCAACCCCGGCATTCGCCAGATCGGCTCGGTGTGGCTGCCGTTTCCGCATCTGCTCATGATGCCGTTCGTCATGAAGATGTCGTGGTGGCGGAGCGGCATCGCCGGCGCGATTCCGTCGATGGCCTGCTACATTCTCTCCGTCGCCGGGCTGTGGCGGCTGGCCCGCTACTGGCTGCGCCCGGCGGGCGCTGTGGTGGCCGTGCTGTTCTTCGCACTCAATCCCGGGCTGCTTTACATGCAGACCACGGCGATGACCGAGCCGCTCTTCCTGTGCCAGATGATCTGGTCTGCGCTGCTGCTGACGGCGTTTCTGCGCGAGCTTTCGCAGGGCGACGGCCGTTGCGCCGGACGCGCTCTCGCCTGGTGCGGCGTCATCCTCGTCACGGCGATCTATACGCGCTACGACGGCTGGATCTTCGCCTGCTTCGTGTGGCTGATCGCACTGCGCGCCGTGGTTCGCGCGAATGCATGGAAGTCGCGTGCCGGCGGAGCCTTCGTGTTGCTGACGGGCATGCTCATGGCCGCACCCGCGCTGTGGTTTGCGTGGAACGCGCGCCAGTACGGTGACTGGCTCGACTTCATGCGCGGCCCGTATTCGGCGAAGGCCATCGACATCCGCACCTCGCCGCCGGGCTCGCCGCATTATCCCGGCTGGCACAGCCTCCGCGTCGCCGAGTTGTATTTCCTCAAGGCTGCCGAACTGGGCGCGGCGCCGGAGCGCTGGACGAACCTGCTGCTTTGGCTCGCGATTATCGGCGCGATTGCCGCCGCCGTGCGCTGGCGCAGGCGCTGCATTCTGCCCGCGCTGCTGCTGTGGTTCCCCGCGCCGTTCTACGCGTATTCCATCGCCTATGGATCGGTGCCGATCCACATTCCGCTGTGGTGGCCGCACTCCTGGTACAACACCCGCTACGGCATGGAAATGCTGCCCGCCTTCGCGCTGTCGCTCGGCTTCCTGATCGCGCGGCTCATCGCTAGGACGGAAGTGCGCTGGCCCCGCCAGGCGCCGCTGGTGCTGCTCGCCGCGATCGTGCTCATCATCCTCGACAGCTCCGCGCTCATCCGCGACACGCCGCTGGTCCTTGCGGAGGGCATCGAAAACTCGCGCACGCGTATTCCGTTTGAGACGGCCTACGCGAACGGCCTCGCCGATCTTCCTCCCCAGGGCATGATCCTGGTCTGGACCTCCGATCACATCGGAGCCTTCCAGCGCGCCGGGATTCCGCTGCGCCGCACCATCAACGAAACCGATTACTACCAGTGGAAGGCTGCGCTCGCGCATCCGGCGCAATCGGCTGCGTGGGTGATCGCCGCCGACAACGATGCCGTGGCGCAGGCGGTCGCCGCGCATCCCGAGGGGCTCAAACTGTTCGACATTGTGTGCTCCACCGGTCAACCGTGCGTGCGTTTTTATCAGTCAACGCTGGCTGCAGCCAGTGGTACGATTCCCCCTGGATGATCCTCTCCTTATTCCAGTCCGGCCACCTGGAAGCTTATAACCGCTTGCAGCAGGTGGTGTTCACCAACGGTGTCGCGGGGCGACTGGCGCTGTCGGCGGCGCTGGGCTTTGCGATCGGTCTCGATCGCGAACTGCACCATCGGCCTTCGGGCATTCGCACCAACGTGCTCATCTGCTTCGGCGCGTCGATGTTCACGTTTCTCTCCATCGTCATCGCCGGAGAGGCGGGCAACCGCGGGCAGATCGCGTCGAACATCGTGCAGGGAATCGGCTTCCTCGGCGCCGGCCTCATCCTCCACAATCGCGACCGCGTGAGCGGGCTCACCAGCGCCGCGACCGTGTGGTCCGTGGCTTCCATCGGTATGGCGTGCGGCGCGGGATTGTACGTGCCCGCGGTCTTCGCGACGGTCCTCGTGCTGGTGGTGCTCGAAGTGGTGCGGCAGATCGAGTTTCGAGCCAGCATCAAGCTCTACACCGTCATCTACGAAGTGCGCGGCGCCGACGCTGCCAAAATCACCATGGCTCTTCTGGGCATCATGGACCGCGAAAATCGACGGCTCGCCAGCGTGGAGAATGAGTCGATCGGCGGCCTTGAGCGGCTTGCGTTTCCCGTGAGCGCGACCGATCGTGTGCATCGCCGGCTGAAGCAGGCGTTCCAGGCCGCGCCGGTCATCGACGAAGTGCACGCCTTCCGCGATCCGGAGGATGAGTAATGCGTTTTGCGAAGGCGCAGGCCTGCGGCAACGATTTCCTCCTGGTCGATGCGCCCTGCGACGGCAATCTGGCGAAAGTGCTGTGCGAGCGTCATACCGGTATCGGCGCCGACGGCGTCGAGTTTCTGGAAAAGACCGGTCCGCTCGCGGGCCGCATTCGCCTTGCGAACGCCGACGGCAGCATCGCGGAGATCTCCGGTAACGGCACGCGCTGCGTGGCGGCGTGGCTGGCGCACTCCGCAAAGGCGAAGCCCGGCGATGTCGTGACGCTCGAGACCGACGCCGGCCCGCGCGCGTGCCGCATCGTCGAGGCGAACGGGAGTCAATACACGATCTCCGCGGGCATGGGCGTGCCTGAAGCAAAGCCGATGCAGGTGACGCTGGCCGATAAGACGGTTGTTTACGGAACGCAAGTCTCGATGGGCAATCCCAACTTCGTCATCGTGGTGAACGACGCGAACTTTCGCGCGCATGGACGCGGCTGGAACGAACTGGGGCGCGAGATTTGCTTCCACAGGGAATTTCCGCAGCAGACCAATGTGCTGTTTTTCAGGCTCATCCGGGCCGATGAGATCGAGATTCGCATTTTCGAGCGCGGTGTTGGGCCGACAACTTCATCGGGCACCGGTACGTGCTCCTGCGCGACGGCGCTGCTTCTGTATTGCGGCGGCAGGTCGCCGGTCACGGTGCACGCGCCGGGCGGCACGCAGGTTGTGGAATGGAGCGGGCCTGGGACCGAGATGGTGCTAACGGGTCCGGCGAATCTGATCGCCGAGGGCGAGGTTCTGCTTGGCTGAGAGTTCGCTCAGGCCGCCCGCAGTGCCGATCGGAGCCCGCATCGCCGTCGTGTCGCCGGCCGCGAGTGCTCAGCCGGAACGCATCACGCGCGGAATCGAGACGCTGCGCGGGTTGGGCTACGATGCCGTCGCCGCGGAACACGCCTACGGCAAGCAGCCGCCGTATTTCGCGGGAACGGCAGACGAGCGCCTGGCAGACCTGCACGCCGCCTTTGCCGATCCCTCCGTCGCCGCCATTCTCTGTACCCGCGGCGGCTACGGATCGAACTACCTGCTCGAGCGCCTCGATCTCGACCTCATCCGCGCGCATCCCAAACCGTTCTTCGCGTATAGCGATCACACTGCCGTGCAGACCTGGCTGCTCGATCAGGTGGGCCTTGTGGCGTTTTACGGCCCCATGGTTGCTGCGGATTTTTCGGTCGAGAACGGTGTGCACCTGGCGAGCTTCGATGCCGCGATCACGGGCGGTCTGGTCGAAGCCGGCGCGGACGAGGGGTTGCGCGTGCTGCGCCCGGGCCGTGCACGCGGAGTGCTCTACGGCGGATGCCTGAGCATCCTGACTGCGTCGCTGGGCACGCGGTTTGCGCCGCAAACCGAAGGGAAATTGCTGTTCCTGGAAGATGCGGGCGAAAAGCCCTACCAGATCGATCGCATGCTGCGGCAGATGATCCTCGCGGGCAAGTTCGAGGGCGTCCGCGGATTGATCTTCGGCGAAATGCCTGACTGCGCCTCGCCCGGCGCCGGTCCGCGCCTGCTCGAGGAGGTGATTCTCCGCGTGCTCGAACCCTTCGACGTTCCCATCGCCATCGGTCTGCGCTCGGGGCATGTGTCGACGGGCAACGTGACGCTGCCGCTGGGGCTGGAAACTGAACTGAAGGCTGAAAACGATACTCCGCAGTTACGAATTCTCTCGCCCGCTGTTGTGACTCATGCCGGATAAAAAGCATATTCATCTCATTGGAATCTGCGGTACCGCCATGGCATCGCTCGCCGGGCTGCTGCAACTCAAGGGACACCGCGTCACTGGCTCCGACCAGGCGGCCTATCCGCCCATGTCGGATTTGCTGCGCTCGCTCGGCATTCCTATCGCTGAGCCGTTC
>DATJTG010000164.1:0-4421 GCA_035503555.1 Acidobacteriaceae bacterium | reverse complement strand
CCACAGCGACGCCCACGCGTTTCTCGCCGAGCTGGAGCAGGCCATCGCCCTCATGGTGCCGCGCCCCAAAATGCTCATCCTCAACTTCCCCGCCAATCCCACCACGCAGTGCGTCGACCTCGCCTTCTTCGAGCGCATCGTCGCGCTGTGCCGCCAGCACGAGATCTGGCTCGTCCACGATCTCGCCTATGCCGACATCGTTTTCGACGGCTATCGCGCGCCCTCCATCCTCGAAGTCCCCCGCGCAAAAGAGATCGCCGTCGAGTTCTTCACGCTCTCCAAGTCCTACAACATGCCCGGCTGGCGCGTCGGATTCATGGTCGGCAACGCCGAACTGGTCGCGGCCCTCGCGCGCCTCAAGTCCTACTTCGACTACGGCACCTTCACGCCCATTCAGGTCGCGTCCATTCTCGCCCTCGAAGGCCCGCAGGAGTGCGTCGCCGAGATTCGCGACAATTACCAGCGCCGCCGCGACTGCCTCGTCCAGGGCCTCAACAAGCTTGGCTGGGAAGTCCCTTCGCCCAGGGCCACCATGTTCGTCTGGGCGCCCATCCCTGAGTCGTACCGCGCCCTCGGCTCGCTCGAGTTCTCCACGAAGCTGCTGCGCGACGCGAAAGTCGCCGTCAGCCCCGGCATCGGCTTTGGCGAATACGGCGACGGCCACGTCCGCTTTTCCCTGATTGAAAACGAAGAGCGCACCCGCCAGGCCCTCCGCGGCATCCGCCAGATGTTCCAGAAGGACGGCGTCGCCGCTCCACGCTGATTCCGCTGACGGGCATTCTGCCAGCCGCCTTTTAGCTGACCGGTACTCAGCTGGCCGGACCTTCGCCGGCCTCTTCTTAGCTTCCCGCCCGCTCGATCAGCTTGGTGGTGCTGAATCCCGCGACCGTCGGCACAATCTTCACGCGACCGCCCCACGAGCGCACTTCCTTCGCACCCACCACGGTTTCTTCGCGGTAATCGCCGCCCTTCACGATCACATCCGGCCGCAGCGCCTCGATCAGCGTCAGAGGCGTCGGCTCTTCGAACACCACCACCGCGTCCACCGCTGCCAGCGCCGCCAGAATCCGCGCGCGCTCCCGCTCGCCGACAATCGGCCGCGCCGGACCCTTCAGCGCGCGCACCGATGCGTCGCTGTTGATGGCCACCACCAGCCGGTCGCCCTCACGTCGCGCGTCCTCGAGCAGCGTGATGTGCCCGATATGCAGCAGGTCGAAGCATCCGTTGGTGAACACGATGCTCTGCCCCGCCGATCGCCACGCCGACGCCCGCACCAGCAACGCTTCCAGCGTCAGCACCTTCTCCTGCGCCTGCAGTTCGATCTCCGGCATAAGGTTCGTCAGCAGCTCGTCCCGCGTTACCGGAACCGTGCCCACCTTGCCGACCACGATCCCCGCCGCCACATTTGCCAGTTGCACCGCCGTTTCGATTTCCAGCCCGCTCGCCAGCGCCAGCGCCAGCGTCGCAATGACTGTATCGCCGGCGCCCGAGACGTCGAATACCTGCCGTGCCACCGCCGGCGCCACGAACCGCGAATCCTCCCGCAGTACCGCGATGCCTTTCTCGCTCAGCGTCGCCACCAGATAATTCACTCCCAGCTCCGGCGCCAGCTTTTGTCCCGCAGTCAGCAGAGCCTCCACGTCTTTCGCCGCTGCACCCGTGCTCGCCGCCAGCTCCGACAGATTCGGGCAGATCGCCGTTGCTCCCCGGTACCGCCGCAGGTCGCGCTGCTTGGGATCCACCAGCACCGGAACTCCTCGCCGCCGCGCCGCCGCAATCGCGCGCTGGCACACCTCTTCTGTCAGCACGCCCTTCGCGTAATCGGAAAGCACCAGCGCCTGCGCTCCGTCGAGGGCCGCCTCAATTGCCTCGCTCAACGCCGCGTATGCCTCCGGAGGATATCCATCCGTCTGCTCCATATCCAGGCGCATCATCTGCTGCTTTCCGCCCAGGATGCGCAGCTTGGTCGTCGTCGGATGGGTGCCCACCGCCGTCATCCGCGCATCCACCCCGGCCGCGCGCACGCAAGCCTCCAGCGCCCCACGCTCCGCGTCCTCTCCGCAGAATCCCAGCAGAACGGCCTGCGCGCCCAGCCCTGCCAGGTTCATCGCCACGTTGCCCGCCCCGCCCGCGCGCTCCGTCCGGTGCACCGCGCGCACAATCGGTACCGGAGCCTCCGGCGAAATCCGCTCCACCTCGCCCCACACGTAGCGGTCGAGCATCACGTCGCCGACCACCAGCACGCGGGAGCGCCGCCAGTCGCCTTCGATCAGCTGCATCACGCGGTGCAAATCCCGGATCATCGCGCCTCAGCCTCGCGCGCGCACAGCGCCATATCAACCCAGTCGCACAGCATGTGTCCGCAGAGAATATGCCCCTCCTGGACCCGCGCCGTTTCCTTTGCTTCCACGCACAGCACTGCATCGGCGATGCCTTTCAACGCACCGCCGCCTGCGCCCGTCATCGCTACCGTGAACGCGCCCAGCTTCCGCGCTTCCTCGATCGCGAGGCACACATTGCAGCTGTTGCCGGAAGTCGACAGTCCCACCACGACGTCCCCCTGCGCGCACAGCGCTTCCACCTGCCGCCGGAAGATCTGCTCGTATCCGTAATCGTTCCCGACCGCGGTCAAAATCGATGTGTCTGTCGTCAGCGCGATCGAGGCCGCCCCGCGCCGTTCCCGCCGGAATCGCCCGACCAACTCCGCTGCCAGATGCTGCGAGTCGGCCGCGCTTCCCCCGTTCCCGCACCACAGCACTTTCTTCCCACTGAGCAGCGCCTGGGTCATCTCTGCAGCAATACGCTCCAGCACCGGCAGTTGCGCGCGCAGCGTCTCGATCGCCGCGTGGTGATCGGCAATGGCCCGTTCAAAAACTCGTACACGATCCGGCATCTCCGCCATCGTCTGCTCCCAGGCCGCGCCGATCCCGGCCCGTCAATTCCATCGAGGATTCTTCGCTATCATACTAGCTGCGCATGGCGCTTATGCCTCGCACGGCCCACAGGTGACTGCTCCCTTTCCCAACATCCGCTGCGTCTTTCTCGACCGCGATGGTGTGCTCAATCGCAAGCCACCCGAAGGCGCCTACATCCGCAACTGGGAGGAATTCCACCTGCTCCCTGGCGTCGCTGCCGCTGTTAGCGCTCTCAACCGCTCCGGCCGAACCGTGATTGTCGTCTCCAATCAGCGCGGCATCGCTCTCGGCCTCTATACCAGAGCCGGCGTCGATGCTATCCATGCCCGCCTCGCGGAGCGCCTCGCCGCCGACGGCGCCCGCATCGACGCTTTCTATATTTGCCCGCACGACAAGGACGAATGCGATTGCCGCAAGCCGAAGACCGGTCTCTTCGAGCAGGCCTTTCGCGATTTCCCGGAAATGAACCCGTCCAACAGCCTGCTCATCGGCGATTCGATTTCCGACATCCAGGCTGCCCGCACCCTCGGCATCCCGTCGGTCTTCATCGATGGCGACCCGCAGACGCAGAAGGCCGGAGCTGCTGAAGCCGCGGCCCTGGCCGACGCCCGCGCCGCATCCTTCGCTGAAGCTGTTGAACGGTTCCTGCCGTGAATCTCCGCGCCGCGCTCAGGCCAGCGCCGGCTCCGCGTGCGCAAACGTCTCCCGTACACCCTCTTCGAGAGTCGTAAACTTCAGGTCGCACCCCGTCGCGCGCAGCCCCGTCAGGTCCGCCTCCGTAAAGTGCTGGTAGCGCTCCTTCAGATCCGCGGGAAACGGGATGTATTCGATCTTCGTTGGGCCGTGGACTTCTTCCAGCGCATGGACCACTTCCTTAAATGTGCGTGCCTGTCCCGATCCCGCATTCACCACCACCTGAAATGTCTTCGCCCCGGGATACGGTCCTGTCTGCGCAAAGAACAGATTCAGCCGCACCAGGTCGCCCACGAACACAAAATCCCGCCGCTGCTCGCCGTTCCCATAGCCACCCGAACCCTCGAACAGCCTTACCTTCCCCGTTTCCTTCATCTGCTTCGTGAAGTGGTGCATGACCGACGACATCCGCTCCTTGTGCCCTTCGCGCGGCCCGTAGACGTTAAAGTAACGCAGCCCCACCACCGTGCCCTCCAGCGATCCCTCCGCCATCCGCTTCCGCACGTAGTGGTCGAAGACCAGCTTCGAAAATCCGTACACATTCAGCGGCTTCTCGTTCTCAAGCTCCGGAGTAAAGTGTCCCGGCCCGCTCAACCCGTACACCGCCGCCGTCGAGGCGTACACCAGCGGCGCTCCCTGCTGCTGCGCATAGGCCAGCACTTCTTTGGAGCAGGTAAAGTTGTTGTCCATCATGTACACGCCGTCGTCTTCCAGCGTGTTCGTGCACGCGCCCTGGTGGAATACCGCCTCCACCTTCGCAATGCCCAGCGCCCGCTCCTTCAGCGCACGGCGGAATTCCCGCTTGTCCAGGTA
>DATJTG010000163.1:0-23425 GCA_035503555.1 Acidobacteriaceae bacterium | reverse complement strand
ACCACCGCGCCGCTGCCGGTGATCGAGCGCGAAACCCCGAACGGCAACGAAAAGGTGGTCGTCATCGACCCCGAATACGTGCGGCAGATGGTTTCCACGATCGTCCGGAACCAGGATTTGTCGCGGTACATCCTGTAAGGGCAGCGAGTTAGCCAGTCAGCGGTTGGCGAGGCCTGGGTGCGCAGGAAGCGGTTCGCGGAAATGCGGTTCGTTAAAAAGGCCGATCGTTAGAAAGAGATCAGCTAGGAATCGGAGAGCCGCAACCTCTATGAGGGCGAGCTTCACGCGCTCGCTCCAAGCCCACTCCGATCTGCACCCATTGATCGCCATCAACCTAAGTGGCATGATTGTGCATCCGACATGGAGCTTACTTGCGATACGAGTGTTGGCGCGACGTATACAAGTCCTGCCCAGCGTGCACGAGTCATCTCTGAATGTTGGTTTTCAGAAAACAGTTATTGCCTCGCATGCGAATCAGACAGCTTGATGCGCAGCGCGCCGAACACAAAGGCAATGGATTTCTCGTGCCAAAGGTGCGGACACTTTTATGAACTAAAGACTTTCCGCAGACGACCGCTGAAATCCCTGATCGACGGAGCATACTCAGCACTCCTTGCCCGAATCAACTCAGGCTCGGCACCGACCCTTTGCCTGCTCGAACGAAATGATCGTTGGCAGATTAGTTCGCTGACGGCGATCCACTCTAGTTTCCTTACTCCCGCTGTGATCCAGCAAAGACCAGCGCTCGGACTCCACGCGAGGCGCGCAGGCTGGATCGGCTGCAATATTCGCCTCGATAGAATCCCGAGCGACGGAGAGATCGCCGTCGTCCAGGGTGGTAGCTGGTCCTCAAAGGCCGAGGTTCGCGAGAGATTTCGACGATTTCTGCCTCTCTCTGATATTCCTGCAAATCAACGCGGGTGGGCTACCCTAACGCTCTGGGTCGTAAGAACGCTGGGCAAAGAAGAATTCCGGCTTTCAGACCTCTATGAGCGAGAGCAATCTTTTGCCGAGGCATATCCTGGCAATCGCCATATTCGCGCCAAGATTCGGCAGCAGCTTCAAGTCCTGCGCGATCTTGGCGTCTTGTCGTTTGACGCACCCGGAAGATATCGGCTTATCAGAAAGCCTGCCGTGAGTCCTTAGTGCTGCCCTAAAAAGGCACAATAATCCCAAACAGTCGAATCTCTCTTTAGCTTTTCGCTTGCCCCCTTCTCCCAGCGGGCGCACTCTGGGATAGGTCGGCTGGTTCAACTCATTCTCGATAAGGCGAGGCAGCTAAAGCATTCCATGTCACGCGCGAAGAAAGGCCGCGAAAAGGACCCCGCCCTAGAGAGTCACCGAATATGGCTCCAGAACACCACAGACGTCGATGACCTGCGTGAGGCGGTTGAGGTCGTGACGGTTGCCCTAGGCGACCGCAACATTTCGCCAGCAGATGCCGGGCTTTTTCTTGAGATGATTGAGAACCGGAGGCGCGAGCTGATGTACGGTTGGAAGCTCAAATAAGCCCTTCAAACAGATTTCGAACTACCTTCGCACCCTCTCCACCAACGATTCTTCTTGCCTTCGACTTCACGCTAGACCTTCGCTGAATGATCGGGAAAGCGCTGTGCGGCCACCATATCGGCCGGGCTTTCAGCGCCGCATCGGCGACTTTGGGGGGCTCAGCTTTCCCCGCTCCCGGCTACTCGCTACCCGTGACCGGCCTCGACCCGCTGCCAGACTATCCTTCAAAATACTATTTTGCAAAAGGGTATTTTGTGTATACTCCTGCCTATGGCGAAGAACCCTGAACACCGCGACCTCTTTCCCGGCGCCCTCGAAATCCTGGTCCTGAAGTCGCTTCGACTCCAGCCCATGCACGGCTATGCGCTCGTCAAGCACATCCGCCAGGTCTCCGGCGACCTGCTCCGGGTGGAGGAGGGCTCGCTCTATCCGGCGCTGCAGCGGATGCTGCGCGAAGGCTGGCTCGAGGCCGAAACCGGCGTGTCGGCCAAGGGCAGGCCCACGCGCATTTATCGCGTGACCGAGGCCGGCCTCAAACACCTCGACCGGGAAGTGGCGAGCTTCGAACGCATGTTTGCGGGCATTCAGATGGTGCTGGGCACGGCCTGAAGGCAACGCCGCACCCGGCAATACCCGCCGGAATGGGGCAACCGAATGGGTGAGGGAGGGTGGGACGATGGCTGGACTCATGCGCACGGTGGGACGCGAGAAGCGCTACGACGATATTTCCGTGTCGATCCAGGAACACCTCAACGAGCGCGCGGAAGAGCTGATGGAAGAAGGCCTTTCGCGCCAGCAGGCCGAGCAGCAGGCCCGGCGCGAGTTCGGCAACGCAGCCCTGATCGAGCAAAAGAGCCGCGAAGCCTGGCAATGGGAGGGCTTGGAGGCACTGCTGAGCGACGTGAAATTCGCGCTGCGCCGCCTGGCGCGCGCACCGGGCTTTGCGGTTACTGTGCTGCTGACGCTGGCCATCGGCATCGGCGCCAATGTCGCCGTCTTCAGCGTGCTGAACTGCGTGCTGCTGAAGCCGCTGCCGTATCCCGACCCGGGCCGGCTGGTGGCGCTGCATTTGGAAGCGCCGGGGGCGGGCGGCCTGTCCGGCTTTTCCAGCGGTCTGCAGCTTTCGCCCTCCATGTACTTCACGTTCTCTCAGCACAACCGCAGCTTCCAGTCGATGGGAGTGTGGTATTCGACGCTGGCAAACCTGACGGGCGTGGCGAAGCCCGACCAGGTGTTGACCGATGACGTGAGCGGCGGCGTGCTGGAGACGCTGAATGTGCCGCCCATGCTGGGGCGATGGTTCGGGCAGACGGATCAGGATCCGCGCGGGGCGAAAACGGCGATCCTGAGCTACGGCTGCTGGATGCGGCGCTTCGGCGGCGACCGTGGCGTGATCGGGCGGACGATTGAAGTGGACGCGCAGCCGCGGGAAATCGTGGGGGTGATGCCGCGCGGCTTCCGCCTGATGGATGAGGATTTCGAGCTGCTGCTGCCGCTGGCCTTCGATCCGGTGAATGAGAAACTGGCGCCCTTTGGCTTCGCCGGCATGGCGCGGCTGAAGCCGGGCGTGACGCTGGCACAGGCCGACGCCGATATCGCGCGGCTGATTCCGGTGTGGATGGACACCTGGTCGAACGGTCCGGGGACGAATAGTCCGCAAGTCTACAAGACCTGGAGGATCACGCCCGCTTTCCGCACGATGAAGGCCCAGGTCACCGGCAGCGTGGGCGGGGTGCTGTGGGTGGTCATGGCCACAGTTGGGTTGGTGATGCTGATCGCGTGCACCAACGTGGCGAATCTGCTGCTGGTGCGGGCCGAATCGCGGCAGCACGAGCTGGCCATTCGCGCGGCGCTGGGCGCGGGGCGCGCGCGCATTGCGCGGGAGCTGCTGCTGGAGAGCGTGCTGCTGGGACTGATGGGCGGCGTGCTTTCGGTGGGCGTGGCGTGGGTCGGCCTGCGGATGCTGGTCTCTGTGGGGCCGACGAACCTGCCGCGGCTCTCCGAGGTCGCGCTCGATGCGCGCTCGCTGGGATTCACGCTGCTGCTGGCGGTTTTCTCCGGGCTGTTCTTCGGGGCGATTCCGGCGTGGAAGTACGCCCGGGCGAAAGCCAGCCTGACGCTGGGCAGCGGAAGCCGGACGGCCAGCGCGAGCCGCACGCGGCAGCGGACGCGGCGGGTGCTGGTGGTGGCGCAGGTAGCGATGGCGCTGGTGCTGCTCGTGTGCGCCCTGCTCATGATTCGCACCTTTATGGCGCTGCGCAGCGTGGAACCGGGCTTTGCCGATGCGGCGCACGTGCAGACACTTCGAATCTCGATTCCGGATTTACTGATCCGCGATCCGCAGATGGTGCTGCGCACGGAGAACGAGATTGCGGATCAGCTGCAAGCCATACCGGGCGTCCGTTCGGCGGGCTTTGCGGCGGCGGTGCCGATGGAGGGGATCAGTCCCAACTGGGACGAGATTCGCGTGGAAGGCAAGAGCTACGCGGCCGCGCTGCCTCCGCTGCGCCTGTACAACTACGTTTCACCGGGGTACTTCCACACCATGGGGACGCGGCTGGTGGCGGGACGCGACTTCAACTGGGACGACGTGTACGGGCTGCGCAACAACATCGTCGTCTCAGAAGGCTTTGCGCGCGAGTCGTGGGGCTCGGCGGCCGCGGCCGTGGGCAAGCGCGTGCGGCAGTTCAGCAGCACACCCTGGCAGCAGGTGGTCGGCGTGGTGGAAGACGTTCGGCACAACGGCGTGGACGCGGCGGCTCCGCCGACGATCTACTGGCCGGCGATGCTCAACAATCCATACACGGATGGGCACCCGGCGACTGCGCTGCACCAGCCGATCTTCGTCGTGCACAGCAGCCGCGCCGGGACGGAAAGCTTTGTGAGCCAGGTGGAGCAGGCGGTGGCAAAAGTCAACGCAAACCTGCCGGTGGCGTCGGTGCGGACGATGCAGGAAATCTATGGGCAATCGATGGCCCGCACCTCCTTCACGCTGGTAATGCTGGCGATCGCCGGATCCATGGCCCTCGCGCTGAGCATCATCGGGATCTACGGCGTGATTTCGTACGCGGTCTCGCAGCGGACGAGGGAGATCGGCATACGCCTGGCGCTGGGCGCGCAGAAGAGCACGCTGAGCTGGATGTTCGTGCGCTCGGCTCTGGCCATGACTGCGGCAGGCGTCGCGATCGGCGTCGGAGCCGCGGCTGGACTGACGCACCTGATGCGATCCCTGCTCTTCGCCATCAGCCCGCTCGATCCGCTGACGTTCGCGACGGTTCCGCTGGTCCTCGCTGCAGCCGCTTTGCTGGCCAGCTATTTGCCGTCGCGGCGCGCCGCGGCGGTGGATCCGGTGGTGAGCCTGCGGGCGGAGTAAGAGCGGCTACTCTGCGTGTCCGGCAGCAACCGGGGAACGCTCGGGCTCGGCGGCGGGAGCGCGCAGGAATTCGTCGACTTTGCGAATGGGCTCGCCCATCTGACTCTGCCATGCGGCGCGGATTGCATCTTTCTGCTCCTGGATCAGGTGCCACGACAGCGGCGCGTTCTTGTCAGGAAAGACAAAGGACACCGTTTCGATATCGACTCCCTTTTGTTTCCACTTCGCCTGCAGCAGATCGAGCTCGATATCGTTGTGCGCGATCTGGCCGGCGCTGCGAACCCCGAGCACGGCCTGGATGGGCGCGAACAGCTGGAAAAACCAGCCCCGATTGCCGTGCTTCAGCTCGGTGTTGCCGGCGGCAGCGTTTCTTGCGGGCGCGCGCATGGCCGCCGAGAAGCCCAGGCGCCCAATGGCTTCGCGGCGCTGGCGGTCGGCCTCGTCGCCCTCCACGGGCGAGCAATGAAGCTGCAGGACAAGAATCCGCGGCAGGCTCGCCTGACGATTGACGGCCCCGTTGAGGGCCTCATCGAGCCATTCGACGAGCGTGGCCATGCCGTAATTGTCGTAGTAGCCGCCGTCGACCAGGTGCGGGCGGCGGGAGTTCTTCTCCACGCGGGCGGCGGGACTGACCCAGGTGAAGGAGGCGGAAAGTCGAGCGGCCGTGGCGGCTGAGATATCCATGACCGTGTCGTCGATGCGGTTGAGCTCGGCGGCGTCGATGCGCGCGAGAGGGGCGAGGCAACGCTCCAGCGCCGTCGTCCCCATGAGGACGCGCGAGCCATCTTCGACGACGGTCGAGTTCATGATGATGGCGGGAATTTTCGGGCCGGCGGTGATCTCCTTGCGCCAGGTGCTCAGGGCGTGTGTGAGGCGCTCCTGGCCGGGATCGCTGGAGCCGTTGTTCGACCACGCGCGCTCAATGGCTCGGGCGCGGTCGATGGTCCAGGCGAAAAACCAGGGCAGGATGGCCCGCAGAAAATCGGGCCAGGCCAGTCCCCACGCGGCCTCGTCGAGGCTCGAGTCGGAAGCGGATTCGACGGGATTCTTCGCAGACGTGGGATGGAGCAGCCAGTCCAGGTAAAAAGCGGAGCCGACGCTTCCGCCGGAGACGGAACTGATCATGCGCAGAGCGGAGTCGAAGCGGGAGCCGAATTTC
The DNA here is from genome assembly GCA_035503555.1 of Acidobacteriaceae bacterium. Taxonomy (GTDB): domain Bacteria; phylum Acidobacteriota; class Terriglobia; order Terriglobales; family Acidobacteriaceae; genus Palsa-343. Next base: position 17,384 of record DATJTG010000163.1, on the reverse strand, counting down.
GCACGCAGCCCTGCGAGGACCTGGGCGGCCCAGGCGGCTGCCTGAATGCCGCCGCCCTCGGCAGCGACGACGATGACGGCCGGCGCTCCGGTGGCCAGAAGCGCATCGGCGGGATTCGGCGCAGACTCGGGAGCCAGCGGCACAAGGCGATAGACGTGATCGGCGGGCGAGGTGAGGGCCGTGATCATTCCGTACACGACGATGAAGAGAAGCAACGGAAGATGCCAGGTATCGAGCGTGAAGGCCAGGCCACCGAGCATCCACGTCACCATCATGACCAGCAGATAGAACGAGGCGAGAGCCGGAACGGTTTTCGGCTTGCCGAGACTGCGATAGCCGTAAACGCCCAGGAAGACCCAGAGGACGAAGGTCATGAGAAAGGCGATCGCAGCGGAGATGTGATCGGCGAAGCCATAGGGATTGCCGCCTGCGATGTGATGGAGGAACCAGGCTCCCGGACGGGCTTGCTCGAGCGCGGCCACCTGCGGCAGCAGTGGGTTGGTGCCCACTCGAAGCAGAGCCCACGCCAGCGCCTCGGCGACGGCCAGGCCGGCGACGCCGGCGGCCAGCAGCGCGGCCACGGACTGGGTCTTCCGCGAGAGGACAACAGCGCCGATGAGCGTCGGCAGGCTGAGGAGAAGGAGGGCCAGCAGCCAGTCGGCCTGATGCGCCGGACTGAAGCGAAGAATATGAAGCGGTCCTCTGACCGGGTAGTAACCCACCATACGCGCGTAGAACAGCCAGCCGGTTTTGAGAGCCGTTCCCGCCAGCGCCGCCGTCGCCAGGGCGACAAGAAACAGGCTGGCCGGCGTTTGGTCGAAGAGACCCCGAAACAGAGCGCGCAGGGGATAGAAGGCCAGCACGGGGAAGGCGAGCAAAAAGACGGCGGCGAAGACCGGGACGCGCAGCGCGACCGCGTATTGCACGAGCAGAATGAGCAGGTGACCGAAGGTATGCAGGAGATGCATTGTCGCCTCCGACACAACGCGATTTTGGAGAGAAGCGGATGAAACCGGATGAAATCCTGACGGTCAGGAGATGATCGATCGGCGCAAAACGAGAAGTGGGTCAACTTTGTCCGCCTTGACGGCCGCTGTCAAGAAAAATCAAACCGGGGAAATAGAATCGTAGCGATGGCGACGACGGTTCGATCCTACTGCAAGATCAACCTGGGGCTGGCGATCGGGCCGGCGCGTCCGGACGGATTTCACGCGCTCGCCACCTGCTATCAAACGCTCGCGGCGCACGATTGGGTCACCGTTGAGGCACGTCTTGCGGCCGAGACCCGCCTGACCCTGACCAGCAACGACGAGCGCGTGCCGTTGGACGGCCGCAACACCGCCTGGAAGATGGTCGAGCGGGCGCTGGCCGCGATGGGGGCGACGGCCGAAGTCGCGATCCACATCGAAAAGCGGCTACCCGTGCAGGGCGGCCTGGGCGCAGGATCGGCCAACGCGGTTGCTGCCCTGGTTGGCCTGGAACATGAGCTGGAGCGGGAGGGAATCGGCCCCCTGCCCGAAGCGGAGCGCCTGCGGATTGCTGCTGCGGTTGGGTCGGATGTGCCGCTTTTTCTGATTGGCGGGGCGGTGCTGGGGGTGGGCCGAGGCGAGCAGGTCTCGCCCCTGGGGGATTTTCCGTCGACGGAGTGCGTGCTGGCGCTGCCGGAGGTGGGAGTCTCGACGCCGCAGGCTTTCCGCGAGTGGGATGAAGGGCAGCGTTCAGCGTTCGGCGTTCAGCGTTCAGAAGGCTCCGGCGCGAGCGGTCGGGAACGGATCCGATCCGCCGAAAACGCCGACTTAACGTTGACCGGCTTCGCTGGCTCCGATAGACTATCGATGTTGAGTCGAGCTCTCTCCGCGGCGTTGCGCCCGGAAGCAGGCACGAACTCCTCCGGTGTCACCGCCCAGGGCGGCGACCTTGCCGAAGCGGTGAATCCGCTGATCGCGCTTGTCCGAGCCGGGATCGAAAATGACTTCGAAGATGTCGTTTTCCGTCAGCATCCCTTCCTCGGACAAATCAAGCGCGTTCTTGCGGATTCGGGCAATCCGGAGGAGGCAGCGGTCTGCGCAGCGCTTTCGGGTTCCGGATCGGCCCTCTTCGGGCTCTACGGATCGGCGAAAGCGGCAACGGCGGCGGAAGCCAGGCTCAGCGCGGCGGGCGTTCGGTCGCTGCGGACCAGAACGTTGCCGCGGGAAGAGTATTGGCGCTCAATGATCGAGCAGTAGGGCGGTCAGCGAGGGACGTTCAGCGAAAGACGGTCAGCAAGAGACTGTCAGCGAAATGCGGGCAGGTAAGGCTGCAAGGGTTTATGTCGGGGCTGAGGCGAGGCTTAAAGGAAATCCCGCTCGCGGCCCGGATGCTGACAGTATCTGGCTGAAAGTATCTTGCTGAGAGCGTTAGGCTGGAAGTTTTTCGCTGGGTTCACTGGGCGATCGACTAATGGTAGGTCAAGTGCCTTTGGAGCACTCAGTCCAGGTTCGAGTCCTGGTCGCCCAGCCAAAGATGGAGCAGTCGGCAGGTAGTAGTCAGCAAGTCAGCAGCAGATCGTAGCAGTCAGGGCGGCGTCAACCGCGCCGTAACACCAACAGGATGTCCTGCAAACCAGCTGGAGAAATCTTGTGAAGACCGACACGATGGAAGTGACCACGGGAGCCGCGGCTCCTCAGGGAGACGGCAAGGGCAATCAGCCTTCCGCCTCATCGCAGTCCGACGCCAAAGCAAAGCAGCAGACGCGGCGTTCGCGTTTATCGAATGATGACAGGCGTTTCAAAATCTTTTCCGGCACGGCCAATCGCGAGCTCGCGGAGGCCATCTGCCGGCACATTGGCGTCACCCTGGGCGAGACGCGCCTGCAGCGGTTTGCCGACGGCGAGGTCTACTTCCAGCTCGTCGAGAACGTGCGGGGCGCGGATGTCTTCGTCGTGCAGCCGACCTGCTACCCCGTCGATCAGCACCTGGTGGAGCTGCTGATCATGATCGACGCGCTCAAGCGGGCATCGGCGGGCCGCATCACGGCGGTGGTTCCGTACTACGGATACGCGCGCCAGGACCGCAAAGATCGTCCCCGCGTCGCCATCTCTTCGAAGCTGGTCGCCGATCTGATCACGACCGCCGGCGCCAACCGCGCGCTCTTTATGGATCTGCACGCGGCCCAAATTCAGGGATTTTTCAACATTCCGGTCGATCATTTCTTTGCGAGTCCGGTGCTGATTGGGTACTTCAGAGAGCTGAACCTGCCGGATCTCACCGTGGTTTCGCCGGATGCCGGCGGCGTGGAGCGCGCTCGCGTGATTGCGACCAAGCTCGGCGTGCCGATGGCCATTGTCGACAAGCGGCGAACCGACATCAACGTGACGGAAGTGATGCACGTGATTGGCGAGGTTGAGGGACGGACGTGCCTGATCGTCGACGACATTATCGATACGGCGGGCACGCTGGTGAAAACGGTGGACGCGCTGCTGGCCGAGGGCGCCACCAACGTGTATGCAGGCGCATCGCATGCGGTGCTTTCGGGTGAAGCGCTGCAGCGCATTTTGAATTCGCGCCTCGAGCAGGTTGTGGTGACCGATTCCATCCCGCTGCGCCCGGAAGCGCGGTCGCTGATCGAGTCGGGCAAGTTGAAGGTGCTGTCGGTGGCCGGCCTGCTGGGTGCGGCCATCGAGAGCATTCACATGGAGACCAGCGTCAGTACGCTGTTCAGCTGAAGAGCAGCGGTTGGCAGCCAGCAGCTAGCGGTTAGAGACGCCGGGCTGGAGAAGATTGGAATGGCTGGAGCCGATGGCTCCGGAATTCTGCAACATCAATTGGCGGCCGCGCAAAACGTGGCCGTACAGAAGGGAGCGGAGAAAGCTGAAAGCAGAGAGCGGGTAGCAGCAGGCTACCAGCCACCAGCCAGAAGCTGTTCTTCCGTGCCCGAAGGAGAAAGACATGATTACCCAGGAAACAGTCAGCGCAGTGCCCCGCGAGGGCAAGTTCAACAAGAACGCGGCACGCCGCGTGCGAGCCAAGGGCAAAATTCCCGCCGTGGTGTATGGAGCGGCCGAGCCCGCCGTTGCCGTGGAAGTGGACCCCAAGCAGATCCAGAAGATCCTGCATTCGGAATCGGGCCACAACTCGATTTTCGATCTGGCGCTGCCCAGCGCGACGGCGAAAGTGATGATCGTCGACTGGCAGTATGAGCCGATCAAGGGCAAGCTGATCCACATCGATTTCAAGCGCATCGCGCTCGACAAGCCGATTCGCGTGGAAGTTCCGATTCAGCTGGTGGGCGTGCCGGTGGGCGTGAAGACGCAGGGCGGCATCCTTGACCAGATGCTGCGCGAGGTGGAGATCGAGTGCCTGCCGACGGATATCCCGTCGAACATTTCGCTCGATGTGACCGAGCTGGCCTTCGGCATGGTGCTGCGCGTCAGCAATCTGCCGCATGCCGGCAAGCTGAAGTTCCTCACCCCGGAAGACACGCCGGTGGCGCACATCACGTCGGTGAAGGAAGAAGTGGCTCCCGCGGCGGATGCCGAGGCGGCAGCAGCGGCTGCGGCGCCGGCCGAGCCGGAAGTCGTCAAGAAGGGCAAGCAGGAAACCGCCGAAGCTGCGGCTCCCGAGAAGGGCGCAGCCGAAAAGGGCGGCAAGAAGTAAGTGGCGGGCGGCGCGTATCTGGTGGTTGGGCTCGGCAATCCGGGCATCGAGTATCAGTTCACGCCGCACAACGCGGGGTTTCTGGCGATTGACCGCATCGCCACGGAGTGCAACGCAGTGGTCGGCAACCGCCGCTGCCGAGCGCTCACGGCGAAGGTGCAGATCGGGGGCCGGGAGGTAATCCTGGCCAAGCCGGAAACCTTCATGAACCTGAGCGGGGTATCGGTGGGGGCGCTGATCGACGAGTTCGGCGTCGAGGCCTCCGGAGACCTGCTGGTGGTGTACGACGAACTGGATTTGCCGCTGGGCACCGTGCGCGTGAAAGAGCGCGGCAGCCCGGCGGGACACAACGGGGCGCGTTCCATTGCAGGAGTTCTGGGAACGGACGAGTGGAAGCGCATCCGCATCGGAGTGGGGGCCCAGCCGGGCGTTCGCGAAGAGGCTTTTCGCCGCGGCAGGGATTACTTGCTGACGCCGATGAGCAAGAGGGATCTGACGGCGATGGATCCGGTCCTCGACCGGGTGGCACGCGCCGTCGAGATGGTGGTCACCCGGGGCATCGGGGCCGCCATGAACGAGTTCAACCGCCGGGACGCGGACGACAGCGGCAACGGAGCGGCGGCGCAGTAGGAAGTTTCGGGAACACGGAAGCGAATATTCAGGCCGGGCCGCTGGTCCGGTGAGAAAGAGAAGCAACGATGCAGCGTATTTATGAAGTGATGTTTATCGTGCGGCCCGACGTGGCCGACGAGGACCTGGACAAGCTGATTGCGGGCCTCGAGCAAACGGTGACCAACGGCGGAGGCGCCTTGAAGTCGACCGAGAAGCTCGGCCGCCGCAAGCTGGCTTACCTGGTGCGCAAGTTCAACGAAGGCAACTACGTGCTGCTGACGGTGGAAGCCGGCGGAGCGCTGGTGGCCGAACTGGAGCGCCGCCTGCGCGTCAGCGAGCCGGTGATCAAGTTCATCACCGTCCGCATGGACGAAGAGGACAAGCGCCTCGCCAAGGTTCGCGCCATCCGCGCCACGCGCAAGAAGCTGAGCGCTGTGCCGCAGCAGGAAGCGCCCGCGGAACCCGCGCCTGCTCCGGCAGCTCCCGCGGAAACCACCACGCAGGCCAGCGCCTAATCGCGGACTGCGAAAAGATCCACTGGAAATGAGGCCGGCGCGCTCGGGCGCGACCTGGCCGGAGGAAATAAAATGCCTGACGAAACGACGACACCTGCACCCCGCTCGGAAGCTCCTGCGGGCCGGCCTTCCGGTCCTGGCGGACGTGGCCCTGGGGGCCCCGGCGGTCCTGGCGGACGCAAGTTTTTCCGCCGCAAGAAGGTTTGCAAGTTCTGCACCGAAAAGATCGACGCCATCTCGTATCGCGATGTGCGGCTGCTGCAGGGCTTTGTGGCGGAGCGCGGCAAGATTGTGCCTCGCCGCCTGACCGGCGTGTGCACCACCCATCAGCGGCGGCTCACGCGGGCCATCAAGCAGGCGCGCAACATCGCTCTGCTGCCGTTTGCGGCGCGGTTCTAAAAGCAGGTAAGAAGCGGTCACGGATGAACCAGCCAGCGGCCAGTGGAACAGCGGCCAGTGGAGTTCGTCCCACCGCGCATCGTGAGCTCTGAGCTCCGTGCTCTGAGCCCTGAGGAGATCGAAATGGAAGTGATTCTGAGAGAAGACGTCTCGAACCTCGGCCACCGCGGCGACGTTGTGAAGGTCGCCGACGGCTATGGCCGCAACTATCTGCTGCCGAAGAACCTCGCCATGGAGGCGACTCCGGCGAACAAGGCCGTGATCGAGCAGATGAAGGCCTCCGCCGTCCGCCGCTCCGCCAAGGAGAAGGCCGAGGCGGAACAACTCGTGGTGCAGCTGAACGCCGTCGCGCTGGTTTTCGAGCGCAAAGTCGGCGAAGGCGATCACCTCTTCGGCTCGGTGACCTCGTCGGATATCGCCCAGGGCCTCGCGTCGAAGGGCTTCGAGATCGACCGCCGCAAGGTGCAGCTCGAGGAACCGCTCAAGTCGACGGGCGAGTTCCACATCCCGGTGAAACTGCACCGCGAAGTGACCGCGCACATCAGCGTGACCGTGAAGGGCGAGGAAGTCGCGGCGGAGTAGCGCCGCTCGCCCATGAACCAGCAACTGGCGGCCGAGCTGCGCGCTCTCGAAGAGCGCCTGCTCGCGCCCGACGTTCGACGCGATCGCTCGGCGGTCGCGTCTTTGCTTGCGGAAGAGTTTGTGGAGTTCGGCAGCTCCGGCCGCGTCTTCACGCGGGAGCAGATCCTCGACGATCTGGCCACCGAGAATCCGCAGCGCATCGAGCTTGCCGATTTCGTTGCGAGGCCGCTGACGCCCGATGCCGTGCTGGTGACGTGGCGAGCGATCCGGCCCGAATCTGGCACGGCTTCGTTGCGCAGTTCGGTGTGGGTTCGCCGCGACGGACGCTGGCAGATGATCTTCCACCAGGGCACGCGCGCCGCCGAACAGGGACCATGAACGGCTGATCGAAATCCTTCGCCCGATCGGGCAGGATGAGAAGATAACAGGTGCGGGCAACCGCGAGTTTTTCTTCCATGCTTAAAGCCATTTCGACCCACGTCTTCCTCAATCATCGCCTGCACCCGGGACTTCTCGATGTCTTCGCTCGCGCCGGAGCGCAGGGCGTGGAGTTGTTTGCCGCGCGGCAGCATTTCGACTACACCAGCCGCGCGCATGTGCGCGAGATTGCGGAGTGGTTCCGGTCGAGCACCGTCGAGCCGTTCTCGATGCACGCGCCGCTCTATCCCGATGTGGAGATGGGCCGCAGCGGAGCGCCGGCCGTCAATGTGATCCACAGCGACAAGTCGCGCCGCATCGACGCCATGGATGAAGTGAAGCGGTCGCTCGAGGCCGCCGAACAGATCCCCTTCCGGTTTCTCATCCTGCACCTCGGCGAGCGCGAGGACGAGTGGGGCGAGCGCGCGATCGACCATTCCATCACGGCGCTCGAGCACCTGAAAGCATTTGCCGGGCCGCTGGGCGTGAAGCTGCTGGTCGAGAATCTGCAGGGCGATGTGACCAAGCCCGCGCACCTGAATGAGATTCTGACCGTCGGGCACCTGAACGATGTGGGCGTGTGTATCGACGTGGGACATGCGCACCTGGGCGATGGCGTTGCCGCCGCGCTCGCCGATCTGAAGCCGCGCCTGCGCTCGTCGCATCTGCACGACAACAAGGGCGACAAGGACGCGCATCTGTGGCCGGGCGATGGGGCGATCGCGTGGGACGAGACGATGGCCGAGCTGAAATCCGCGCCGCAAACGCCGGCCGGCGTGCTCGAAATCCATTACACGCTGGGCGAAACCGCCGAGAGCGTGGGAGAAAAGGCGCGAAAGGCGTTTGAGAGGTACTAGCGTTTGCGGGCTACAGGCCACAGGCGGGGTCAGGGGAAGCGATATGGCTGAAGAGAATGCACCAACTGTAACCGAGACGGCGACAAAAGCGCCGCTATCCACCATTGGCAGCATCGGGCAGCACGAAGGGCAGACCGTGACGCTGCACGGCTGGCTCTACAACCTGCGCGAGAGCGGCAAGCTGCTCTTTCCCATCTTCCGCGACGGCACCGGGACGATCCAGGGGATCGTGCCGAAAGCTTCCGTCACGCCGGAAGTCTTCGAAACCGTCAAGGGCCTCACGCAGGAGTCCTCCGTCATCGTGACCGGCAAGGTGCGCGCCGACAAACGTGCGCCCGGCGGTTACGAATTGGACGTGGAGAACGTCGAGGTGCTGCAGCGCGTGCCCGAGGACGCTCCGTACCCGATCTCGCTGAAGGAGCACGGCACCGATTTCCTGATGGAGCACCGCCATCTCTGGCTGCGTACGCCGCGCCAGGCTGCGATCCTGCGCGTGCGCGCGGAGATCATCAAGGCGGCGCGCGATTTCCTCGACGATAACGGGTTCATCCTCACCGATCCGCCGATCCTGACGCCGGCCGCCTGCGAAGGCACCAGCACGCTGTTTCCCGTGGAGTACTTCGGCGACGAGGCCTACCTGACGCAGAGCGGCCAGCTTTACATCGAGAGCACGGCGCTGGCGCTGGGCAAGGTGTATTCGTTCGGCCCCACGTTCCGCGCGGAGAAATCGAAAACGCGCCGCCATCTCACCGAGTTCTGGATGGTCGAGCCGGAGTGGGCCTTCGCCACGCTCGACGACCTGATGGGGCTGGCGGAGAACTTCATCAGCTTCATCGTCGATCGCGTTCTCACACGCCGCGCCGCCGAGATGAAGACCATCGGCCGCGACGTGACGAAGCTGGAGGCGATCAAGCCACCGTTCCCGCGCCTGCGCTATGACGAAGCCGTGGCCATGCTCAACGACGCCCACGCGAAGGGCTTACTGGAGGCGCCGTTCGAGTACGGCAACGATTTCGGCTCGCCGGACGAGACCTACATTTCTTCTCAGTTCGATCGCCCCGTCATGGTGCATCGCTATCCTGCCGCGGTGAAGGCGTTCTACATGGAGCCCGATCCGAACGAGCCGAAGTACGCTCTCTGCGTCGATGTGCTGGCCCCGGAGGGTTACGGCGAGGTCATCGGCGGCTCGCAGCGTATCGCATCGTACGAGCTGCTGAAGAAGCGGATCGAAGAGCATCAGTTGCCAATCGATGCGTTCCAGTGGTATCTCGATCTGCGGCGCTATGGTTCGGTTCCGCACTCCGGATTCGGCATGGGCGTCGAGCGCGCGGTCGCGTGGATCTGCGGGCTCGACCACGTGCGCGAGACCATTCCGTTTGCGAGGACGCTGAACCGAATCTATCCGTAGCGCACGAATGCGTGACCCTATGCCCAAGGCCATTGAATTTCGACCCCGGACGGCGAATGCCCCCGGCCTCTACCTCGGCGTGCAGTCGCTGCCGCCGCGCAAGATCAAAGTGATCGGCGTGCCTCTCGATCTCGGCGCATCGCGCCGCGGCGTCGACATGGGTCCGTCGGCGGTGCGCGTCGCGGGCCTCGAAGCGCGGCTGGAAGCGCTCGGGCATGAAGTGCGCGACGGCGGCAACATCAGCGTGGCGCTCGCGGAGACGAAGTCCTCGGGCCACCAGAGCGCGCGTTACCTGAAGGAAATCACCGAGACCTGCTCGCGCACGGCCGAGATGGTGGAGAAGGCGCTGAATGAGGGCATGACGCCGGTCATCCTCGGCGGCGATCACTCGGTGGCGGCGGGCAGCGTCTCCGGCGTGTCGGAGTTCTACCGCAAGCAGAATCAGAAAATCGGGCTCATCTGGATTGACGCGCACGCCGACATCAACACGCCGGCCACTTCGCCCAGCGGCAACGTGCACGGCATGCCGCTGGCCGCGCTCCTCGGCCTCGGTCCGGAGCCGCTTTCCAATCTGCTCGGCTTTACGCCGAAGGTCTCGCCGGACAACACAGTGCTGATCGGCGTGCGCGACATCGATGCAACGGAAAAGGAAAACATCAAGGCCGCCGGCGTGACCGAGGTCTACACCATGCGCGACATCGACGAGCGCGGCATGCGCACGGTGATGGAAGAGGCGCTGCGCGCGGCGGGCCGCGGCACCGCGGGCTACCACGTCTCGCTCGACATGGACTGGATCGATCCCGAGGACGCGCCCGGCGTCGGCACGCCGGTGCGCGGCGGAGCTACCTATCGCGAGGCGCACCTGGCCATGGAGATCATCGCCGACCATGGGCGCATGGTTTCGCTCGAGGTCGTTGAGGTCAATCCCGTGATCGACGAGCACAACCGCACGGCGGACCTGGCGGTGGAACTCATCTCGTCGGCGTTTGGGAAGAAGATTTTGTAGCGATCCCGGCTCGAATCTGTCCCGGCGCGGGGCGCGGCATCTGCGATACCCTGCGAGAAGAGGTTTGTCTTCATGGCCCCGCCGGTTTCCGAGTCCACGTCTGCTGCATCTTCGCTTACGCCAGCCTATCCTTCCGTCACACCGCAGAATCTCACCACGTGGGTCGAGGAGCGCCTGCGCCGTCACCGGGAAGCCGTCGAGCGCGCCGTTGCTTCTTCGCCGCGCACGCTGGAGCACACGCTGCGCGCCTACGATGACGCCATTGCCGAGCTGGGGCTGGCCGGGTCGCAGACGGGCCTGATGCACAGCGTCTGCCCGGAGAAGGAAGTGCGCGACGCCGCGGAGGGACTGCTGCAGCGGATCTCGCAGGCCGGCGTCGAGCTGTCGCTCAATCGCGACGTGTACCAGGCACTGGCGGTCGTCGACGCGAGCGCTGCCGATGCCGCCACGAAGCATTATCTCGACCGCACGCTGCTGCAGTATCGACTGGCAGGCGTGGATCGCGACGACGCGACGCGCGCGAAGATCAAGGAGTTGCAGGATAAAGCCACGCTGCTCGGCCTCGCCTTTGCGCGCAACGTGCAGGAGGGCGGCAACACCGTCACGCTGGACGGCGCCGCGGAACTTGACGGCCTGCCGCCGGATTATCTCGCCGCTCATCCGCCCGGCGAGGATGGCAAAATCACGCTCACCACCGATTTTCCTGACTACCTGCCGGTGATGACCTTCGCGCGCTCCAGCGATCTGCGGCGGCGCATGCTGATCGCCTACAACACCCGCGCGTATCCGGCCAACCATCAGGTGCTGCTCGATCTGCTGGCGATCCGGCAGGAGATGGCGACGATCCTCGGCTTCCCGCACTGGGCCGATCTGGCGACCGCCGATCAGATGATGGAGTCGGCTGCCAACATGCAGGCGTTTCTCGACGATCTCGACGCGGCCAGCCGCGCCGGGGCGGAGAAGGAATACGCGATGATCCTCGCCTTCGCCCAGGAAAAGGAACCGGGACTGCGACAAATTGACTCGGCCAGCCGCGCCTACTGGCTGGAGCAGTACCGGCGCTCAGCCTTTGACTTCGATTCGCAGTCGGTGCGGCCCTATTTTCCCTACGCGCGCGTCGAGCCGGGAGTGCTGGCGACGGCGGAGAAGCTGTTCCAGGTGCGCTTCCGGCGGATTGAAAATCCCGCAGTGTGGAATCCGGCGGTCAGTGCGTGGGAAGTTTGGGATGGGTCGGAGCTGACCGGGCGCTTCTACCTGGACATGCATCCGCGGGAAGGCAAGGACAAGTGGTTTTCCGCCCATCCGCTGGTGCCGGGCATCGCCGGAAGCCAGCTGCCGGAGGCCGCGCTCATCTGTAATTTTCCCGAGCCGAAAGACGGAAACCCCGCTCTCCTGCAGTATTCCGACGTGGTGACGTTCTTCCACGAGTTCGGCCATCTCATGCACGCGCTCCTCGGCGGACGCCAGCGGTGGGCCGGCATCAGCGGCATCGCGACCGAGGGTGACTTTGTCGAGGTGCCCTCGCAGATGCTCGAGGAATTCTTCCGCGATCCGCAGCTGCTGGCGACCTTCGCGCACCACTACGAAACGGGCGAGCCGATCCCCGCCGAACTGGTGCAGCGCATGAATCGCGCGGGAGCCTTCGGCCGCGCGGACTGGGTGAGGACCCAGTTGCTCTACACCACGTATTCGCTGGAGACGCACCGGCTCAGCCCGGCGGGGCTCGATCCCGACGCGCTGTTCCGCGAGCTCTACGCGCGCTTCCTGCCGTACGCGTGGGTCGAGGGCAATCGCATGTACGCGAGTTTCACGCACCTCACCGGCTACTCGTCGAACTACTACACCTATCTCTACGACAAGGTGATCGCGCTCGATTTCTTCAGCCAGTTCCCGCGCCACGCGCTGCTGGAGTCGCCGGTCGCGATGAAATATCGCCGCGCGGTGCTCGAGCCGGGCGGCTCACTCCCCGGCCGCGCCATCGTCGAACAATTTCTGGGACGCAGCCAGTCGAGCGAGGCCTTCACGCGCTGGGTCGGCGAGGAGTTCGAGGCAGCGAGCGCTTAGTCTCTGGCGGTTAGCGGTTGGCGTCGAGCCCTGGGAGCGAGGCAAGCATGGTCCGAAAGGCGAGCTGGCTGTCTTTTTTAATTTCTGTGCTGGTTTGCGCGGCGCAGGCGCAGGTGGCGCCGGTCATCACCGTCGATCACGGCCCGAACGCCGCTGCGCAGATCGACAAGCATTACGTCGTGCTGGTTTCGCTCGACGGCTTCCGCTACGACTACGCGAAAAAATACGGCGCGACGCATCTGCTGGCCATCGCCGCGCACGGCGCCAGCGTGCCGAAGGGCATGATCCCGGCGTATCCGTCGCTCACGTTTCCCAATCACTACACCATCGTGACCGGCCTTTACCCCGAGCATCACGGCATCGTCGGCAATTCGTTCTACGATCCCGCGCGGAAGGAGCGCTATACCTACTCCAATCCGAAGACGAACACCGACGGCTCCTGGTACGGCGGCACGCCGCTGTGGTCGCTTGCCGAGCAGCAGGGCATGCGCACCGCGTGCTTCTTCTGGCCGGGCTCGGAGGCGGAGATCGCCGGCCAGCGCCCGACTTACTACCTGCACTTCGATAACAGCGTCCCCGACGCATCGCGCATCGAGCAGGTGATTGCCTGGCTCAGGCTGCCGCCCGGGCAGCGGCCGCATTTCATCACGCTCTATTACGCGCAGGTGGATCACGCCGGGCACGAGTTCGGCCCCGACAGCCCGCAGACCGCGACGGCGGTGAAGCAGGTGGACGCGCTGATGGGCACGCTCGAGAAGGATCTGAACGCGCTCCATCTGCCCATTGACCTCATCATCGTCTCCGACCACGGCATGGAGAGAATTCAGGGCGGATGGATCGACCTCGATACGTTCACGCCGCTCGATGGATTCACGACCGTCGGCTCGTTTCTCTACGCGCCCGACGAGCAGGCAGCGGCGTCTGCCTACAACAAGCTCAAGGCCGCGGACGCGTCATTCATGGTCTACCGCCGAGCCAACGTGCCGGCGGAGCTGCACTTCAACGGCAATCCGCGCGAGGGCGACCCGGTCATCGTGGCGCGGGGTCCGTATGCCATCCGCGCCCAGGCTCCGCCGGCCGGCCGCGAAGATCGCGCCCCGGAGACCGGCAACCACGGCTTCGATCCGTTCATGATGCCGGACATGAAGGCTGTCTTCTACGCGGAGGGGCCCGACATTCGCCGCGGCGTAGCGCTGCAGCCGTTTGAGAACGTGAATGTGTATCCGCTGATCGTGAAGATCCTGGGCCTCACCAGCCCGCCGGTCGACGGCAGCCTGAATGTGCTGGGCGGGATTTTGACGGAGTCCGCCGCACAGTAGAGAGCCCTCAGCCGTTCATGCGGCTCTCCGCTGCTCCGATGCAGCACGGCTCGCCGCGCAGAAACGTCTCGACGACCTCATTCATCTGCGAAAGAACGGCGATATCCGCGGGATGTCCCGCGGATATCGCGCCCACCCGATCGCCGAAGCCGGTCATGCGCGCGGGATTGCGGGTCGCCAGGCCGACGGTGTCGCCGAGGCTCGCGCCCGTGAACTCCATAAAGTTGCGCACCCCGCGATCGAGCGTGAGCGTACTGCCGGCCAGCGTGTTTTCTCCGATCACGCAACGGCCGTTCTCCACCCGCACATCCAGCTCGCCTAGTTTGTAGGGGCCATCCGGCATGCCGGCCGCAGCCATCGCATCGGTAACCAGCAGGCCGCGCTCCGCGCCCTTGGCCTTCCACCACAGCCGCACCGCCGCAGGATCGACGTGCAGCCCGTCGCAGATCAGCTCGGCATAGAGCGCGTCGTTCGTCAGCACTTCGCCCAGCAGGCCTGGTTCGCGATGATCGAAGCTTCGCATCGCGTTGAAGGTGTGCGTCGCCGTCACAGCGCCGGCCTTCACGCCGCGCTTCGCCGCCGCCGCGTCCGCGTTGCTGTGGCCCAGGCTGATGCGGACCCCGAGCTGCGCGGCATGAACGATCGTCTCTTCCGCGCCGGGCAGCTCCGGAGCAATCGTCATCAGGCGAATATTGCCTTCCGCAGCCTGCCACATGCGTTCAAACAGCTCCACTGAGGGCTTCAGCAACAGGCTTTCTGTATGCGCGCCGCGTTTGTGCGGCGAGAGAAACGGCCCCTCCAGATGAATCCCGAGCGGGCGCGCGCCCTCGATCGGCCGCGGCATCACCTTCGCGAGCCCGCTCAGCGAGCGCAGCAGCGAATCGAGCGGTGCCGTAACGGTGGTGGCCAGGTAAGAGCCCACACCGCGCCGCGCCAGAAATGTGCCGATGTGCCCAAGCGCCGAATCGGTCGCTTCCATTACGTCGTGTCCGCCGCTCCCGTGGATGTGCACATCGAACAGCGCGGGAATGAGCGTGTTCTCAGGAAACGCAACGTGGCGGCCCGGCGGCAACGGGGCGCCGGATTGCGGCGCGAGGCTTGCAATCGCGCCGTCCTCGATCACAACAACGGGGTTCTCGACGATTTCAGTGGGAGTCAGGAGTCGCTTTGCTGTCAGGACCGTTCGCATGAAGAATCAGACTACAGCGGAACGGAAAGAAGCGTGCGAAGGCCAATCCCGATCAGTTTTGCGGGACGTTTGCGGTCGGCGCCGGCACAGCGACGCCCGGAGCCTTGCGCGCCTGCGGAGCGATGCGGGCGCGCCCCTGCACCGTGCGGCGCGCCGAGCGGCCTTTGGTTCCGGCCGGCATGGGCGTCGAAGCCGGTGCAGCCGGATGCACGGCCGAAGCCGCGCCCACGCCCGTGCCCTGCATCTGGATCGTAGGCGGCGCCACAGATCCCGGATGGTTGCGATGGGAGAAGCGTACGGAACCGGTCACAATGACGGCGCACAGCAGCGACGCGCAAACAAACCCCAGGCCAGGCGCAGCCACGCGCATCAGCCGCGAGCCGGCTCTGGGCGCAGCGTATCCCTCCGCGCGGGCCTGTGCGAGGCGCGTGAGGATGCGGCCCTCGAACCCAGGCTCCGGCGTTGCCGAGCCCACAGCGCGCAGAGCCGCATCGACGGGCGCGCTGGTTTCGCGATCGAATTCGCCGTTCATCGGGCGATTCCTTCTTTCTCGAGAAGAACCGAGAGCCCACGGCGCGCGCGAAAGATGCGCGAGCGAATCGAGGACTCCGTGGTGCCCAGCGCCGCGGCAATTTCCGCCGTGGTCAGCTCCTGCACGGCGCTCAGCAGCAGCGCCTCGCGTTCGCGGCGGGGCAGCCGGTCGATCAGGCGCAGAATCCGGCCGTGCTCCTGCGACGAGATGATGGCATCGTCGGCGAGACGGTCGCCGGAGGGCAGAACCCGCGCATGGTCGGCCAGGTCTTCACTCTCGGGGCGTGTTTTGGCGCGGCGCTTCTTGTCGAGCACGATGTTCCACACAATCCGCACCAGCCACACGCGATAATCTCGAATTTCTGACAGACGGGATTCATGCTTCAGGACGCGCAGGAAGGTTTCCTGTACGGCGTCTTCGGCTTCGGCGGCGTTGCGCGTCACCGAAAAGGCCACGCGATACAGGGCCGTCGAATATTCAGCTACCAGGGCAGCAATCGTCTCGCTCGTCACAGCGTTGGGCAGAGCAGGCGCGATCCAGCCCGCGAGCTGGCCTTCGAAACAACTCATTCTGGCATCCCTCGCAGGGGGAATTCCGTTCGTCTGCCCTAATGACGGAGGATACCGCGTTTTCGCTCGGGGAACCCGGCGTGACGCAGCGCCCTGGGATTGCCTACACTGGCCAGGATGCTCTCCAAACCATACGCCCGGCTGGCACTGGCCCTGGCGGCTGCGGGAATGGTGGCCGGCTGCCGGGAAGCGGCGGAGGCCAGGTCCGGCTCGAAGAAGCTCCGCAGCGATCCCGGCGTCACGTTTGCGGTGAAAGACAGCGACCTCCCTGCCAGCCTGTCTCTCATCGTCTATGGCGACACGCGCTTTACGCATCCCGCAGATGTGATCGACACCAACCCTGCGGCACGGCGCGCGCTGGTGGACAAAATTGCCGAGGAGAAACCGGACGCCGTGGTGATGACCGGCGATGTCCCCTTTCGCGGCCGCGATCTTTTCGACTACCAGGAATTTGCCGCGGAAACCGCGGCCTGGCGGTCCGAGCATCTCCGCGTCTATCCGGTGCTCGGCAATCACGAGCTGTCCGGCACGGGCTTTCAGGACCCGCTCCGGAACTGGTGGAAGGCTTTTCCTGAGCTGAAAGATCGCCGCTGGTACTCGGTGGCGCTGGGCAGCCGTATCCGGATTCTCGCGCTCGACAGCAATTCGCCGCTGACACCGGGCAGCCCCGAGCGCGGCTGGCTCGACGATCAGATTGCCCATCTGCCCGCGACCGTCGACTTCGTCTTTATCGCCCTTCATCACCCGCCGGTCGCGGATATCCAGACCCGGGTGCACGTGGATCACAACCCTCGTCCCAACGAGATTTCCCTGCGCGACGATCTGGCGGGCATCGCGCCGCACGCTCATGCGCAGTTCATCGTAGCCTCGGGACACATCCATAACTATGAAAGGTTCTCGCAGAACGGCGTAACCTACCTCGTTTCCGGCGGCGGCGGAGCCCGTCCGCACGATATCGACCGGACGCCGCCCGATCTCTATCAGTCGAAAGACTTTCCCGTCTTCCATTACATTGATTTCAAGCTCGACGGCCAGGAGCTGCATGCGACCATGGAAAAGCTGATTATGCCCATCGGCCGGGAGCCGGGCTGGCGGGCGGCCGATTCGTTCACGATCACAGCCAAACCGCCGGCCAACCCCTAAAAGGACCCCATGCAGCGGCAGCGCTGGTTTGAAATCCACGACAGCCCCTGGTTCCCGGGATATCTTCGCGATCTGGTGACGGAATCGCTGGAGGCGGTGTGGAACGGGAGCGGCACCTATCGCCCCATCGCGCGGCG
>DATJTG010000162.1:0-62571 GCA_035503555.1 Acidobacteriaceae bacterium | reverse complement strand
CGATCGAGTGGGCCGGTGGCCTTCTCGGGATGACCGGAATTGAGCTCAACGAGGCCGAGCCAGAGCTGCGTCTGCGGATTGGCGGGGTCTTCCTGGACGGCCTGATCGAGATCGGCCAGCGAGTCGCTGATGTGGTTGGTTTGATATTCGGCGATGCCCAGAAACAGATGCGCTCCGTGCGCGGAGGGATCGATTTGGAGCGCGTGCTGCATGGAGGCGATGGCTTCCGGGAGCTTGCCGCCCTTGAGCTCAGCGAGGCCCAGATCGAGCCAGGCGGGGGCGAGGCGGGGAGCTATTTGAGTCGCCTGAAGGAAAGCGGCCTCGGCCTGCGCGAGCTGGCCTGAGCGCATGGCGTCGGAACCCTGGCGGAGCAGGGATTCCAGCGATGGATTTTGCGCGACAAGAGCGGAGGAGAGGACAGCAGCGCCGAGGGCGAACAGGCAGGGGCGAATCAGTCCGGGCGAGAGGCGCAGGCGAGACAGCGATTCGGAGACGGATCGCGAACCGTGGATGAACAGCCTCAATCTCTGGCGGTGAATCCGTGACAACCCTAAGAGAGATAGCACAACGCTCGACTCCTGGACCGGCGGCAATGCGACTCCTCAGGTTAACTTCATCGCGGAAGAGGCGCGAATGCGAACCCGCTCGGCCAGGAATCGGCGTGGCCGAGCGGGATCAAACAGAGAATGAAGGTCCTGAGGCAGGCCCCACTGATCAGAACCGCAAACGGCCCGTAATCTGGACGGCGCGAGGACTGTTGGATTGATAAGTCGGAATGCCGTAGCCGTAATCGTTTGGATTGGTATCGGGCGTCCCGTAGATATGGCGGTTAAAGGCGTTGAGAAATTCGGCTTTCAACTCGAACATCAGCTGTTCGTGAATTGGCAAGTCCTTGAGCAGGCTGAAGTCTTCGTTGTACCAGTTTGGCATACGGATGTTGGTAACGCGGGGCACATTGCCGAGATTGAAGGCCCCTCCATTACGGTATTTCTCAAGGTTGAGGTCGATGAAGGCAGCGGGCGCGGTACCCGACGTGTAGGCGGGCGCGGGGTTATCCTTAGCGCCGTTGAAGAGGCTGTTGACGGTTGGATCGCTGCCGTTGGCGGTGTTGAAGGGATCGAGCTTCTTCCATCCGGCGCGGTACACAGAGCTCTTGATCGGAACAGAGGGGACCAAGGTGTAGTAGATGGATTGCTCCCAACCGGGCAGACCGCTGGCGCAACAGAATGTTATCGGCTGGCCGTCCTGATAGCGGAGAATGCCGCCGAATTTCCAGCCGCCGATGACATAGCTGAGCGGACCGTTGTTCAGCCACGGCTTGTCTTTGCCGAATGGGAGTTCGTACAGGTAACTGGCCACGAACATATTGGTCAGATCCTGGACGCTGATGGCCTTCTCCTGATGCAGATCCGCGGGGTTCTGAACCTGAGGCTGACCGGGGTTGGTGTTGGGGAGGGCGCTGTCGGTGTCGTTGAGGTTCTTCTGCCACGTGTAGGAAATCTGCAGGCTCAGGCCCTGGTGGAACTGGCGGGTGAGTGAAGCCAGCAGCGCGTCGTAGCTGGAGTGGCCAGTTGCCTGGAGGCAGCAGCCGGAGTCAATGAAGTCATACTGCGGGAAGGGCCGCAGAGCCTGCTGGATGGTAACGCCGTTGCCCCACAGGCTGAAGTAGCCGGGGAAGGGCGTTGCGACGCCATCGGTGTTGTTGAGCAGAGGAGAATTCAGTTCGTCGCCGAGAGAGAGATCCGACAGCGGCATGTTGTTGATGTTCTGGTTGTTCGCCTGGAGATTCTGGGCTTCGCTGCCGACGAAGCCAATGCTCATGATGAGATCGGTGGCGAGTTGCTGCTGCACCTGCAGATCGAAGTCATACACTGCGGCGGGCCGGCCGGCGCCCTTTTCGATGTAAGAGCCGGGCAAATAGGTTCCGTTGTAGAGGCCCGGATCGAGATCGGGCGGCGCGGCGAAAGCGGGATATCCACTATCGATCTGGAAGGCCGGATCGAAGCCGTTCTTGGAGGGGAAAACGGGGCTGGATTTATAACCGGCGTCCATGGATCCGCCGAAGTCGTCGTATTGCAGCGGGCCATAGAGAATGCCGGCGCCGCCCCGCAGGACGGTTTTGTTGTCGAGCCACGGGGGTGACCAGGCAAAGCCTACACGCGGCGCGACGTCCTTGAAGTAGGTGTTCGCCCATTTGGAATTGCAGCCGTTGCAGGTGGTACCGAAAACGAGGGCACCTGGGACACCGTATTCGGGGTCGATGGCAGTGGGACTGAAGTTCGACGTGAAATTGTCGGCCTCATGACGAGGAATGTCGACGCTATAGTTGACGCCGAGGTTGAGAGTTAAGTTCCTGCTCACCCTCCAGTCATCCTGGACATAGCCGGAGTAATACCAGGATATCCAGCGCGACTGGTGGGCGTAGAGGTTCTGGCCGCCGTTGCAGGTCAGGCCGAGCAGTTCGCTGGCAAGGCCATTGCCGGTATTGCCCGTGAAGTTGGGAGTGGCCGCGGTCTGTGCGCCGCAGAAGTTAATGGAGGGTGAGTTTTCGTTGAGGGGGGTGTATTGCTGGTAGCGGTCGTCGGTGCCGAAGGTGAGGCTGTGAGCGCCTTTCTGCCAGGAGAGGCTCTCAATCAGACGAATGCCGTTATCGACGTTGTCGCCATTGTTCGGCATGCCTTCCTGCACGGTAAATCCGTTGGTGACGACCGGGAAATTCTTCGAATCGGCATTGGCGATGCCGAGCTTCGCGAACCAGTCGGTGTTGTCCTCAACCGGGTAAGCGTAGTTTTTGCTGTTGCTGCGGTTGGAACCGACGATCAGGTGATTGAGGATGGTGGGCGTCAGGGAGTAATCCCAGCCGAAACGCCAGAAGTGGGTCTCAAAGTCCTGCTTCCAGGTGTTGGGATCGATGGGGTAAGGCAGGATCTGCGGCGTACCGGAAACGCGGTTGTTGTCGCGGTCGCTGTAGGAGCTCCAGATTTTTTGCTTTTGCGTGAGGCTGGCGTCGATGCGAACCGTGGAAGTGGTGTTCTCGATGGGGGAGCTCGAAGAGAACTGGAAGTTGTTGATGATGCTGTTGGGATCTGTGGGCGCCGGGTAGTAGGCGAGGATCGCCTTGGCGGCCGGCGAGAAGCCCGTAGTGATCTTGTTGCCTGGATAAGCCGTGCGGCACTCGGTGCCGCCTACGGTTTTGGTCGTTGAGGGGTCGAAGATCTGACCCTGGTAGATCGTGGATCCATCGCAGGGATTCGTCCCGACTGCGTTGGAGGTCAGAATGGCGGGATTGGAAAAGTCGCCACCGAGTTCGGGTCCGGTGGGCACGGTTGTGGTTGTGGTCGCACCGAGCGTGTATTTCAGCTGCTCCCAGGCGAAGAAGAACTGGACGCGATCGTGGAAGACGTGCACGCCCGGGATCCACACCGGACCGCCGAGGGTACCGCCGTAGTCGTTCTTGCGATCAACGGGAGTGGCGTAAGTAGAGCGGCAGGCAGCGGTGTTGTTGGAGCCAGAGCAGGCCAGCGCCTCGTTGCCACCGTTGAACCAGAGATTGGCATCGAGCGCGGTGTTGCGGAGCAACTCGTACGCCGACCCGTGGAACTGATTACTGCCGCTCTTGGTAACAAAATTCTCGAAGCCGCCGGTGGTGCGGTTGTATTCGGCGCCGGGCACGGCGTCGGTGACGGTCAATTGCTGCAGGGCGTCGACCGAAGGCGCTTCTTCGTCGAAAGACGATCCATTTTCCGAGCGCTGCTGGCTGAGACCATCGATGAGGACTTCAGCGCCGTAGTCCTGGCCGCCGGCGATTTTGCTGAAAAAGATGCCGTTGGGGCTGTTGGCAGTGCCGGGGCCGGTGTTGCCGGGCAACAGGAAGATGAAGGCTTCAGGCGAGCGGAGCGCGCCTACGCCGCCGAGGGCGAGGGGCAGGTTGAGGTATTCCTGCGCCGTGACCGAGCCGGTGATGTCGGAAGATTGCGTCTGGATCTGGGGGGCGCTGGCATTGACGGTGACATTGATGGTGGCTCCGCCGACCTTCAGCTTGACGTCGAGAGCGGTGGTGATCTGGAGGTTCACCTGAACGCCTGTGAGCGTCTCGTTCTGGAAGCCGCCAGCGGTCACCGTGACGTCGTAGGCGCCAATGGGGAGTTCAGGGAAGCGATAAATTCCCTCCGCGGAAGTGACGGTATCGGTGGTCGCTCCGGTCTGTTGACTTTTCGCCTGAACTTTCGCGCCCGAGACCACGGCACCGGAGGAGTCGCTCACTGTGCCGGCCATGCTGCCATAGACGGTTTGGGCGAGCGCGGTTGGGGCGAAAAATCCGAAAGCTGCGCAGACCAACAGGCAGAACAGCCCTGCTCTGGTAATCGCTCTCATACTGCCTCCACAAAAATGGCAAACGCCAAAATGCCAGCGGTAAGACGGCCAAAGTGTTGCGCTGGGTAAGGGGTATGCGGGATAGGGCGGATCGGAAGCGGCGCTTCCGAAAAAGTAAGCGGTTTCACGAACAGCCCTGCTGAGCAGGATCGACGGCTCACTCTCACCCCCGGGGGATGAATGAAGCAAGGTACGGCTATTGCCTGCGGCGCAAATCTGCATCGCACGGTCCGGTGAAGACTACAACTCCAAGTGGAGATTGGGTTAGACAGGATTACCTATTGACAACAGGTGAATCGCGATTGTAGGCTGCAAAGCCCGCGGTATGCGCCGCAAGGGACAAAAGGCTGGGTGGCGCAAAGACTCCCTCAAACCATCACGTGGACAAGAGATTTGCGGCGCTGCGCGCGCCTAGCGCGCAAACGTTTTCCAGCTACAGATCTTCCACGCGCACGATGCCGCGAGCGAGGCAATGGCTTACCGCCTCAGTGCGGTCGGCCACTTCGAGCTTCACCAGCAGATGGTTGACATGGTTTTTCACGGTGCTTTCCGAAATGCGGAAGACATTGGCGATCTCGCGGTTGGTTAGCCCGCGCGCGAGGAGGCGCAGAACCTCCAGCTCGCGGCTGGTGAGGGGGCGATGCATGGCGCCTTCGGCGATTTGCTTTTCGACGCCGGGGGCGATCCATCGTTTGCCGGCGCAGACAGCGCGAATGGCATCCATGAGCATGGTGCGGTCGAGGTCTTTGAGGATGTAACCAAGGACGCCGGCCTGGAGCACCTGCAGAATCTCTTCTTCGGTCTGATAGCTGGTCACGACCAGAATGCGCGCATCAGAAAATTCGGAGCGAATCTGGCGCGCGGCATCGATGCCACCTTTTTGCGGCATGCGCAGATCGAGCAACAGGACATCAGGCTGAAGCGCGCGGTAACGCTCGATGGTCTCGGGGCCATTGGAGGCTTCGCCAACGACCTCGAATCCAGCTTCGGCCTCGATAAGGCTGCGCATGCCGATGCGATAGACGAGATGGTCGTCGGCGACGAGCACGCGGACGCGAGGCGGCACGCGGCTGAGGACGGCTGCCGGGGGGAAGAGTGCAGCGGTTTCGCTCATACGGGTACGATAACGCGAATCAAGGTTCCCTCGGCGCCGGAGCGAAGCTGAAGCTGGGCGCTAACGGCCGCGGCGCGCTCGCGCATGCCAGTCATGCCGAAATGCCCCTGGCCGGGGCCTGGAACGAAGGCTGGATCGAAGCCGCGCCCGTTGTCTTCGACCTCTACGCGCACCTGGTTCTTTGCATAATCGACGCGGACGGCGATTTTGGTGGCATTGGCGTGACGCACGGCGTTGGCCAGCGCCTCCTGCACGATGCGGAAGAGCTGGTTGATGAGGTTGTAACCGAGGGCAAATGGATCCCCGGTGATCTGCATCTCGATGACTGCGCCGGTTGCGGCTTTCATTTGCACGATGCAGCGCGAGATAAGCGCATCAAGGCGATCGGTGCGGGAGGCGGAGCGCAGAATCTCGATGGAGAGATGCGACTCGTTGCGGCTGTGCCGGACGAGGTGAAGAGCTTCCCGAAGAAAGGCGCGGGCGCGGTGAGGATCGCGCTCGATGGTTTGTTCGGCAGCTTCAAGCTGAAGGGTAATGCCGGCGAAGCCCTGGGCGAGGGTGTCGTGGATGTCGCGCGAGATACTGGCGCGCTCTTCGGCTACCGCGCGATAGCGCGCGTGGTGGATGCGCGCGTAGATCTGAATGGAGATGAGCACAGCGATGGCCAGAATTCCTGAGAGGAAGAGGATGTGCTCGCGAGTCCACCAGGAAGGACCCTCGACGAGCTCCAGGTCGTCGGGAGTGCGCAACTGCAGCGTGAAAGAGTCACCGTAGCTGGAACTGAGATCGCTGCTGACGAAGAGCACGCCGGTAAGGCGCAGCGTGGAGCCGGCCTGCATGAGCTTCGGCGGCAGATCGCCGGCAGCGCTGTCGCCGGCGAGAATCGCGGAGAAGTTCTGGTGACCTCCGCTGAGGTTGAGGCGAACGCCGGTGAGGCCGGCAGGCTGCGCGTTGAGCAGCCTGCCTTCGGTCTGAACCAGGAACAATTCGTTCTCCCCCTCGGCAGCCTCGTCGGGGGTGATGGCCAGGGGCAGAGGCATGGAGCCATTCCACAGGCGGCGAAGCTCGCCGTGCAGGATACGGGGACGCTGCGCGAGCACCATATCGCCGGTCACTTCCACCTCGTCGCCGAGAGCTGTGGGACGAGCAGATGAGAGCTGAACCTCGGTGGCGCCGGTGCGATCTTCGATGACAAGGCCGTCGTGATTGAGAATGACGATGCCGCGCACGACAGCGGGAACCGGCTGCTTGGTGGAGCGAGTCTTTTGAATTGCAGCTTCGATCGATTGCAGGTTCGGGGCCTGCGGGTCGCGCGCGCCACCGGCTTGCGCGACAGCCACAAGCGTGCAGGCGAAGAGTACCCACACGCCGATGAGACCGCTGCGCGGGAAGGTGCAGCACGCGAGAGAAATCGTCCATCGGAGCGGATGCATCGTGGAATAGCAAGCCCAGTCGAAAACCACTATACTTGCCGGGCAGAGCATGGGAAATGCGGGCAGGTACAGGCTGATCGCGGGGGCAGCGCTGGGATTGGCGGCGCTTCTGACTGCGGGCATGTGGCACCGGCATACGGGCGGAGCGGGTGAGCGCCGCAGCGGTTGGCGGCCGATCAGCGGCAACTGGACGATCCACTCGAATGTCGTTTCGAACGCGCATTACGGCCGCGGCGACATGATGATTGTGGATCGGCCGGGCGGCAGCGATTACAGAATTTCCGCGGACGTGCGCTTCGACCTGCTGTTTGAAGATACGCACTATGGGGATGCCGGATTGATCATCCGCGCGACTGATCCCGAGCCCGGAGTGGATTCGTATAAGGGCTATTACGCGGGGCTGCGCCCGGACAGCCAGACGGTGGTATTGGGGCGAGCGTCGTACGACTGGCGGCAGCTGGCAGAAGCCAAGCTGGCAACGCCGCTGACCTCGGGACAGTGGTACCACCTGGAGATCGCCGCGCGCGGCTGCGAACTGGAGGTGATGGCGCGGCCGGTGGGCGACGGAGCGGATACGCAACTGCACTATCACGATCCGGACTGCCTGACCTCCGGAGTGGGGGGATTGCGTTCGTTCTATGCCGACGCATCGTGGCGCAATGTGAAGATCGGCGCGTGGTGAACTGTCAGTGAGTCAGGAGACTGACAATGGGATTCTTGTCCATCGACGCGCGGTCGATGATCTGCACGGGCAACTGGGTGGAACCGGACCCGCTGGAGGCGCCGGCGAGGGCCGCGCGCATGGCCTGCATGGCGCGGCGGCCAAGTTCCTGAGGATCGCTGACGACAAGGGCGTCGATTTCTCCATCGTGCAGAGCGCGCAGCTCATCGACTTCTTCCGAGACACCGATCAAAGCGGGACGGCGGCCGCTTGAGGATTCAAACGCGACGGCTGCGGCATGCGTGGAGAACTCCGCGGTGGTGAAGATGCCGCCGATCCTGGGATGCTCGGCGAGCAGATCAAGGGTGGCCTGACGCGCGCGAGCCCAGTCAGAGAGGCCGTACTTGACGCCGACCAGCTTGAGCTGCGGGGTGCGGGCAATCTCGTCGGCAAAACCTTCCTCGATGCGCGAGCTGCCTTCGACCGTGGGGCTCACACCGACCACTCCGACTTCGCCGCGACCGCCCAGCAGCGTAACAAAGCGACGCGCCGCAAGCCGCCCGGCCTCTTCCTCGTCCCATCCGATAAAGGCAGCGTAGTCTTTCGGAGGCAGAGCGATGGGCGTGCCGACCACAACAACCGGAATGTGGGAGAGCTCGGCTTTGCGCAGGACGGAAGCGAGAACCATCTGGTGCGAGGGGGAAACGATGATGCCAGTCACATGCGCGGAGATGGCGTTCTCCACCAGTTGCGCCTGCTGGGTGTAGTCGGTGACCGACTGCGGCGCGGCCGTCTGCACGCGGATTCCGGCGGCACTGGCATCAGATTCGACTTCGCGGGAAAAAACCTCCCAGTAGTGAAGGCCTCCGGTGGGCATAATGACGGCGATGACTGGCGGCTGGCGATGGCAGCCCACAGCGGTTCCGCTGAGCGTGAGCGCACAGGAGCAGAACACTGCGCGGAGCAGGTGGATGGGGGAGCGCATCAGCAGAGACTATATACCGTTTGAGCCGCCCATCCGTCTAGTGCGCGGGCTTGGCGCCTGGCGTGGCCGCGGCCGGTTCTTCAACGCGCAGGTATCGATCGCCGGTGACGTTGGCGAGCGTCTGCACGATTCCGCTGGGCCAGCGGATCTCCACGGTCTTCGCATGGGTGTCGGCGCCGAGGCCGAAGTGCGCGCGCACATCGCTCGAAGACAAGTAGCTGGAGGAGGTAGTGACGGTGACCCACTGCGATCCCTTTGAAGTTTCGACGCGAATGACGGCGCCGATGCCGTCGCGATTGCTCTTGTGCCCGACGAGTTTAAAGCCCAGCCAGTGATTCGCGGTCGGGGTGCGGTTCATGAGGATGTGGGCGGGACCTCCGTTTTCGGTGATCACAGCGTCGACGCGGCCGTCGTTGTCGATATCGCCGATGGCGAGGCCGCGGCCGACCCACCTTTGCGTGAAGACGTCGCCCGAGATGGGTCCGATGTTAACGAATTTTTTGCCGCCGAGGTTGCGCATGAGCAGAGGAGGCTCGCGGTAGTGGAGGTCGGGATAGGTCTTCTCGATGGTGTCGAGATCGTGGCCCTGGGCGATGAGCAAATCCTTCCAGCCGTCGTTGTCATAGTCGAAGAAGCGCATGCCCCAGCCGGAGTGGAGCAGGGTCATTCCTCCGACGCCCGTGACATAGCTGTCGTAATTGAAGGTGCCATCGCCGCTGTTGCGATAGAGGGCGTATTTCTGGTTGGCGAGATCGTCGATGATCAGATCGGGCCAGCCGTCATTGTCGTAGTCGGCAAAATCGACGCCCATTCCGGCGAAAGTGCGCCCATCGCCATCGACGGCGACCCCCGACTCAAGACCTTCCTCTTCAAAGGTGCCATTGCCCTTGTTGTGAAAGAGGAACTCGACCATGGAATCGTTGGCGACGAAGATGTCGGGATGGCCGTCGCGGTCGTAGTCCGCGATGGCAATGCCGAGCGCTTTGCCGGGCTTGTCGAGCCCCAGCTGATGCGCTTCCTCAGTAAAGGTGCCATCGCCGTTGTTGTGATAGACGAGCATGGAAATGGGAGGAAAGACATCGGGGTGGCAGTAGCCGCGATTGTCTTTTGCGCCGCACCACACATCGTCCCAGTCCCATGTGACGTAGCGGAGAACGACGAGATCGAGAAATCCGTCGTTGTCGAGATCGACCCACGCGGCAGAGGTGGACCATCCGCTGCCGCCGACACCCGCTTTGGCGGTGACATCAGTGAAGGTACCGTTGCCGTTGTTGTGATAAAGGTGATTGCCGCCGAGGCTGGTTACATAAAGGTCCTCGTAGCCATCGTTATCGTAGTCACCCGCCGCAACGCCCATGCCGTAGCCGGCCCCTTGCAGTCCGGCTTTCTCCGTCACGTCTTCGAACGTTCCATCGGGCTTCTGATGGTAGAGACGGTTCCAGAACCGCGGGCCGGTTTTCTGCGGAATGGTTCCTTTGGGCACGAAATCGGGAAACGGTGCGCCGTTGACGAGGAAGAGATCGAGGCGGCCATCGTTGTCGTAATCGAAGAGCGCGACGCCGGAGCCCATGGTTTCCAGCAGGTATTTGCGCGAGCTGTGGGGCGCCTGATGGACGAAATCAACGCCCAGGCGCGCCGTATCGTCGACGAATTTAGCCGGCACCAGATCGTCTGGAGGCGCCGGCGCGGATTGCGCGAAACCCGCGAACAGAGCGGCGGACAGCGCACACGCCGCAGCGACAACGGACACGCGCAGAGCGGCGCTCATTTCCCTCCCTTTGCGCAGGCGACGCAGAGGGCCCCTGTGATGCCTTTGCCTTCCTCGATGGTGAAGATGCGATCGACGGAGGTAAGAGTGAGCTTTTCCACTTTGCCGCTGGGCCAGTGAATCTCAACGCCATCAACTTTGGCGGAGTCGCCGAGGCCGAAGTGCACGCGCAGATCGCTGGAGGACAGATAGCTGCCGCCCGAGAGGACGTCGCCGCGCTGGCGCAGGCTCCCGGCGGTGAGCCAGACGGTGGCGCCGATGGCATCGCGGGGACTCTTCGGGCCACCGATGAGGCTGAACTCAACCCAGTGGTGACGATCGTCGCTGACGTTGCGCAGAAGCGTGGGGACGCCGTCGAGATTGTTGATGACCACATCGATCCTGCCGTCGTTGAACAGATCGCCGAAGGCCGCGCCGCGGCCCACGCCAACCGTTGCCAGTCCGGTACCCTCGACGGCGGGAACGAGCGAGAACGTGCCATCGTGCTGGTTGTGAAAGAGCAGAGGGCGCTGGGCGAAGCTCATGCCCCATTCGGGATGCTCATCGGCCTGCGGGTAGACGTTGCCGTTGACGATGAGCAGATCTTTCCAGCCATCGTTGTCGTAGTCGAGAAAGCCGTCGCCGAATCCCACAAAGGGAATGGTGGGTGCAGCCACACCAGACTTGTAACTTAGGTCGGCGAAATTTCCGGTGCCATCGTTGTGAAAGACGATGTCGTAGTCGTCGGAGAAGTCTGTGCTGACCAGGTCGAGATGACCGTTGTTTTCGTAGTCGCCGGCGGCGAGGCCCATATTCGCGACCTCGCGCCCGTCCTGATTGAAGGCGAAGCCGCTGAGATAACTTTGATCGTCGAAGGTGCCGTCGCCCTTGTTGATGTAGAGATAGTTGGGCGTGGAGTCGTTGGCGACGATGAGGTCGGGCTTGCCGTCGTTGTTCACGTCGGCGAAGAGCGCGCCCAGGCCGTAATAGCCGTTGGGATCGCTCACGCCGGCCTTGACGCTGACATCGGTGAAGGTTCCATCGCCGTTGTTGTGCAGGAGGTGGTCGCCCGCGCCCTGCAGTCCACGCGGTCCGCACATGACGCTGACGCCGCGGTACTGGCACAGCGAAGCGCCCGCTCCGGTTGAGCCTGCGACAGGAGGGTGCTGATAGTCGTAACGGATGTAGCCGGCAACGAAGATGTCGAGGCGGCCATCGCCGTCGTAGTCGCCGAAGGTGACGCCGGTGTGGTCGACGGCGATATCGGGCGAACCGCTGTCGAGGGTGACACCGGCTTTGGGCGCAACGTCGGTGAAGGTGCCGTCGTGATTGTTGTGATAAAGCCGGTTGGCGCCGACATTTGTGACGTAAAGGTCGGGCCAGCCGTCGTTGTCGTAGTCGCCGACGGCGCAGCCCAGTCCCCAGCGATCGTTGGCGACGCCGGCTTTCGCCGTAACGTCGGTAAAGGTGCCGTCGTGATTGTTGTGGAAGAGCGCGGCGTGGGGCGATTCCTCTTTGCCGTCGTGAGCAGCGAAAGTGGAACCGTTGACGAGGTAGATGTCGAGCCAGCCGTCGCGATCGTAGTCGATGAGGCAAACTCCGGAGCCTTTGGCTTCGATGATGATGCGCTTTTGAGGACTGCCGGTGTGATTGCGCCAGCGCGTCAGGCCGGCCTGGGCGGCTACATCCTGAAAGACGATGGGACCCGCCTTGACGAAGCCGCCGGCGGTGATGGGGCGGTGTTGCTCGTCGAACTGCGCCTTCTGCGCGGCTCCCGTGGCGGAGCCCATTTGTTGAGCGGCGAGCGGGAAGGATATGGCCAGAAATAAGGCGAGCGCGAGCGTCTGCACGCGTGGAGAGGGGGACGAGCGATGCGCGGGTATTCCGAGCGCCGGCGATCGATCGCTGCCTTCACCTCTACTTTTCGTCGCGGATCCCGGAGTCATTGCGAAATTGCATTCTACGTCGCGGACGCAAGCGCGTGGGCGCCCTTTCGCTTCCCCGGATAATTCGCGCGGAGGCAGCTCCGCACCCGATCATTGCGGCGGCGCCGTGTCTTTCGACCCGTAGAGCTTCGCGCTCAGGTCCATTTCCGCTTTGGCCTGATCCATCTGGCCGGCTGCGCGATAGGCCCTTCCCAGATCGTAATGCAGCTTTGGATCCCTGGGCGCGAGGTTGACGGCCTTGCGCAGTTCCGCGATGCCCGCGTTCGCTTTGCCGGTGAGCGTGAGGGCGCGTCCAAGTTTGCCATGGCACTCGGCGCAACCGGGGGCGACAGCGACGGCGCGACCGAGCGGCGGCAGAGCATCGGCGGGGCGATTGTGCTCGAGCAGGAAGGAGCCGTAATCGAGATACGGCCACTGGTCGGTGTGCGGGTCATTGTTGGCCAGCGTCACCGCAGCCTTGTAGGCATGCTCGGCATCACCGGGGCGGTTATCCATCTCGTAGGCCAGGCCGAGATTGGCCTCAGCCTTCACGTCGAGCGCATTCAGCGCCAGGGCCTGGCGGAATGCCCTCTCGGCATCGGCAAATCGGCTTTGCGAGTAATAGCACCGGCCCAGGCCGTACCAGGCTTCCTCATTCTGCGGATCGAAGACAACCGCCTTTTCCATCCAGTGAATCGCGTCGGGATAGTCGTCGAGCAACACGTAGTCGAGCGCGACAACCTTCAGGTCATCGGATTTCGGCGTAGCGAGACGCGCGGCCTGGGTGTAGACCTTCAGCGAGTCAGCGGCCCTGTTTTCGCGATTCAGCACGAAGCCCAGCATGAAAAACGCGTCGGATGAGCCGGGGTGCCGGTCGAGGTATGCGCGGAGGGCCCGATCGCTCTCAGCGAAGCGATCCGCATTGGCGAGCGACTTGGCTTCCATCAGCAGCGCGTCCGACTGGCCGGGGTTGCGGGAATCCGCCCGAGCGAAAAACGCAGCGGCCTCGGGAAAGCGATGAGCGGCAAAGGCTGCCTGGCCCTGCTGGTAAGGATCCGCAGGCGAGGCCTGACCTGCCGCAGACTGCTTTCCCAACATCAGTGCGAACGCGAGTCCCGCGACCGGAAGAATAACCGCCATACGAGGGCCGATTATACGAGAGCGCGCATTGCCACCAGGCCTTTGGATTGCGGATACTGCTTCTCGATGGGCCAACGTGGATGGACGCTTGCGTGGATTCTGGCAGCTGCCGGGGCCGCGGCACAAAACGCGGCTCCGGATGGAAACGCGCTGCTCGCGGCTGGCCAGTTTGCGCAGGCCCGCGATGCGTTTGAGGGGACGCTGGCGGCGGACTCGAGCAACGCGCAGGCGCAAATCGGAGAGGTCAGCGCGAGCGAGCATATCGCGCTCGACCAGCGCGCCTCCGGTCATCTGCCTGATGCGCTCGCGACACTGCTGCGCGCGCAGAAATTTGCGCCGCAGGCGGCGCGTCTCGACTACGACATCGGCATTCTGGAAGACGAGATGCAGTTGTACCCGGATGCGCAGAAGTCCCTGGCTGCCGCGGAGCAGCTGCACTACGAGGATCCCGCGCTGCTGTACGCCGAGGCGAGGGTGCTCCTCGACGAGCAGCAACTGGAACCTGCAAAGGAGAAGATGACCGAGTATCTGAAGCTGCGGCCGAACGATGCCACCGCGCACTACGGGCTGGGCCGCATCGAGCAGATGGGGCTGCACTTCGACGAGGCGCGCGCGGAGTTCGAGGAGTCGATCCGCCTGCAGCCGCAACAGACAGAGGGTTGGTATCAGCTGGGGGCGATTGCGCTCGAACAGAACCAGTTCGATGAGGCGCTGGCGGATTTCGGCAAGGCGCTCGGGCGCGATTCCAAACACGGCGGCGCGCTGGCGGGATCAGGCCAGGCCTGCTATCGGCTGAAGCGCTATGCCGAGGCTCTCCAGTGGCTGGACCGGGCAGTCGCGGCCGCGCCGGACTACCAGCCGGCGCACTACTACCGCGGGCTGACGCTGGCCCGGCTGGGCCGCAAGGAGGAATCCGAGCAGGAATTGGCGGAGGCCGCAAAGCTGGCGGATGCACAGAACAAGAAGGATCGCACGCGCTATCAGCTCAGTGTTCCGCCGGGCGGGTGAGATTGCCTCGCCCTCGGAAAGAAACCGCCTTACGCAGAACTGCCGACCTTCTCGATGAGCCATCCTTCACCGCACGGTTTATTTGGAGCCGCTATGCATCACATGCCGGGCGGGGAGCGAAATCAACTCGGGGATGTGGTACCCCGGAGCTGGAGACTGGCGCGTTTGACAACACCTATCCGCCACGCTTCACCGAAGGCAGGACGACCGTGGGCAGTGGCGCCGAGTTTCTTTTTCTGCCGGATGGGCGGGCTGTTATCCGAAACCTGCAGAGACCGGTCGTAATCCACTGACAGGAAGGAGCTATCAGATGGAGTTACGCCATCTTCGCTATTTCACGGCGGTGGTGCAGTGGAAGGGGTACCGCGAGGCATCGCGACGGCTCTACGTCGCGCAACCCTCGATCAGCCAGGCGGTGGCAGATCTCGAAGAAGAACTGGGCATCAAGCTGTTCGTGCGCGACGGCCGCATCGCGAAACTTACACCGGAGGGGCAGATATTCTACGAGGAGGCGCTGAAAACGCTGACACAGGCCGAGCGCTCGGTGGCCGCGGCGCAACGGGCTGCGAGCGGCGAAATCGGCAGGCTAGGAATCGGTTTCATGGGTTTCATCGCCTGCCCGTTTCTCCCCGACCTCATTCGCAAGTACAAGGAGCGCCACCCGGGCGTAGGACTGCGCCTCGTGGAGGATGTGCCTCGGGGACTGGACCTCGCGTTCGATCGCGGGGAGATCGACATCGCATTGACGCGTCCGCCCTCCGCCGAACGCCGGGCCAGCTATGAAACACGGCTGCTGTTCGGCGAGCCACTGGTTGCAGCTCTGCCGAAATCTCGCAAGATACGGTCGAAACAGATCAGGATCGCCGACCTGGCCGGAGAACGCTTCATCGTTTTTCAGCGGGCCAGCTCTCCCGAGGTTTTCGACACCATCGTTCGCGCCTGCAACGAGAATGGATTCTCGCCTCGCCTGTACCACGAGCTCAATAACATGAACTCGGTCCTGGCCACCGTGGAAGCCGGAGAGGGAGTCGCCATCATTACAGCCTCAGCCCGCAATTTGCGCGCGGACCATGTTTCCTTCTTCCGGTTGCAGCCGGACGAGGTGCGGATCGACTTTGTGGCGGCATGGCAAAAGAGGCAGCTGCCGGTCGCACTTAAACTCTTCCTCGACCTGCTGGATGAGGAGATTCCCTCTATCCGCGAGAAGTCCGGGTTTCACTGATTTGCGCGGGGATCGTCCCTGCCTATCAGTTGATCGGAATTTGCGATAATCCCGGACGAGGGCCAACGAATCTCTTGTTGTGTTTGGCGGCCAAGGCCGTCAGAAGACAGGAGAAACAAGATGGCAAGCAGCAAAACAGTGATCGTAACCGGAGCATCGCAGGGCATCGGCGCCGGCGTGGTGCAGGCATTTCTCGAGCGCGGCTATAACGTGGTCGCCAACTCGCGCAACATCACCAACTCGGGAGCATTCCGCTCATCGGCAAAGCTCGTGCTGGTGGATGGCAACATCGGCGATGCTGCGGTGGCCGCGAGGGTCGTCGCGACGGCGATTGAGAAGTTTGGATCGATCGACGCGGTGGTGAATAACGCCGGCATCTTCTTTACCAAGCCCTTCACGGAGTACACGGCGGAAGATTTCAAAGCTCTGTCGTCAGTAAATCTCGAGGGGTTCCTCTACGTCACGCAAGGATCGGTCAGGCAAATGCTGGCGCAAAAGAGCGGCGGCAGCGTCGTGAGCATCACGACTTCGCTGGTCGCCAACCCTATTGCCGGCGTAACGGCGTCCGTGCCGATGATTACCAAAGGCGGCCTGGATGCGGTGACCCGCAGTCTGGCGAGCGAGTATGCGAAGGAGCATATCCGCTTCAATGTTGTCGCCCCGGGAATCGTGGATACGCCGATGCACGCGAAGAATCCGAAAGACTTTCTCAGGACGCTCTCGCCCATGGGCACCATCTCCAGCGTGAGCGATATCGCGAACGCGGTTGTCTATCTGACCGAGGCCGGCAATGTGACCGGTGAGGTCGTGCACGTGGATGGAGGTTCGCACCAGGGACGGTGGTGAACCGCACGGGTCCGCAGCCAGCGATTCCACAAAGCCGGCTGCGGCGCTCGCTCGACGCAGAAGTTACGGCGGCGGGCTCTTCGCGTGGCCAGAGGGTGCCGGACCAGACTTGTCAGGCAACGTTGGGCTGGTGCGGTCCGGTAACGTGGGCGGGGTAAGTTCTTGCGGCGCGAACAGCCGTGGTCGGGTGTAACTTACCGGCCATCCTGACCAGGTCTGCGAGCGATTCCGCCCCCATTTTCTGCATCACGCGCCCGCGATGGGCCTTGACGGTGATCTCGCTGATGCTGAGGGCGCCGGCAATGAGCTTATTCGGCTGCCCCAACACGACCAATTGCATCACCTGCTGCTCGCGGTGAGTGAGGGTCGCATAACGGCGCCGCAACTTTTCAAACTCAGTCTTGTGGCTGAGGGCGTTTTGACTTCGCGCGAGGGCGTTGCGGACGGCCGGCAGCAGCAACTCTCCATTGAGCGGCTTGGTCAGGAATTCGATGGCCCCGGCCTTCATGGCCTGGACCGTTTTGGGGACGTCGCCGTGGCCGGTGATGAAGATGATCGGCGTGACCTTCCATTCGTCGGTAATCAGGCGCTGTAGCTCGAGCCCGCTGATTCCAGGGAGCATGATGTCGAGGACCAGGCAGTTCGGAACGGTTGCCGGCGGCCGAGCCAGATATTCCTGAGCGGTCGCAAAGACTTCGGGCTGCCATCCTTCGCTCAGCATCTGCAGGCTGAGCGATTCGCGTACAGAGATGTCGTCGTCCACGATGAAAACGATGGGCCTTGCGGGCGGCAGCGGTGAACCAAAGGGGGAGCTAAATGTGAACGTGAGGCTCATGGCTTTCTCCACAACCGGAATGTTTAATTCGCGTGAAAGACCGAGTTGAGTGCATCCAGCAGATCCGTGTCGCTGAATGGCTTGATCAGGCACCCCACCGCGCCCTTGGCTAACATCTGGGCGCGAAGAGTTTCGCTCATCTGAGCGGTGATAAACACGATCGGGATATGCCTGCTGCGGCGGCCTAGCTCATCCTGAAGCTCGGGTCCGCTCATGCCGGGCATCATGATATCCAGAATCAGACATTCGGTGTCTGATACAGATTCGGAGTCAAGAAACTCTCGCGCCGACGCAAAGGCCTGGGCCGTAAAGCCCAGCTCCCTTACGAGATCAGGAAGCGACTCACGGACAGACTCGTCGTCGTCGACGATGGACACCAGAGGACGTGGGATTGCCTTCAAATGAGGCTGCGCTGCGATGAGCGGAGCGGGCGCCTGGGCTCCAGGTCCCGGATAACGATTTTCCACTCGAATCATGTCTGTTCCTTTGAACAAGATTCGCGAAATCCAGAGGAGCTTCTCATACCCGCCTGCGTTCGGAGGGAATTGAGAAGGAAAAGGTCGCTCCCGAGCCGTCGTTCAGATCAGCCCACAAGCGGCCGTGATGACTGTCAATGATAGACCTGCTGACCGACAATCCAAGGCCCATGCCGTCGGCTTTCGTTGTGTAAAAGCTCTCAAAAAGCGTTGCGGCGGCGTTCGGTGCGAATCCAACGCCGGTATCGCTTACGCTCAGGCGCCTGGCGATCTTCATCTCGTTCCGTCCTGATGAGCGGTTGTCTCGAACGATGCCCTGTTCTCTTTCTCAAAGTCGGGAGAACGCGACGGACGGTGCTGCAATCTCTCCGTGCGCAGAATTGTTTCCAGTGACACCGAGGCACCGGAACCAGACGCTCTCACGGGCGGGACCATGACTAAAGCACCGCGATCACTCAATTTCGCACCTCCGCGCAGACGGAATTCAGGTGGCTCATTAACCCGGCGGAGTCAGCGCGGCTACTGAATTCGCTCGCAAGATGACAAAATCTGCGTGCAATAGCCCGGGGAGAGCCAAGAGTACCCCGCGACTCGAGGGGTGCCAATTGTACTTTGGTATCGGCTTTTTCCAGTGCAGCATGACACAGTTCCCGGCATTTGAAGGCGGGGAGATGATGCGGTGGAGGCAGCACCTTCCCGGCGACCTGGCGCCATGCTGCGTCGACTTCACCGAGCGGGACAGAAAAGATCAACCGATGGAGCAATGCTGGTGGATGAGGGCGGTGGTTGCCGGCAGAGAGTCGCAATCCTGCCAGATTTCATCCCCGGATTCCCAATCGGATGTCAGGGTGTTGGCGAGGTCCCGGCTGGATACGACGGCGGCGACACTGCAATCAAGCATGGTGGCGCACTCCTCCACGGAGTAGCCTTCGAGAACGGAGAGAACGAACACGAACCGCTCGAAAGCGCCGAGCAACGTGATGGCAGAAAACGGCTGATGCGCAGCGGAAAGCAGGGGCCGTCGGCCATCCGCGAATGACCAGCAATGCACGGATTTCGGCACTGGGCGTATCAGCTGGACCGCACGCCGGACGACCGCCGCCTTTCCGTGACCCCACACCCAGTCAGACGCGACGAGGGCGGAGCTGCCGACGTACTCGTCCATCGCACCGGAAAAGCACTGCTCGGCGAGCGCCTTGTCGGCGGTGAGCAGAAACGAGAGCAGGTAGAGCTTGCTGACCTCATCGATCCAGGAATCAGCGAATTCCGCCGCAATCGTGACGACAGGGCGTGAGCAATCGATTTCACAGGTAGTTTGAGCGATGCTGGACATAGCGCCTCCTTGTTGTTGCGCCGGTACGGGACGGGCGCAAACAGGGCCACAGCGGCCGCTGCATTCGCAAAGGATGCAATTCGCCTGCCAGTTGCAAAACACCTGGTCACGGCAAAGGGACGCATCGGGTGGGCGCCAGCAAACCGCAGATATCAAGGGGTTCCTGCAGCCGTGGCGCGGTCTTGGCGCGGCGTTGCGGCAAAGATGTCAAACCTGACGCCACCAGCTGTCGTCGTCATTGACACAATTGACGACGCCGGAGCCGAGCTTCATTCTCAGATGAAGCCCGCCAATTACCTGAGAGCCTGAGTTTGGACGCTCGATGGCGCAGGAGTGGCTGCGGTGGCAAATCGATAGTCGCGGTATTCAATGGTAAGAACCGCTGTGCCGCCGAGGCGGACCTTTGTTTCGCTCCAGTCATTGCCGGGGAGCCAGAAGTCGCCGGCCTTCGCGTATGCGCGATTGATCTCGGTGTCGCGGATCCAGAAGGACGGGCTTTTCGCGGGGTGAGCTTCGACTTTAACGACGGCATAGTCAGCCGCGTCCACCCAGATCTTTCCCCGATAGAGCAGAGCGCGCGGAATTTTCGGCTCAACTGACAAGATGTACAGGAGGCGTCCTTCCGCCTGCTCGGTTCCCACCAGGCTGAAGGTGTAGTTAGCGGGCGTCAAAGCGCTGTCCGCGCGATGCTGCGCGTCGTCCTGCTCGGTCTTCAGAAGCTTCTTCAACACATGGTCGCGCAGAAGACGCGAACCCGATTCGGAAACGATGTCGAAGTGTTTCGAATTGGGCCCGTTGCAAACTGC
This sequence comes from Acidobacteriaceae bacterium, assembly GCA_035503555.1. GTDB lineage: Bacteria > Acidobacteriota > Terriglobia > Terriglobales > Acidobacteriaceae > Palsa-343. The sequence goes on along the minus strand of DATJTG010000162.1, from coordinate 42,666 downwards.
ATCGACTACCATGTCTGCCTCCGCGGCATGCGGAAAACCCACATAGGCAACGTGATAATGACGGCGGGCTGTGTAAGACCCCAGGTTTTGAGCGCGCTGCTCATTTTCGGCTACAAGACGCTGAACAATTTCGGAGGTTACAGGCTGCGCGGCCGCCGATTCATCCTGAGGCAATGCCGCGGAAGCGCGGAAAACAACAAGAGAGAGGCCAAGGCAGAGGCGAAGAAGTTTAGTCACCAGCGGCAGCGAGCTCATATTCTTCCTCTCTCCGGCTCTCCTTGCGCAGCGACCGTTCGAAGGCAGCCAGTTGTTCTCCGATGAGACGCTCTTTGTTGTGCCGTGCGACGATGTCTTCGCGATAGCGACGCAGGAAATAGTCAATGGTCTCGACGCGGATGCGAATCGATCCCGACGGCTTGTTCTCGTCGAGATCCTTGAAGGAGAAATAGGGCGTTCCGGACCGCTCGATGATCCCTTCGATCACGCCGTAGATCGGCGCGTCGTGGCCGCACTTGAAGCTGGAAACCTCCAGCGCCACCAGATTCGGATGGCGCGCGGTGAATTTGGCGGCCCAGACCTTGTGGTTCGTGCTGGTCGAGTAGCGGTTCTTCCAGACATCGCTGATGTCGAGCGGGTGCGTGATGATGCCGGCGCGGACTTCGTCGCCGAAGAGGCGCTCAAGCAGATCCTCGTCCAGAGGCAACGTGCTCTGGGAAAAGACGGGATAGCCGAGCTTCTGAAACTCCTCCATGATCTCGTGATTGAGGCCGGGATCGTGGTGGTAGACGCGGCCGAGCATCACGATACCGATGCGGTTTTCGCGCTCCAGCTGATCGAGTGTCTGGCGCGCCTGGCGACGAATATCGTTCTCGCAGTCAGCCAGAGCGTCGAATCCGGCGGCGATGGCGCGATCGTTCTCTTCACGTGACAGCCCAAGAATCGGCAACCACGCCTTGTACATCTGGTCCGCGCAGATCTTCTTATCCTGCAGGTTCAGAATCGGATCAAGGTAGACAATCCCGTTCTCACGGAAGAGATCGCTTTCCTTCGTGAATGCGGCCTTCACTGCATTGGGCGTGGCGGTTACGGTGGGGCAGGCATTGGAGCCGGTGAGATTCACCAGCGGCGTATGCAGCACGTCGTACATGGGGAACCAGATGGCGTGCAGCGGCGCTTTGCTGTGCTTCACGGCCAGCAGGTTGTAGACATGAGCGATGCCGATCTTCGAGGGGTAGCAGGGATCGACAGCGCCCCGGCTGGCGCCGGCTCGATAGAGTTCCGGCGTGGTGTAGTCGGAGTAGACGATGTTTTCGGATTTGATCCCGAGGCTGGCGAAATAGGCATTGAACAGGGGCGCGTAGGTGTAGGTGTTCAGCAGGCGCGGAATACCGATGCGGAATTCCCCGCGGCGCTCCATAAGCGCGGCACGCTGTTTCGCCTGCTTCGAAGCGAAGAAGCCTTTGGCGCTCGGGATCGGATCGGCGACATTCGGAACCTCGCGATGCCGGAAGACGTCGCGAGCCGCGACATCGACAAAGTTGGGATTCGCCGCCTTGATCCTGTCGATGTCGGCTTTGATCCCCTTCATGTCGTTAAGGTCCTCGACGGTGCCCTTCTCGCAGGTGGCGATGATGAGCCGCTGCTCGCCAATGCGGAGCGGGACTTTTGTTTTTCGCGGCTGGAATTCGCCGGTGGGCTTCGGCGGCTCGACCGGCTTCTTTGCTCCAGGCGCGGCCTGGATCTGGATCAGCGGGTCGATTTTGGCGCGCAGTGAGGTTGCCGGTGAGCTGCATCCACAACCATCGCCCGCGTGGTCATGATCGTGGCCGTGACCGCTGCCGCAGGATGATCCATGCGCAGGCAGATTCGCCTCGATTTCCTCGAGGCTGGGAAGATTCACGGCGGCGGCGGCGACCTCCTCGGCGGTCGCAGCGCGGTCCTCCGCTGGCGGCAGCGAAGCAGCGGCGCCGTCCGCGACGTCCACGTCGATGAACGTGCGCAGGCAGTTGTTCTTGCAAAAGTAGCAGCGGGTGTCTTCGTTGCGCGTGGTGCGATAGCGGATGTTGCGGACGGCATCGAGCCCGATAAAGGTCGTTTGCCTGCCATTCTTCCAGAGCCGCAGGGCCTCCTGGGCCGCGCCGATCGCGCCCGATTCTCCGCAGTGCTCGTGCACGATAATCTCCGGCTCCCGGCCGTTGGCGCGGAAACTGGAGCGAATGAAATCGACTTCGGCCTTCACGACGGCGAGATTGTTCTGGGTTCCGCCCTGCAGCACGAAGCGGGAGCCGAGAGCGGCGAGATTGGGAATGCTGGCAACATAAAGGAAAACGTTCTTCGGCAGCACGTCGGCGAGGCCGGCGAGGATCTCTTCCGATCGCCAACCCTGACGCTGAAAGTTGACGATATCGGACTGCATGAAGACCGCGCAGCCGTAGCCGAACGACGGCATGGATTTTGCCGAAAAGGCAATGTCGGCAAAATCTTCTACCTTCATGCCAAATCCTTCGGCGGTCGATTGCAGGAAGTACCCGTTGCCGGCCGAGCACTGGGTGTTCAGCTTGAAGTCTTTGACGCGGCCATCCTTCAGCACGATCAGCTTAATGTCCTGGCCGCCGACGTCGACGATGACATGTGGGTCGTCGTAGAACTTGAGGGCGGACTCGGTGTGCGCAACGGTCTCCACCAGCGCCACGTCGGCCTTGAGCACGTCGCGGAGGATATCCTTGGCGTAGCCGGTGGTGCCCACGCCGAGAACCTCGATGCTGGCCCCTTTGCCCTCGACCTGCTCGCGCAGCTTGTCGAACATCTCGATCGTGTCCTGGATCGGATTTCCATTCGAGAGCTGGTAGGCCTTGCAGAGAATCTCGCCGTCCGTGCCAAGCAGGACCGCTTTCGTCGAAGTGGAACCGCCATCGACGCCGACGAATCCGGAAACAGTTTCGCCGGAGGAAAACTGCGCCGGCACAAACTTCTTCCGCCGGTAAGCCGCGCGGAACTGCTCAAACTCGTCATCCCCGGCGACGAGGCCCTTGCCGCCTGCCGTGGTTTTCTCTTCAGCGCGACCGTAATCGATATACCAGCGCAGCTTGTCGGTGCCAAGGTAGCGGCCCACTTCCCGTTCTTCGTCTTTTCCGAACTCGACCGAGCCGAGAGCGGCAAAATACTGCGCATTCTGCGGAACCTTGATCAGTTCCTCCGGCGTTGCGCCTTCAGGGATCTCCACCTTGCGCTCTTTCCACATGCGCGGGATGTTGGTCTGCCACGCCTCCTGCATGCCGCGGATGAATCCGTTAGGACCGCCCAGCAGCAGCACGTGTGGGCGCAAGGTATTGCCGCGCGTGAGGACGCTCAGGTTCTGCAGCACGATCGCGTCGAACAGCGAAGCCATCAGTTCGTTCGGCGGCGTCCCTGTCTTCTGCAGGCCGTTGATGTCGGTCTCCGCGAAGACGCCGCACTTGCCGGCGACCTTGTGCAGCTTGATGCCGTGGTAGCCCTGGTTCGCTAATTCAGCAGCAGGGATCTTGAGCTTCGCGTTGATCTTGTCGATGACGGCCCCGGTACCGCCGGCGCACTTATCGTTCATCGAGGGGATCTTCTTCTTGCGCCCGGTTTCCTCGTCGTCCTTGAAGACGATGATCTTGGCGTCCTGGCCGCCAAGCTCGATGACCGAATACACCTCGGGATGCAGCTTCTCCACAGCGAGAGCCACAGCGTGCACTTCCTGCACGAACTTGGCGCCGATCATCTCGGCCAGCGTGCCGCCGCCGGAGCCGGTGACGAAGATGCGCGTGTTCTCCCGCGCCACGCCGGAATCGGCTTCCATGCGCTCGAGGAACTCGAGCACCTTCTCCGGCTGCCGGGTCTCGTGGCGCTGGTAATCCTGCCAGAGAATGGCATCGGTGGCGGCATCGACAACCACAGCCTTCACCGTCGTCGAGCCCACATCGAGACCGACCATCAGGTTCTGCATGCGCATTTCTCCTCGGGCCGGATCAGACCCGCGCCCGGTTGCGACGGCCGGAAATTCGATAGACAGGCCGATACCGCTGCACAGCACAGGCGCGACGGAAATGGGACACGAACACGCCAAAGAGCAAAGCATCGAGGGCCATGCTGAGGAACGTGCTCATTCCGGTGCAGCACCCCTCTGCGATTACGCGTATTGGAATCCGCATCACGCCACCATTTCCGCTGAGGCCGCTCCACGAGCACGGCGGCAGGAGCGGTCCTTGTTCATGAGGTCATGAACGTGAAGCGCGAACTGCGCCGCCGTGCCGGCAATGCCTTCACTGTGCGGCACGTGGTAGAGAGCCCGCTTCATCTGCGGATGATCGGCCACATATTCCCGCAGCTCGTCGAGCGACCGGCCGGTCCTGTCGAGCACGCTTTCAAACTCGGCGCGCGCCTTCGCTCTTGCTTCCGCCAGCGCCATCTGCACGCGGCTGTGCGCGTTCACCTCTCCCTCGCCGGAAGTTTCGATCGGCAGGAAGATCATGTCCTTGTACTGGCTCACGACGCGCGACTGCACGGCGTCGGATTGCGTGGACGGCATGCAGCCGAAGGGCTTCAGCGCCAGCACCATGTGGCAAAGGTGGTTGACCGTGTAGTAGACGTTCTTGCCCACTTCCATGTGGCCTTCGCCGCCGCGCGCCAGCTGGTGATAGAAGGGATGCGCCAGGCGTGCCAGCTCCTTCTGGGGAACGAGCCGGTGCGAGGTGTCACCCATATGCTTGATCGTGCGGTGATAGAAGTAAGTCCACATGGCGCTGCCGGCATTCAGCCCGCCGGTTTTTTTGAAGAGCGCGAACCCGTTGGCCGCGCGCTTCTTCACCTCGAACCACCGGGGATCGCGATAGGGAGCTTGCGCGCCGGCTCGCGCCCTGGCGCCTTCCTTCGCCACGTACATCATGTAGGCGATCCAGGTGGCGATGGGCTCGACGAGGACCTGCGCGCCTTCTTTCTCGAGGAAGGCGAACATGTTGAAGTTGCCGTCGCCTTCGGTCGTCTGCGCCCAGAACTCGCCCGTGATCTTGATGACCGGCTTCACGCGCAGGCGATCGACTTCGATCGCATCGAGGCGGTCGCGGCACGCGTGCAGCGCGTCCACATACTCCTTGCCGTAGAGGTTGTGCGCGACTTTGCCCAGGGTGCACAGGATCCCCTTCACTTTGTCGTTCTTCGACAACAGCGGCAGCATCCATTTGGGCGCCGCGTCGTCGATGTGCCAGCGTTTCCGGTCGCGCAGCGTATCGGTCAGGGTGGTCGCGGCCTCGCGGATGACCTTGTCCGTTTCGCCCTTGCTCACCTCAAACGGCCGGATCTGGTACGCCAGCTCGTTCACCACGTCGCCGAGGTTCAGCGCGTTCAGCATCCCCATGCCGAAATCCACGCTGAACTTCAGCCCCGGCTCGCCGCTCGCTGCCTTGATGCCGTCAGTCTGCTGGAAGAGCAGAACCCGAAAGCCGTCGAACCCCGCATTCTGCAGCGCGAACCGGTACTCAGCCTCATACATACCGAAGCGGCAGGGGCCGCAGGAGCCCGCGGTGAAGAAGACATAGTTGTCGATGATGTGCTGGCGCGTCAGTCCCTGAGACTCGAGCTTCTGCAGGTGCCGCACCAGGTTGCCCACCGTGAAGTAGGTGGGATTGCACTGACCGTTGTTCCCGAATTCCTTGCCGGCCTGAAAGTCGGCGACGACGGGTGTAGGAATGTTCTCGCAGCGATAGCCGCTGCCGTGGAAGACCGCCTTGATCATCTCTTCGTGCTTCCAGGTGAGGCCGCCGAAGAGAATCGTCACGCGATCGCGTTCCGCGGCCGTGAATCCACGCTCCACCGGTTTGCTGAACTCTCTCATCCTGGCCAGTCCGGCCTCCGCGCGAAGACGGGCCCGCTCGGCGTCGATACGGGCCTGGATTTCCATCTCATAGTCGGTTTGAACGACGGTCGGCATACATCTCTCCTCTGGGTAGGATTGGGTCGGGGAGCCGGTGAAAGGGGAGAATGGCTACATCTGGCCATGTACTCCCTGGAATCCGTGCGCCAGCTGTTTGAAGAAGTACTTGATCACGCGCTGGTCGTTGTAGCACCAGCCGAGAATGTGGTTGAGGGTGGAGAAACAGTGCGTCTGGCAGCTTTCCTTCTGGTGGTCGAGCTGTTTCGTGTCGAACTTGTGAGCGCCCACGACGCCCCAGTCGTAATTCGCCATGTACATGGGGAAGCACGGCGCCAGAGAGCCATCGACGCGGATGATCATCGAGTTCTGACCGGCGCGGCAGTTCCAGGGGAAATGATTACCCTTCATGAAACTGACCATCTGCCAGAGGCGCGTATTTGAATTCACCATCTTGTAGCCGGAGTCCTGCTTCTCGGTCAGCCACTGGATGGTCTCCTCGACAGCGGGCCAGTCGTCTTTGGTGATGTAGGTGACGTTGCCTTCGGCGTGCTTGAAGTGCTCATCCTGCTCGATCAGCGGCGACTCGTTGATGTGGTAGTCGGTCGCGATCCCGAGATCGTGCGCGATCTCGGTCAACTGGCGCACATCGTCGAGGTTGTTGCGGCAGATGTTGATGTTGAGAAAGACGGAATAGCCGTAGTCGTACTGCTTCCGAATCAGATAGTCGAATTGCCTGCGAATGGGCGCCAGAGCCTTGGGCAGTCCCGGCTTGATATCGACGGCATCCACGGCAATGTTGAAGGTCGCGAGGCCAGCGTCGGCCAGTTTGTCGATCACATCGGTGCGCAGCAGCCGCGCGTTGGTCGGCAGATAAATCCAGAAGCCCTTTTGAGCGGCGTAGTACGTGATCCGGTGGATCAGGTCCGGGCGCAGCAGCGGTTCGCCGCCCATGAACGCCAGCACGCGGCATCCGGTTCCATGGAGCCAGTCGACCGAGCGCTTCGCGGTGTCCTCGGTCATGCCCTTGACTTTATTGTCAAAGGCCCAGCAGTAATGACAGTCGAGGTTGCACTTGAATTCAGTGAACAAATACGCGATGAGGGGATGAAAGTCACCGGACGTTACGCGCGATCGCACGTACGGAAACAGCCAGCCGCGCATGGTCCGGTAGATCTGTGCGGCTGTCCACTGCCGTTTCTGTGGCGGCTGCCATCCATCGCCCTCGGGCACTGGCCCGAGCAACTCAGGATGCTGCGGAAAAACCGGATCGGGGAAATGCTGCGGTTTTCCCAGGGGGGGAAGCGTGAGGCTGGGTGACTCCGGTGCCCGAGTCAGCAGTTGATGCAGTTCGACGTCGAGCCGAAACGCAGGTACCGACGCGCCTTCCTGCTGTGTATCCATAGCAAATCCCCTTGAGAAAAGAGAAACGCACGCATTGCAAAAATGGGGCTGGGGAGCCCCGTTGCCCACTGAGACTCCACAAAGTGAAAACCGGTCGCAGATTTCTTAGCGATGCCGGCGACGGCTCTGCTTTTGTCAGAACTGTCAACGGTGTCACTGCCATGGACACATGAACACATCACCGCGGCCCCGGCGCCATGACGGGTAACGAGCGCTCGGTTGAGACCTGGTGCTGGGAGCCCTGGCGCCTCAGAACGGGCGAGTTCCGTTGTTGACGAAGACGGACGGGCGCTTCACCAGCGAAACGACTTCGCCCTCGCACGTTAGCGTGAACACGCGCGAGCAACGGCCGCAGAGCCAGAAATGCTCTACCCTTCTGCCCGCTCCGCCGGCGTCTCCTCGAGACTTCGTAATCGAGAACAAAAAGACTCGCCCCTCACGCAGGTAGCGAAGAACCTTGCTGCATTTCGGATTCGCGCAGGTTTCGATCACTCGTAGCCGTCATTCTGAATCGAGTTCTGCCGGATAGTAAGCACGGGGCGTGCCATCGGCGGAGGCAAGCGCATACTGCAATCGCAAAGCGCTCAGAAAGTAAGCGCCAGCAATTTATCCCGGCCGAAGCACCCTCAATTTCGTTCTGGCACGCGACGTGCTTTCTTCCGCGATCGGAGGAAGGAACTGCGATGACCTCGTGCCGGTTTCTCAGGATCGCGCTCTATCTTCTCGCCGCAGGCTTTGCAGCAGTCTTCGTTCAAGGGCGCGCTGACGGACAGGATGTTTCGGCGCCAATTCCCCAGGCGGCGACCGTCATCGGCACAGTGACCGACATCAATGGCGGCGTGGTTTCGGGCGCAGCGATCACCCTGAGCAGATCCGACTCAGAACAGGCTCTGACAACCACCAGCAACGAGAGTGGCTTTTTTCAGTTCGCAAACGTCCCTCCGGGAGCCGACTGGCGGGCGATCATCCGCATGCACGATTTTGCAGACTGGACATCCAACCCCATCAGTCTTAGAGCGGGCCAGTATTTTCTGCTGACCGGCATACAGCTGCATGTGGCTATGGTTGAAGTTTCAGTGACGGCAGTCACGCCGGAACAGGCAGCGACCGAAGAGGTTCGCCTTGAAGAAAAGCAACGCGTACTGGGGGTCATCCCGAACTTCTACGTGGTCTATCAGCATGAACCCGCACCGCTCACCGCGAAGCTCAAATTTCATCTGGCGTTCCGAACCCTCCTGGATCCGGCGACTATCGGAGGCTTTGTGCTCAATGCCACCGCCTATCAGGCGGGGCGTTATCCGGATTATCAGGAGGGAATGGCGGGGTATGGTCAGCGCCTGGGGGCCACTTTTGCCGGGGGATGGGCGAACGTTCTGATGGGAAATGCGATTCTGCCGGCGCTCCTGCGTCAGGATCCACGGTATTTTTACAAGGGAACGGGTACGACGCGATCTCGTTTTCTGCATGCTCTTTCTGCTCCCTTTCTCACGTATGGCGACAATGGGCGCCGCGAGTTCAACTTTTCCGGCATCGGCGGCGACGTGGCCTCAGGAGCCGTCGCGAATGCTTATTACCCATCGTCACAGCGCGGGGCGCGACTGGTCGTGAAGAGCGCTGCGATCGGCGCCGGCGGCCGGATCGCGAATGGCCTCCTGCAGGAGTTCGTCCTGAGGCGGGGGAAGTTCCACACTGGCAGGAAATAGACGCGACGTGATCCAATCGGTTCGTTGGGCTCCGCACGATTGATCATCGGGAGAAGGCTTATGTCATCACTTCGGGAATATCGCTGTGAAATCTGCGGCCGCGTAACGAATAATCCGCTCCACTGGTTTGTGATCGCGTGTGGAGAATCCCGGTTAACAGTTTTTCGGTGGGATCCGGATGCGGCCATGGCCTCGGACGCACGCCATTTCTGCGGAGAAGCAGACGCTCAGGTGTACATCAGCCGCTGGTTTGAATCGGTATGCTCACCGCCCCGGCCCGATTACTCCTCGATGCCCAGCGGACAGGGCTCGGCCTAACCCGCTCGTTGCACCCTCGCCAGGGAAGGACGCCTTTGCTCAGGCGTTCCGAACTGAAGTTCTGTCGGATTGTGTGCGGATCAAGAGAGTATCTTCTGCCGTCCCGGGCAAACTCAGACGACGGGGGCAGGCAGGTCATCTCTCCGCCGGATGGATTCGGCTGGCAGAGTCAGATGCGCAATCCCCGCGCCGGGCACCCCTGCGCGGCTGGTCCAGAACGCGGATGCCGCCGCTCGCGGATGCCTCTCACACGCGATACCGAACTTTTTCATTCTCGCAATCAAGGTCGTCCGCTTTATGCCGAGTCTGACTGCTGCCCCTCTGTCGCCGCCCACTACCCAGTTCGTTTCCCGCAGCGTTTGCAGAATTGCGTCTCGCTCGTCATGCCTCAGACTCTGAAGCGCCGTCGTGTCAGCAATAGAGTCGGTGCAGATCCGGCCACGCAGATCGGGGCAAATACCGTCCTGCGACAAGATGACGGCGCGCTCGATTACATTCTGGAGCTCACGGATGTTTCCAGGCCAGTCATGCGCGATCAGCGAGAGCAAACTTTGCTCCGGCACCGAGCTGATTTCCTTGCCCAGCCGGCGGGAAAACAACTCGATGAAGTGCCAGGCCAGAGGGACGATGTCGTCGCGACGCTCACGCAGCGGCGGCAGCACGAGCGGAAAAACGTTGAGACGGTAGTAAAGATCGCTGCGAAATTCATTTCGTCGCGCCATCGCCGTGAGATCGCGATGGGTTGCCGCGATGAGCCGCACGTCGACATGCTGCGTGCGGCTGCTTCCCAGGCGCTCGAACTCTCCTTCCTGAAGGACGCGAAGCAGTTTGGGCTGTGCCGCGAGCGGCATATCTCCGATCTCGTCGAGAAAGAGGGTTCCGCCATGAGCGACCTCGAAGCGGCCCGGCCTTTGCGCGATCGCGCCGGTAAAGGCGCCCCTCTCGTGACCGAACAGTTCGCTCTCGAGCAGATCCACGGGCATCGCAGCACAGTTCACCTTCACAAACGGTCGAGCAGCGCGGCCGCTCATGGCGTGAATGCTGCGGGCAACGAGTTCCTTGCCGGTCCCGGTTTCTCCGAGAATAAGAACGGTGGAATCCGTTGGCGCCACGATTCGAGCCTGATCCAGTGCAGCCTTGAGAGCCGCGCTCTCTCCGACCAGGCCCATATCGCGGTGACAAATGGAGCCGGGGCTCCGCATCGGCGAGTTTTTTGGCACGCGCATCTGAAGTCTCCTGGCGAGTTCCCCGCCCTGTTTCTCGGCACATTTACGCCGCCGATGAGCAGCAATGCGCGAGGGCCCTGCGGAGCGCCGCGCGTCCCCGACTTCTGCGGGATTTGACCGCGGGAACCGTGATACCGAGCAGCATTGCCGCCGCGCGGGTTGACTTCTCCTGAAGATCGCAGACTTCGAGGGCGCTGCGCACCGATGCGTTCAGCCGCGTGATCCGGCTCAACAGAATGAGGCTTCGTTCCTTTTCTGAGTACATCGACTCGGGATCGGACCGCGTATCGGCAATCTCAGGAGGCTGAGGAGCGTCTTCTTCGGAAGTGTCACCAAGATTCAAAACCTCCCGGAGCCGCGATTGCTTCCGCTTCCACATGCGCGCTTCGTTGATGGCGATCGTGGTCAACCACGTGGAAAAGGAACTCCGTCTCTCGAACCGGGACAGCGCAACGAATGCTTTGATGAAAGTCTGCTGAGCGATGTCCTCGGCATCGGTTGGACTGCGTGTTATCCGCCGGGCCACCGCCAGAATCCTTCGCTGGTAGCGCAGAATGAGAACTTCAAACGATTGTGAATTGCCGCTCATCGCTTCTGCGACAAGAACGTCGTCAGGCAATTCGCACGATATTGCCGAACCGCTCGTCATTGGAATGCTGTGTGCCGCTGCGCTCATTGGCTTGCTCCTGAAAACCGTGATTGAACTTCGGTCTGACGGGATTAAGCCACACAGGCGGCGAGGAAACCATTGACCAAAGGTATTGACCAGTACCTTCGTATGCCAGCGCGATGCCTGAACATTTCCAGCTCATGCGATCGTGCGGCGCCGCGATCGCGGCAATCCGGTTCCGGTCAGGGATTGACTGCTCCGGTGAAGGAACGGCGTTCGCGAAACTGGAATCCAGGCAGTCAGGAAAAGCGCGATACCAAAGTATCCCAATACCATCGTCCAATTGTTTTCCATCTGCGGTCTCTGCTGAGATCGATTGCGCCGGGCATGTCGTCCATACAAAACCGCGGCCTCAGGATCGCGCGGGCTTTACAACTCCAGATCGGACGGCACAGCAGAGAAGAAGCGTCGCCGTATGCGACGCAACAATGGCGCCAACGCGATGCGAGGAGCTGGAATGCGGTACATAACCCTGGCCGGAAGCATTCTGATGGGTGCGCTTGGGTGCGGCGGCGTTGCGGCTTTCGCGCAGAACAACGCACCAACGACTCCAGCGCCGTACAACCCTCTGGCTTTGAATGAGGTGACGGGATCGCCGCGCACGGCGGTTCAGTCCGGGCAGGCCGACGATCGTTCCCTGTCACAGACGCCTTATCTGGGCGGCATTCCCTCGGGAAAACTCAGCACAACGCCGATGAGCCTCTCTCTTGAGGACGCGGTCAACCTGGCACTCAAGCGAAATCTCGGCGGGGTGCTGGCCTCGGATGTCGTAACCGGCGCGCGCGGACAATTCTGGCAGGCGCTGAGCGAGTTGCTGCCCAACGTCACTACCGCCACCAGTTTTGGAGTCCATCAGAACGACCTGCGAGCGGTCTTCGGTCTATCCATCCCGGGCGTACCTCCAATCATCGGGCCGTTCGGCTATTTCGACGCTCGTGCCTATTTCACGGAGCCCGTTTTCAACTGGGAATCCATTGAGCGAACGCGATCTTCGGAGGAACAACTGCAGTCGGCCGAGCTCAGCGCCAGAGATGCACGAGAGATCATCGTTCTGGTAATCGTCGCCAACTATCTGCTCGCTACCGCCGACGAGTCAGAGGTTGAAGCTGCCACGTCACAAAGAGACACGGCGAAGGCGCTGTTTCAGCAGGCATCCGACCAGCAGACTTCGGGCCTGGCTTCCGCGGTGGACGTGCTGCGCGCGCAGGTGCAGCTGGAGGCGCGCGAGCAAAAGGTGATTAGCGCGCGCAACAGCCTGGCAAAGCAGAAGCTGGCGTTGGCGCGGGCAATCGGGCTACCGCTTGGGCAGCCATTCGAGCTAACGACGCGCACTCCGTATCACGAGCTGATCCCTTCGAGTCTTGACGATGCAATCGACGGCGCATACAAAGCCCGGTCGGATTTCCGGAGCCAGATGGATCGGGTTCACGCCGCGGAACTGGCGAAGCAGGCTGCGGCTGCCGAACGGTATCCATCGATCGGATCCGAAGTGGGCTATGGGCTGTCGGGCGTCAATCCCGGAACGTCGCATGGCACCATCGACGCGGCGATAACGCTCCGCGTCCCCGTCTTTCAGGGAGGGAGAGTGCACGGGGACGTGCTGCAAGCGGACGCAGAGCTGACACGAGAAAAGCAGCTGCTGGAGGATCTGCGCGCCAGAATCGATCAGGAAGTCCGCGATGCGTATCTTGATCTCGCATCCTCCGCCGAAGAAGTATCGGTGGAAAAGAGCGCCGTAGAGCTCGCCACTCAGAATCTCGAGCAATCGCGCGATCGTTTCAGCTCCGGAGTTACCGACAACGTCGAAGTCGTTCAGGCACAGGATGCGCTGGCGATCGCCAACGACGCCTATATCGCCAGCCTCTACAGCTACAACCTGGCCAAGATATCGCTGGGGCGCGCGACGGGAGTCGCGGAATCCCGGTACGCGCAGTATTTGGGAGGAAATTGAGCATGCCCGAAGAAGAGCACGCACAGAGTTCATCGGAAGCAGTCACGCCGGCGCCCGGCACGCCAGCCGGAAACGACCCGGGGGACGACCTCCACGCGTCCGCTTACCCACGCAGACGCTCCGGAAAGCGCTGGATCATAGCCGCGTCGGCGGTTCTGCTGGTAGTGGCCGGCGGCTTTCTTTGGCACTATCTTTCGGGTTTCGAATCCACCGATGACGCGCAGGTGGATGTGCATCTTTACCCGGTGAGCGCGCGAATCCCAGGGTACATCGCGAAGGTTGAAGCCGATGACAACCAATGGGTGGAAAAAGGCGCCACCCTCGTTGAGATCGATCCGGAAGACTACCAGGTGGCATTGGCGCGAGCACAGGCTACGCTCGAAAACGCGGAGGCAACGGCAAAGAGCCTGAATATTGACGTCCCGGTTTCGTCGGTCGCGACGTCGAGCCAGCTGAAGTTCACCTCCTCTGACATTCAGAATGCACAAGAGGCGATTGAGGCCGCGGAGAAGGAAGCGGCGGCCGCTCATGCGCGCGTCCTGGAGACTCTGGCCGAGAATGTAAAGGCACAGGACGACGTTACCCGGTACAGGCTGCTGCTGGTGAAGCAGGAAGTACCGAAACAGGTTTACGACCACGCCTATGCTGCTGCGGCGACCGACGTTGCCGCCATCGCGGCGGCAGAGGCCGACGAAGCTGCGGCCCAGCAGGCTGTGGAGGAAGCACACAGCCGGCTGACTGAGGCGCAGGCTCATTACGACGACGCGGAGGCCGGTCCGCAGCGCGTGGCATCCACGCGCGCCCGAGCCGCGGCGGCCGTAGCCGACGTCAATCAGAAGCGAGCGTCCGTCGAGCAGGCTGAGCTGAATCTGGGCTACACCAAGATCTTCGCTCCGGTATCCGGCGAGGTGACGAAGAAGGTAGTTGTTGGATTGAACGTCGATCCAGGCGAGCAGCTGCTCACCGTCGTACCTCTCGACCAGGTGTGGATCACGGCAAACTTCAAAGAGACGCAGCTAAAACACATGCGCGTCGGGCAGAAGGCGAGTATTAAGCTCGACTCGAATGGCCACACCTACAGCGGCCACGTCGACAGCATCGCTGGGGGAACGGGTCCCATCTTCAGCCTGCTGCCGCCCGAAAATGCGACGGGGAACTACGTCAAAATCGTTCAGCGCGTCCCGGTGAAGATCGTCCTCGATCCTGGAGAAACTCGCGACCACCAGCTGCGGCCCGGAATGAACGTCGAGGCAAAGGTGTACCTGCGATGAGTTCCGCAACGTTGACCGCCGCGCCGGAGCAAGTCGTATGGCGCCCCAGGGTGAATCCGTGGGCGATTGCCGCCACGGTATCGATGGCAGCGTTTGTCGAAGTGCTGGACACGAGCGTCGCCAACGTCGCCCTGCCTTACATCGCCGGGGACCTGGGAGCGAGCTATGACGACAGTACGTGGGTTCTGACCTCGTACCTTGCAGCCAACGCGATCGTGCTTCCCATCAGCGGATGGCTTGCGGAGATTCTCGGTCGCAAGCGGTATTTCATGATGTCGCTGGCCCTGTTTACGTTGAGCTCTCTGCTGTGCGGGCTGGCGCCCAGCCTGCCCCTCCTGCTGTTTTTTCGGGCCATTCAGGGCATCGGAGGCGGCGGCCTTCAACCCATGGCACAAGCCATTCTCAACGATACGTTTCCTCCCGAGAAGCGCGGTTCAGCGTTTGCTCTCTATGGAATCACGGCCGTGCTCGCCCCCACCGTCGGGCCGATGCTCGGGGGCTGGATCACGGACAACTACTCCTGGCGCTGGATATTCTTCATCACCCTGCCCGCAGTCGCTCTCGCCCTCTATTTGACGCACACTTTGGTGGAAGATCCTCCGTTCCTCCGTCGCCTGAAGAAAGGCGGCATCCGGGTGGACTACATCGGAATCTCTTTCCTCGCGCTGGGAGTGGGCTCGCTGCAGATCCTTCTGGACAAAGGACAGGAAGACGACTGGTTCGGCTCGCACTTTATTACGACCCTGGTGATCACGGCGACGGTATGTCTGGTTTCTCTGGTCGTCTGGGAATGGTTTCGAAAAGAGCCGATTATCGATGTTCGCATGTTCACGAGTTTCAACTTTGCGACAGCGAACTTAATGATGTTCATGATGGGATTCATGCTCTTCAGCACTCTGGTGCTGATTCCGGAATTCCTGCAGACCCTGATGGGTTATACGGCAGAGCTTGCCGGGCTGGTTCTTTCCGGCGGCGGCGTTGTATTGCTGCTGATGATGCCGATCGTGGGCCGGCTTACGGCGCATATTCAGGCCCGATGGCTCATTGCGACAGGATGGCTGTGCCTGGCCGTCGGGCTGTTTTATTGCGCCCATGAGATCGATCTGTTCGTCAGCTTCCGCTTTGCCATGTGGCTGCGCGTCGCTCAGGTGGTCGGAATCGGATTTCTGTTTGTCCCCATCACGGCGGCGGGGTACATCGGAGTTCCAGCGGAAAAGGGCAACAGCGTCTCCGGCATGATCAATTTCATGCGCAATATCGGAGGGAGCATCGGCACGTCAGTGGTCACTACGATGATTGCCCGGCGGGCGCAGTACCATCAGCAGATCCTCGGGGGCCATATAACGCCCGACTCCCCTGCTTATCAAGCGGCACTCCACGCGCTGAGTCCGGCCATCGCGCATTCCGGGCTGCAGGCTTCCGATGCCCGCGATCAGGCGATCGCCCGATTCTACGAATTGCTGCATCGACAAGGTGGTGCGCTTTCCTATATGGACATCTTCTGGGTTCTGGCCGCTCTTTGCTCCATCATGTTCGTGCTCGCTTTCTTCCTGAAGAAGAATGATCCCGGAGCAGGCGGAGATATCGCAGTGGGCTGAGGGAGATCAGAATGATTCGAGCCATCACAATAGAGCGCGAGTTTGGCTGCGCTGGATCGGAGGTCGCCGCGCAGGTCGCCCGCAGCCTCGGGTGGCAACTGTGGGACGAGCGGCTGACCCAGGAAATCGCGCGCCTGACGGAGAGCACTCCGGAGGCGGTGGAGCGGATTGAATGGCGCACCGATCCCGTAGTGCATCGCGTTTTCCGGGACTTTCTGCGCGGCGCTTTCGAGGGAGGTTTGCCTCCCACCAGCCGGCTGCACATGCTCGATGCGCGCCGGATCGCCGAGGCTTCGAAAACAGCGGTCAGCGTCGCCTTGTCCAGCGGCCCCTCCGTCATCGTCGGCCGAGGTGCGCAGTATTTTCTGCATAACTGCCGGGATGTTTTCCATGTATTTCTCTATGGTTCTCGCGATCACAAAATCCGCAGACTCATCTCCGAAGGAACGCCAGAGGGAGCGGCGATCGAACAAATCGACACCATTGACAAGGCGCGCGCCGCGTTCGTGCAGCAATACCTCAAACTGAAATGGCCAGAGCCACACTTGTTTCAGGCTATGTTCAACACCGATATGGGAGAAGAGCGCGCGGCCGCGATGATTGTCGAGTGCCTTAGACAGGCCGCTGGCTCGCGCGCCTCCTGAACTGAGAGCTTACAGGTTCGCCGGCCTCAGACCGGCGCCGTTGGGGCTTCGTTATGACGAATTGTTTGCTCCGAACTGTGCAAGGCGCTGCTCAATTCAGCCACAGGCGGCTGGAGTTGGTTTCAGTGTTAGCCTGCGTTCTCACATTCTCCCTGGTTCACGCCGCCGCTGGCCAGGACCAACCGATTTCCTCTCGCGATTCTGCCGTCACCCCGGTAATCGTTGTGGGATTTCTCGGCGGATTTGTAAGGAATAACGACGTCCGCCACCCGGAAGTGCGCATCATTCGACGCCTGGAGAAGGAAGGAGAACCGCAATTGCACGCGATTGCAGTTGAAAACAGGCACAGAGCAGAGGCGCTGCGAGAGGTACTACGCTGGCTCGACACAGATGGAGACGGTCGTCTCTCGGAAGCGGAAAAGCAAAGCGCTCGCATCATCCTTTTCGGACACAGCTGGGGCGGCTCGGCAGTCAACAAACTGGCCCGGGACCTGGATCGCCGCGGGATTCCGGTACTGCTGACGATCCAGGTGGACAGCATTAATAAAGGATGGGGGCACGACTGCATTGTCCCCGCCAATGTAGCGACGGCGCAGAATTTCTACCAGACGCGCGGGCTGATCCATGGATGCCGCCAGCTCCGGGCGGCAGATCCGGAACGAACGCAAATCGCCGGAGATGTGGAGTTCGAATATACGTCGCAATCGACGGGCTGCCGATCGTTCTCCTGGTTCAATCGCCATGTCTTCAAAACGCACAATGCGATGGAATGCGATCTCCGCGTCTGGTCGCGGATCGAAAGGCAGATTCAGTCACAATGTCGCGAAGCGGAGCAGGTTCGTATGGCCGCCGTTCCTTCGACGGCGATCGCCGACCATGGTGACCGATGACAAGAGGAGCGCCGGATTTCTGAACCTCTGTCGCTGACGAACCTCAGCCTGCTTAAGTCATTGATCCGGCTGCGAAGCGTCAACGGGTTGTTCCGATCAATGCCCGTCTCGCCGGATTATTGAAGCTGAGGCGAGCTCTATGCCGATTTGGCCTGTTCCATGGCAATCGAGCTCATGACGGGACCTGGGAATCCATGCCAGTCACGCTCAGCCGAGCCGTTGTCTTCACCGTTGAGGCGAAAGATCGGCATTCCATGACCCGTGCTTGCCCCCAGCCGTTCCGCCATTCTCACCAGGTCCGGAAGCGAATTCGCCCGCATCTTGCGCATCACCTGACCTCGATGTGCTTTCACGGTGATTTCGCTGATCCCGAGTTCACCACCGACCTGTTTGTTCAGCCATCCCGACGACACCAGCGCCAGGACCTGCCGTTCGCGAAGCGTGAGAGAGGCATACCGCTTCTGCAATGCTCGCTTCTCGACCGTGCGCGCCACTGCAACGCGGCTTTGTGCCAAAGCTCCTCGCATGGCGCTCAAAAGCTCCTCTTCACGGACAGGTTTCGTGAAGAACTCCACGGCGCCGGCCTTCATCGCCTGGATGGCTTCGGCCAGATCCGATCGGCCGGCGAGAAAAATGACAGGAATTTCCGGCCGTTGCGTTATCACGCGCTTCTGCAATTCGAGGCCGCTCAGGCCCGGAAGGGAAACTTCAAGCAGCAGGCAACTCGGGACCAGCTCCAGCCGGGGGTGCAGGAACGCTTCAGCCGATGGGAAGATGACCGGGCGCCAGCCCTCACCCGCAACCAACTGTGCCAGCAACTCGCAGACGGAATTGTCCTCATCGACAATGAAGACAACGGGGGTGGCCTGCGAGCATTCTGAAGATTCGAGGCGATGGCCCGCCGTGGCCGCAGAGGCTGATTCACTTGTGAATGTCGAATTCGCCTGAAAGAAACCCATTTCGCCCTCCGATCAATTTCGCAATGAGGCCCGGATTCGCTGGTACGGGGTCCGTGCTTTCGGCGCTGGGGAATGGAGACTGGCCCGGTAAAGAAGAGCGCCGATTACGAGAGTCACTATGCGATCGGAGGAGGTGCGCGGACAAGACACGATGGAGCGAATCTCAACCGTTCGATGGTTGAAATTCAGGTTCGACTTTCGGGGGAAGGAGGAAGCCGCGTATTCTCAGCCGGCAATATACTTTCTTCCGAACAGGCGGGCATCGATCGACCACGCGCCTGGGCCGATCATGGCCAGAGTACCGCCGAGGACGGCAAGAAGGACTGCGGGGAAGGCGTTGCCGGCTCTCGACAACGCGATCCACACTTCGACAATGGCGATGAGCGTTCCCGCAACAGGCGTCCACAGGCCAGTCAGAATGAATATCCCCAGGAAAGCTCCAATGGTTTCCGGGATCAAAAGACCGGCAGCCGTTGGGGTCGCCATTTGCCCGATCCCGTTATAGAGCAGAGCGAACCCCGTTACGAGTCGTTGCAGGAGAAGGCCGAAGCCGGGCCAGCCATTCGCGAAAGTAGAGAAAAGACGTTGCAAGGAGCCCTCAAATCGGAGGGTACGGCACGCGCAACGGTGCGGGAAGCACTGAAAGCCGGAACCAGAATCATACTTTTGGGTGAATCAGAGTTCGATAATTCCCCGCCGGAGGCCGATGGTTACAGCGTGGGCTCGATCGCTGGCGCCGAGCTTCGACAGGATGTTGGTCACGCGGCTCTTGATCGTCGCTTCCGCAACAGAAAGCACATCGGCGATCTGCTTGTTGGAGTTCCCGGCGGCGATCAGCTGCAATACCTCAATTTCGCGGCTGCTTAGTTCATCATCGGTGGCGTGCTCGGCCAGTTCGGCGGCAATCTCCGGCGGGATCTTCTTTCGTCCTTCCTTCACCGCATGGATCGTATCAACCAGTTCGCGATCGTGCCCTTTGAGGATGTAGGAACGTGCGCCGGCGCGAAGGGCGCGAAGTACCTGAGCATCGCCCTTATACGTCGTCAGCACAATAATCCGAGCCGAGGGGAATTCGCTCAGAATCCGCGTGGTCGCCTCGATCCCGTTGAGACCGGGCATCTGCAGGTCCATCAGCGTAATGTCGGGGCGGTGGGCTCGGAATTTCTCGACAGCGTCCTCTCCGCTGGAGGCTTCCGCCACGAGCTTCATGTCAGGCTCTGCGTTGACCAGGGCCGCGAGGCCTTTGCGGAGGAGCGCGTGGTCGTCCACGACGAGGATTCGAATTGTGTCAGGAACGGTCGTCATCTCTGGCTGTCCTGCGGAAGAAGTGGAATCGAGACCGATGCTGGCGTTTCCCGTAGGCCATGGCCGCCGGCACAGCCAGCTGCACCTCTGTCCCCGCACCAGCCTCGCTCCAGAAATCGAGGCGCGCCCCGATGCGCTGGGCCCGCTCACGCATCCCGGGGATGCCCCAGTGTCCGGAAACCTCGCCGGACTTCAGAATCTCCGGGTCCATTCCCTTGCCGTCATCCCGGATCCGCAAGCGAAGGTGATTCTCATCGTAACGGACTTCGACCTCGATGTGGCTGGCAGCGGCGTGCGTGAAGGCATTCCGGATTACCTCTCGGGCGATGCGGTAAATTTCATCCTGCAACATCGACGAGAGATCCTGCTGCCTGCCCTCGACGATCACACGATAGTCCGGCGCGTGCTCCTTCAGATCGTGAGGATCGGCCAGTTCCCGGCCCGTGGCATTCAGCAACTCCGGCAGGCTGCGCTGCACGGCTGACTCCGGCCGCAGGTCGCGAATGGCGGCGCGCCCTTCCGTAATGCCTTCCTCGGCGGTGTGAATCGCCTCATCCACGACCTGCATCGCGTTGTCGGCATCGCGCTGGAGCAGCTTGCGGGCCGCCTGGAACTGATACACCGCTCCCTGAAAGCTCTGAAGGAGCGTGTCGTGCAGCTCGCGCGCAATCCTCAGGCGCTCGCCCACCCGTGCTTCCAGCCCCATCGCAAACTGTCGCCGCACCTGTCGCAGGCGTATCTGATAAAGAGCCCAGAGCAGTGCAAGAAAAGCCGCCACGCAGCCAAGCCTGAACCAGAGGGTCTGGTAGTAGGCCGGCTCAACCTCGAAAGCGATCGCACTCTCCGTGCCGTTCCATAGTCCGCTGCTATTGCTGGCAGTCACGCGAAAACGGTAGGAGCCCGGCTCCAGATTGGTATAGACGGCCTCTCGCGCGCCAGCAGGCGCGCTCCAATTCCGATCGAAGCCTTCGAGGATATAGCGAAAGCGAATCCTCTCGGGCGAGGCAAGACTCAGGGCGGTATAACGAATGGCGATCCTTTTGGGGGACGGTGGAACCCGCGTCGCCCTCGAGATACTAATGGAACGGTCGTCTGCCAGCAAAGCCTCAATATGGGCGATGGCCGGCGGCGAGCTGTCGGGGATGTGGGACGGATCGACCACCGAAATTCCGCGGCTCAGGGAAAACCAGATCCTTCCCTCCGGATCTGCGATCACAGACCGGCTTCGGTTGACGCCCTGGCTGCTGAGCAGGCCGTCCGCCTCCGTGTACACCCTGACGTCCGATGCACCGAGAGCGCCTCTCGCAAGCTTGTCCCGAGGCAGCTGCAACACGTGATTTGAGGTGGCGATCCAGAGCCAGCCTTGCTTATCCTCAGCGATACCGAATACAGAGTCGCGCAAGGCCTCAGGCCACGCGCCCAAAAGCCGGAAACGATCGGCGGCGAAAACTGCCAAACCACCTGAGGTTCCTGCCCAGAGAGTTCCGGAAGAATCCTCGAACAGGCAGTTCACACGTTCGGAGGGCAGGCCGTCACGCGCTGTATAGGATTTCCACTGACCATTTGACAGGGATGTCAGCCCTCCCGATGTGGCAAACCACATGATTCCGTTTCGCGTTTCCAAAATAGAAGAGACAGTATTGGAGGCCAGACCGTTCGCCGTCGTGTAATTCGTGAATCGCCCGTCTTTGAATCTGCTCACACCGCCACTCAGCGTTCCCGCCCATACAGATCCATCGTGACTGCGGTAGACGGCAAAGACGCTGTCTTGTGCGAGGCCGCTGGCCTGCGTATACGTGTGACTTGTCACGGCCCCGCCGCGAAGCTGCAGGTGGGTAAGCCCGCCAAGCTGACGCCCGACCCACAGGTCATCCCCATCGCCGCTGATGGAATAGACCACCTCGTCTGGCTGGATCCCGGTCGAAATGGATTGAATTCGGCCATCCCGGAGCGCATACAGCCCACCGTGTTCCGGAGCGAACCAGGTTCGGCCTTCTCCGTCGATGGCAAGAGGTCCGTCTTGCTCGAAGCGCGAATCGATGGCGGGAGAATAGGTAAGGAAGGTGCTGTCGCGAACGCAGCCGAGTCCCCGTGAACCACCCACCCAGAGATTGCCTTCGCGGTCCTCAAACAGAGCATTAATGCCACCGTGGCCGCGAATCTCGTCTTCTGCTGAAAAGGACGTGCCCTCAGCATTGATTCGCAGGACCCCGCGCGTGGTGCCCACCCATAGATTTGAATCCCGATCGCGCAGCAGGCTCAGGACCTGAACGCTGCCCAGAGTGGCCGGCAACGCGAAGCGACGAAATTCCTTGCCGTTCCAGCGATACAAACCGGTATCGGTGCCAACCCACAATTCATCGCTGCTGATGGACAGCAGGCAGTTAATTTTCCGGTCCGGCAATCCTGCGTTAACCTTGATCGCTCGCCCGCCGGAATAGTAGAACAAGCCCACGCCGAGGGTGCCCATCCAAAGCCTGCCGTCCGTTCCCTGCGCGACCGAGATGATGGGCGGGGAGGCGCCGCCGGGTAATACACGGGTTTTCGCCAGACTCACAACCTTGCCTCCCTGGAACAGGAACGTCCCCTTCGCGATATCGGAGACCAGGATTCCCTGCTTGCTGTTTTTTGCCATGGCGGTGATCTGCGAGGTTGTACCCTGCCCGCCATATTCGACTCCCTCAAATCGGCCGTTGTTCTCACGGACAACATCGGCGCCCTCTGGACGGATCCACAGGTGTCCGCCGGCATCCGTGAATAACTGCAGTACGGGGATCCCGGAATCCGCAGGGGCGGGTGTGAACGAAACGGAGCTGAATGTAAAGCCGTCAAAGCGTACCAGGCCCTTGTCTGTGCCGATCCAAAGATACCCATCTGCCGTTTGGGCGATAGCGTTGACAGCGCCTCCGGGGAATGTGCTTCCCACAATCCATTGCCGGCGTACGTACTGTGACGGCAGACGATTGGGATCCAGTGCACGCGCAGTGGCAGCGATGCACAGCAGCGCAATTCCAGCCGCGAGCCGGCGAATCGGCTTTTGCGAGCACATCACGGAAGGTACTCGAATTTGTCGATTACCACCTCATTCTCGTGTTGCAGGGGAACCTGGCCTCTGTAGAACACATAGAGGGAGATCCGCACCGTCTGACCCGCAGGGGAAGGGATTCCCGAGGTGAACACATGCTGGTTGATCATCCGGTCGCCGGCGGCATCGCCCGAACCAGTCATCGTCGAAAATGTCACCTGCCCCGGTTCCCAGCGGAATGCATGCGTGAATGCACCTGCCGGCACCTTAAATCGAATGAAGTTCTCAGGGATGTAATAGGGCTGCACGACGTAG
Source organism: Acidobacteriaceae bacterium (assembly GCA_035503555.1). Lineage (GTDB taxonomy): Bacteria > Acidobacteriota > Terriglobia > Terriglobales > Acidobacteriaceae > Palsa-343. Next base: position 19,497 of record DATJTG010000162.1, on the reverse strand, counting down.
TGGGCATTGGTGTTATCGATGAACCCCCAGCGGGAAAGTTCAACATCGAGTTCGCGGCGGTTTCTCTCGGTTCCTACACCATCCCAGGTGATGAGAGAGAGAACCGCCGATGGCTCCAGATGGGTGGTGTCTTCCACCTGAAACCGATAGGTTCCGTATCCGAGGCTGCTGTTCAGCTTGACCTCCGCCGAGGTCCATTGTTCGGAGCTCCCGGCGATGCGGAGATGGAGCTTTCCGCTCTTGTCGACCCAGGCGTTGGCTGGATCGAAAAAGTTTCTTGAGCCGGCGCGAAAGATCGGCCCGGTGCTCGTCGTCCATTCATAGCCGCTGAAGTGGAGCGTCGCGGGCGACGGATAAATGGGCGCCGAGCCCTGGCCCTGGGAAATCGCCTCCGCTGCGACCCCGGCGCCCACGCCGGGCAAGGATTCGGTCTGCACTGGAGGAGTGAAAGTGGAATCAGTCAGTAGAGCAGCATATTCGATTCCCAGGAGCGTTGTGGTTCGCCAATGGCCGTTCTTTTCGATCGTGGTGACCGGCTGACCAGAAGGTGGCTGCAGATTCCATCGTCCGTCGATTCTGTTATAGACCACGATCCGTTCGCCGGGCCGAATTCCGGTTACGTATCCTTCGAGGGTGCCGGCCTGATTCGGGAGCACCTGACCATGAACCTCCCGGTCAATGGCAGGGACGTGACTGAGGATGACCGAAGGATGAGACCTGCTTGAGGAAGCCCGGCACCCTGCCAGGATCAGGCAGGCTGTGAAGGCCAAGGATCCGGCGACGCTGTGGAGAAACGGTCTGAGTTCTACAGACCGTTTGTGGAACTGACCCCGGGCTTCGCCGTCCGAACTCCTGAAGGGGACAGCAGCCTGTTCGAGGTGCATCGTTCCTGGGCGGTTGGGAGCGGCCCACCCCGGCTCCGGTTCACCTGCTAAAGAGCGCTCGTAATTTGACATAGGCTGGGGGGTGTCAAAAGGAATGCGACATTATAGCCATCGCTGCTTGCCCAAAAGGCGCGGAATACGATGCACCCGCAAAGCTGTGGCTCTCTCCGAAATTGCCGTTTTGAACTCGTCGCGCCGTGTGATCGTCCTGCGAAATAGAGTTCTTTGGATTGAGCGCAGCGCTTCGCAGTGCGGGCACGACGAAGAGAGAGAAAGACGGCAGCCCGCGCTGCGCTCACCCCTCGTGTGACTCCGCGGCGATCCTGAATCCATGAATTCGCCGATACCGCAGTTCGTTTGTCACACTCATCCGATGCGTGGCTGAAGGCACGGAATGGGGAGGCGAGCCATCGGGCTTCATAAGGCTGATTACGCGCCCCCTGAATCTCAGCTCCCCACGGACGACAGCCTCGATTCCTGCGACCCTTCGGCCGCCGGCGCGCGAGCCATCGAACTGCAAGGCGCGAGCGTGCCCAGCTCATGTAACCCTCCCTGTTTATGCCTGCAAACATCGAACCAGAAGCAGGGAGGCAGAGCAATCAGACTAAAGTATCGGGGGCTTTGCGGATCCTGGGCTTACCGCTCTGCTCTGGAATTCCAGGCGTTGTGGACCGCCGATGAAACGGCGCGGCCGGATCCTTAGCAGGAACCAGCCGCGTTATGAACGAGACAAGCCGGGTTGACTCGTGGTGGGGAGGGCCTAAGCCGCTTCTGCAGCGGCGAAATACCGCAGGAGCGTCTCCGCAGTACTCGTTGATGAGGCCGGATTCTGGCCGGTAATCAAGCGGCCATCGACAATAGCGAAGGGTTCCCAGTTCTTTTTCTTTTCAAATATCGCGCCGAGGCGGAGAAGCTCGTCTTCCACGAGGAAGGGCACAACGCTGGTGAGTTGTACCTCGCTTTCTTCGCCATCGGTGAAGCCGGTAACGTGTTTGCCCTTTACCAGCGGCTCGCCCTTGTATTGGACATGGCGCAGGACACCAGGGGAGTGACACACGAGCGCGATGGGTTTGCCGGAATTGTAAAAAGCCTCGAGAAGAGCGATTGACTGAGGGCTCTCGGCCAGATCCCACATGGGACCATGGCCGCCAGGATAGAAAACCGTATCGAAGTTCTCTGCCCTCACCGACTCCAGCTTGACTGTGTTCGCCAGCGCTTTTTGCGCCACCGCGTCCTTTTTGAATCGCGCCATAGAGGGCGTCTGATTCTCCGGCAGATCGCTCTTAGGGTCGATGGGTGGCTGCCCGCCCCGGGGCGACGCAAGGGTCAACTCAACACCGGCGTCTCGAAAAACGTAATAGGGCGCCGCAAATTCCTCAAGCCAGAAACCAGTCTTGCGCCCGGTATTTCCAAGTTGATCGTGCGAGGTAAGCACCATCAGAACCTTCATTCGCTTTCTCCTTGTTCTTTCGGACCGGGAATACTCCGACCGCGTCAGATCTGTGACCGATAAGAGCAAACTCTCTCAGCGAAAGACAATTGGACGAACGTATCGGCTTCATCTGCAGTGCTTGTCCAAGGGAGGGAACCGGGGCATACCCATACCAAGGTATTGGCCAATACCAATAGCTAATTGTGTCGATCGCTCAACTTTGGCTCAATGAGGGTATCGGCTCGGTCAGCTCTTCGATCGTGGCACTCGATGCCGACTAGATTCAGTTCCGCTAAACCAGCGACGCGCTGAGGAATTCAGACATTGATGGCCAGGAGACAGGATGCTGGAGAGGAAGAAGACAGTCATCGTAACCGGAGCTTCCCGCGGCATCGGCGCCGCTGTAGTCAAGGCTCTTTTGACGCGCGGCTATAACGTCGTCGGCAACTCGCTCCGAGAGCCCGACGACGACCTTCGCGCTCGACCAGGCCTCGAACTCCTCCGTGGCGACATCGGGCAAAAGGAGACGGCGGAAAAGCTTGCTGAAGCCGCGGTGACTAAATTCGGATCGATCGACCATGTGGTGAACAACGCAGGTATCTTCAAAGCGAAGCCGTTCACCGAGTATGGCGCCGACGAGTTCCACAGCTTTGTCTCGACCAACCTCGAAGGATTCATCTTTATTACGCAACTCGCGGTGAGGCAGATGCTTGCGCAGGGTACGGGCGGCAGCGTAACCACCATTACCGCGGCTCTGGCCGACAATCCCATTGCCGGCGTTCCAGCTTCCATTCCCATGATCACGAAGGGCGGCCTGAACGCGGTCACGATCAGCCTGGCGAGCGAATACGCGAAGCAAAACATCCGCTTCAATGCAGTATCGCCGGGCGTGGTGGATACTCCCATGCACCGGAATGACGATCAGTCGATGCTGAAGGCGCTCACGCCTATGGGAATCATCACTGAGGCAGAGGATGTGGCTGATGCGGTGATTTACCTGACGGAGGCCCGTCATGTGACGGGGGAGGTGCTGCACGTGGACGGCGGTGCGCACGTAGGCAAATGGTAGGGGCACCGGAGACTTCGCGGAGCCGCCCGGAGCAGCGGCTGACGGAGCTGGGGATCGTTCTTTCTGCGCCTCCGACACCATTCGGCAACTATGTCGAAGCCCTGCAGAGCGGAAATCTTCTGTTCTTGACAGGCATGCTGCCGGTTGTAGATCACAAACCGAAATACCTGGGGCGGTTGGGCAGAGAACTGGACGCCACTGCGGGCCGCGATGCCGCGCGGACGGCAGGTTTGAGCGCCCTGGCGGCGGCGCGCGCGTACCTCGGTTCCCTCGATCGCGTGAAACGAGTCGTGCGCCTCGGTATATTCATGGCCACCCACGGCGACTTTTTCGATCAGCCCGGTGTTGCCGACGGTGCCTCCGATTTGTTCAGCGACGTCTTCGGTCCCGCGGGCGTTTGCGCCCGTCTGGTGATCGGCGTGGCGAGCCTGCCTCTTGGCATGCCGGTCGAACTCGAGGTCATTCTGGAAGTAACGGACCTGTAAAAAGCGCGAAACCAGGCTTCAAAAGCGGCCGACGAATCAGTGAAACCATTTTGAGGAGCATTTATGGCGACAAGGACGATGAAGGCAGCTCAGGTAGTCAAAGGCGGTGCGGCGCTGGAAGTGGTCGAGCGCGCAATCCCGGAGGCCGGCGCCGGCGAAGTGCGCATTCGCGTTCGCGCATGCGGGGTGTGCCACAGCGATGCGCTTGTGGTCGATGGCTCCTGGCCGGGCATTTCGTACCCGCGCGTTCCCGGCCACGAGGTCGCAGGTGTCGTCGATCAGTTGGGATCTGGTGTAACGCAATGGCGGGCAGGCCAGCGGGTTGGCGTGGGCTGGCACGGCGGCCACGATGGCACGTGCCGCGAATGCCGCCGCGGGGATTTCCGCAACTGCCGCAACCAGAAGATCGCCGGCATCAGCTATGACGGTGGCTATGCGGAGTATATGGTTGCTCCGGCCGAAGCTCTGGCCGCAATTCCGGATCAACTCAGCGATATTGACGCAGCGCCGTTGCTCTGCGCAGGCATCACAACCTACAACTCACTGCGGCACAGCGGCGCGCTTCCTGGAGACCTCGTGGCTGTGCAGGGCATTGGAGGCCTGGGCCACCTGGGCGTTCAGTTTGCGAACAAGTTTGGCTACAGGACCATCGCCATCGGCCGCGGCCCGGAAGACGCGATCCTGGCAAAAAAGCTGGGAGCCAGCGCCTACATCGACAGCAGGGCGACCAACGCTTCCGAGGAGTTGCAAAAACTTGGCGGAGCGCAGGTGATCCTGGCCACGGCTCCCAGTTCCAAGGCAATGTCGGGGCTCATCGACGGACTCGGTCCCAATGGCGAACTTCTGGTGATTGGAGCCGACTTCGATCCGATTGAGGTTTCGCCGGTGCAGTTGATTATCGGCAGCAAGAGACTTCAGGGATGGGCCGCGGGCACGCCCGCCGATTCAGAGGATACGCTGCGCTTCGCCGAACTAACCGGAGTGCGCGCCATGATCGAAACTTATCCTCTGGAGAAGGCAGCCGAGGCCTACGCCCGGATGATGAGCGGGAAGGCGGAGTTTCGTGCGGTGCTCACGATGTGACATGGCCGGCACAGAAAAATCGGAGCGATCCTCACCGGCTCGCTCAGCGGAGGCGAGAATCCTGCAAGGTCGAAAGGGATACGCGCTGGTACGAAGCTGGCGGTTCTGGATACCGGCGCTTCTGAATATCGTGCTGTCGCTGCCACTCGCTGCCCAGAGTTACCAGAAGGAGCCTCCTATGCAGTCGCCCATCGACTATCGCACCATCCAGGTGGATGGTCTATCCATCTTTTATCGGGAGGCGGGGCCGAAAGATGCTCCGACCATCCTGCTGCTCCACGGCCTTCCTTCCTCGTCACGGATGTTTCAGCCGCTGCTGACGCGGCTCTCCGACAGCTATCACCTCGTAGCTCCCGACTATCCGGGGTTCGGCCACAGCGATTGGCCGGATCCGAAACAGTTCCCTTACACGTTTGACCGCATCGCCGAAGTCATTGGAGACTTCGCGCGGGTCATCGGCTTGTCGCGCTTTACGCTTTATATGCAGGATTACGGCGGTCCCGTGGGCTTTCGCATGGCCCTTACGCACCCCGAGCGAGTGGAGGGCCTGATCGTGCAGGACGCAGTCGCCCACAACGAGGGACTGGGAGCGAACTGGGCGACGCGGCGGGCCTTTTGGGCCGACCGGGGGGCTTATGAGGAGAAGCTGCGCGCCAACCTGCTTTCAATGGCGACCACGAGGACGCGTCACGTCGGAGACGATCCGAACGTCGATCGCTACGATCCGGACCTGTGGACGGATGAATTCTCCTTCCTGAACGCGCCGGGACAGGGGCAGATCCAAAGCGATCTCTTTTACGACTATCGGACAAATGTCGAAGCGTATCCGAAATGGCAGGCATGGATGCAGAAGACGCAGCCGAAGCTGCTCGTCGTGTGGGGAAGGCACGACCTTTCGTTCGATCCCGGGGAGCCCGAACGCTATCGGAAGGACGTGCCCGATGCTCAGATTCACGTGCTCGATGCTGGCCATTTTGCGCTCGACACCAAAGCGGACGAGATCGCTGACCTGGTGCGCGGATTCATGATGACTGAGACTTTGGAAGCCGCGAAATCTCGCTGAGGCTGCCGTTCGCAGCCCTTCGCCGGAAATACAAGGTCCCCGAAAGCTGTCTACTCAGGAATCAGGCGGGCGTGGAGCGCCCAAGGTCAGGCTTTCAGCACAACCACCGTCGTTGGTAATACTGTGCAATTTGACCGCATGGACTAACGGCCTGCCAGCGGGGCAGGAATCTCCATCGGGATCAGGAAATTGCTGGCGAGAACGTAGTCGTAAAGGTGATTCAGAGGCGACGGGGGGCGAAGCTGGAGGGCCGACACCCATCCGTTCTCGTCGGTCCACTGCCAGTCGCTGGCCGCGACTCCTTCAATCGCCTGCCGCAGACTTGCCGAACGCATTGGATAAGCGTAGATACGGACGTTCTGAGCCAGCAGCCGGGACATGGCTTCGAGGAAGCTGCCGTCGAGCTTCGTGTAGCGATATTCCCAGGTGCGCACCAGAAGCGAGAGGCCAATGACAAAACGAACACATTCCTTCGTATAGCGGTTGACGAGAGCAGTCATGCTGTACAGTTCCCGTTCGCGAAACAGGAGAACGTTTCCGCCGCGCGCATGGAGAGTATCGATACGTTCCAGCAGATCGGTGGTCTCGGGAGGCGAATCGGCGTCCCAGAGCGGCATCGCCGAGAGGCAGAAGAGGCCCATGGCCGCGGAGCCTGGTTCGCCCGTCTCCTGCTCAAGCTGCCGGACCCCCGAGGTCAGCATCTGAAGCACGGCGTCGGTGGAAGCCGGCTTTTTGAATGAACCGGGAGCGAGCACGACCGCTTTTTTGTGCAAAATCTCGATGGGAGGAACTGGCGGCCCACTGGATGGAAAATAGACGGCTTCTGCAAGGCCTTTACAGACCAAATCCGCCATCATTGCGCGCTGGTTCCATCCTTCAAAAGCTGCTCCCCGCAGTTCTATGTGGTCGATTTCAATGCGTTTTTCGACATCATGAGCAACATTCCCAAGGAAGCAATCTTTCGGCTGGAGCTGGAAGAAGACAGCATAGATCAGGTTGACGCCAAGAGTGCCGATCGCCTCCTGCTCGAGGGAACCCGAGGGATCGAGCATGTTGATGTGGAGAATGATTTCATTCGCAGGACCGTCGGGCTCCAGCTGGAAACGCAGGCCGATCCAGCCGTGCGGCTCATTGGTGCCCGCATAGTTGCGCGCCGAAATCGTATCGACGAAGGAAAAAAAGCGGGTTGAGGATCCGCGACTCCGGCCCAATTGCTTGTTCAGCTGGGTCCACTCGCTGTCGAGCATTGCGTCGAGGCGTTGCCGGGAAACGTAGCGCGCACCGGCTCCATACAAGTCGTCACTGACTTCCTTGTCGTACGCGGATATCGACTTGGCAACCGTTCCGGAAGCCCCACCTACAACCAGAAACCATCGCGCGACTTCCTGACCAGCGCCGATCTCGGCGAAGGAACCATAACTCGTTCTGTCGAGATTGATCTCGAGCGCTTTTTGATGAGCGTTGAGCTTCTCCACCGTAGCCATAGACCAACTCCTCCCTATCTGCAAGAGCAAAACCCGGAGCCGCCGCTGATGTCCAGATGCGGCACGAAGACCTGGGGGCTCGCAGATATTCACCGGGCAGGGGCGCGGAGCGTCTTTCTCAGCTACGCATTAGCGACCAATCCTGCCCATGCACGGGGCGAATCCGGCATGGCGGTCATCGTCCGGCTCTCGTCGTTTTTCCTCATCTGCATTGGGGCGCAGATTGCCTGGAATGGAGCGAGCGCTCTGCTCTCGTCCGCAGCCTTTCAAATTCGGGGAAGGTATGCGCCGGCGGCGGATTCCAGCGCGTCGAGCCATCATCTCGGTCCCGGTGGGAGCGCCGCGCCTGCGCGCCGTGACTCCTGGGTCCTTACCTGCCGAAGCCGGGAGGCCATCTTTACGAGGTCCGCCAGTGACTGGGCCTTCATTTTTTCCATCACTCGGCCGCGATGAGCCTTAACGGTAATCTCGCTGATTCCCAGTTCGCTGCCGACTATCTTGTTGGGGAGACCGCTGGCTACCAGATGCATCACCTCACGCTCACGCGGGGTAAGGACCGTATAGCGGGCCTGCAGATCCCGGATCTCGTCTTCGTGCGCAAGTATCGTTCTACTGCGCTCGAGCGCATTACGGACCGCGTTGAGGACGACCGAATCGGTGAGTGGCTTGGGGAGAAACTCCACAGCTCCCGCTTTCATCGCCTGGACCGTCTTGGGCACATCGCCGTAGCCTGTGATGAAGATGATCGGCATGTCGGGTCGTTCGACGGCAATCCTCTTCTGCAAATCGAGGCCGCTTAATCCGGGGAGCGAGATATCGAGAATGAGACAACTGGGCCGACGTGGGCGCGGGTGAACGAGAAACTCCTGCGCTGAAGCGAACGCTTCAACGCTCAAGCTCTCCTGTCTGATCAGGAGTTCCAGCGACTCCCTTACGGAGATGTCATCGTCGACAACGAATACGACAGGGGCAGTCCGCGACGACGGAATCGGACCCTGCAAGCGCGGCTGCACTCCGGCAGCACCCATCATTTCCTCCTCCACCTCGTCTCCGGGAAGATGCAGCTGGCTCGCGGCGCCGATCTCAGGGCATCGAGCAGGGCCGTGTCCGAAAAAGGTTTGAACAGGCAATTCACGGCTTCCTCTCGAATCAATTCAGCCCGCTGCGCCTCGTCTCTTCTCGCCGTGATGAAGATGACGGGAATTAAAATTCCCCGGCGTTTCATTCATCCCAGAGCTTCAATCCGCTCATGCCCGGCATGGCATTATCCAGAACCATACGCTCCGTCGCTAAAGCAGCATCGGAATCAAGAAACTCCTTTGCCGATGCGAATGCGCGGGCTGCAAGCCCGAACTCCCTGAGCCATTCGGGGAGCGAATCCCGCACCGAAACATCGTTATCGACAATGGAAACGAGCGAGCCCAGTGTTGTCATGCTGCACCGGAGATGGCTACCGCTATCTTGTCAGCGTCGTCTCTCAGACGATCGTTCTGCCGACAAGCCGATCGGCTCAGTCTCTACAAAAAGGGAGCAGCAACATAATGCAGATGAGGAATTTTTCGGAGCTCCGTTTCGTGCACCCGGAACTTCCCGAACATGCTACACGACGCCCTGGACGCCCATCTATCGTACTTTGGTATCGGTTTCGGTCGCCGCTCAGGAATGACGCAAGTTACAGTGGCCCGGCGGCTGCCGGTTCACCGCGAACCCGGGGAAGCGAAAAGGCAAACGTGGCCCCCGGGCCATCGTTTCTCGCGGCCCAAAGGCGGCCCTCGTGAGCTTCGATAATGGACCGGCTCACCGAGAGCCCGATGCCCATCCCGTCGTCCTTCGTGGTATAGAACGACTCGAACAGCCGGTCGGCAATGGCGGAATCGAAGCCCACTCCGCTGTCCCGTACGGTCAGGCGCACATGGCCATCAGCGTCCAATTCGGTCCTGATGTGCAGGTGCCTCGGCCGCTCGGCGACGCCGCGCATCGCATCGGACGCATTCCGAAGCAGATTGAGAATGACCTGCTGAATTTGTACTCGATCGCCTCTGACCGGCGGCAGGTCGTCCGCGAGCTCGTCGATCAGAACGATGCGGTTCGTCTGCAGTTCGCCCAGCGAAAGCACGATCACTTCTCTGGCTGCGTCGCTCAGGTCGACCCAGTCGGCAGCTGCATCCTTTTTCCTGAACAGGGCTCGCAAGCGGGTAATCACGTCGGAAGCACGATTCGCGTCGCGAATCATGCGCCGGGCCGTCTCGCGGGCGCCGTCGATATTCGGAGGCTCGCTGTTGAGCATGCGCAGGCAGGTGCCAGCATTGGTCACGATGCCCGACAGCGGCTGATTCACTTCGTGTGCGATGGACGCTGTGAGAACACCCAGGCTCGTCGCTCTGGTAACTCGGGCGAGCTCTTCTCTGGCCCTGGTGAGAGCCTCTTCGGCCTGTCTCCTGTCGTGAATGTCAGTGAGGAGAACGTACCAGCGGAGAACGCGACCCGCAGCATCGCGCAGCGGAAGACCGCGTGCGTGGAACCATCGGTATTCGCCGTCAGCACGCAGCAGCCGATGATCAACGTCATAGTCAGATGCAGTATCAGTTGAGCGCTGCCAGGCGGCAAACACAGCGGGCAAATCCTCGGGGTGCACAGCGTTGCTCGTCAACCACTCTTTCAGGTCCCCGGCGGTTCTCCCGAAATAAGCGAGGAACTGCCGATTGACGACTTCGACGCTGCCCGTTGGGGACAGGATGGCCACAAGCCCCGCGATGCCGTCAACGATCAAGCGGAAATGCTGCTCGCTTGCGAGCAATGCCTGCTCAGCGCGCTTCCATTCAGAAATATCCCGAATGAAACCCGTGAATATTCTTTGGCCCTCCGCAGTTACCTCTCCGAACGAAACGCCCACCGGAAATTCTTCCCCATTCGCGCGCCTGGCAGTCAGCTCCGTGCCTTGCCAGTTCAAGCGCCGCTCACCGGTTTCCAGATACCGTTTGTAACCTGCCTCATGGAGTTTGCGCGCTCCCTCCGGCATCAGCAGTGTGAGAGGCTGGCCAATCAGTTCTTCCGGATCGTATCCAAATATCTGCTTCGTTGCCGGATTCGCGAGAATGATGACTCCGCCTTCGCTGATGCTGATGACCGCGTCGCTGGCCGTTTGAACCACAACGCGGTGTCGCGCCTCGCTGCGCCTGAGTTCGTCCTCGGCGCGCTTTCTGTCTTCAATGTCGGTGCTCGTGCCGTACCACCGGATGATCGCGCCGGTTTCGTCGCGGAAGGGCGAAGCGCGAATGAGAAACCATCGATAGACTCCGTCGTGCCTGCGAATTCGTGCTTCGATTTCTCCCGATTCCCCTGAAATCAGAATCTCCTGCCAGCGCTTCATCAGGGGCGGCAGATCTTGGGGATGAAAGGACGCAGTCCATCCCCAGCCGTGCGCCTCTTCAGCAGACAGACCTGTGTACTCATGCCAGCTTTGGCTGAGGAATTCATTGGGGCCATCGGGAAGATTGCACCAAGATAACGAAGGGATCGTATCGATCACGCGCCGCAGGTTGGCCTCGCTCGCCCGCAGCGCTTCTTCCGCGCGCTTCTGGTCGTCGATGTCGGTGGTCGTCCCAATGAATTTCAGGAGTTGCCCCTCGGCATCGCGCACTACCACGGCTTGCTGGAGGTGCCAGCGATAGGTTCCGTCGCCGGCTCGCAGAGACCGGGTCGCAAACGCAAAGTTTTTTCCCGAACGAACTCCCTCCCAGAAGGCACTCGATGCTTTTTCGCGATCATCAGGGTGGACCGCCGTCATCCAGGCTTCGGGGTGCGACCGGACGTATTCGAGAGTCTGACCTGAAAATTCAAGCCAGACCTGATTCACGAAATCAGGGGTCCCATCCGGCTTCAGCGTCCATGCGGATACAGGCAGATTCTGCAGGAGATTCACCTGGAGCTGCAGCGCCTCGTTGCTTGCAGCCAGCGTCCGGGTTCGTTCCGCAACCTGACGATCCAGTTCGCCGGCAACCCGCTTTTGCTCGTGGAGGCGGAGGGTATGCTGCAATCCAATGGCCGTCTGATTCGCGGCCACGCACAGAGTCAGTCTTTCCGTATCCTCAGGAAAGCCGGCTCTCCGCGACCCCGCCACGAGAAAGCCGAAGTCACCCCCGATCCCAAGGGGCAAAGGGAAGATCGAAATCTCCAGGTCCCCGAGGCGCCTGCGCCTTTGGGGTGACCATCGATGAATCCCGTGCCCAAACCACTGCTTCAGAGTCTGGAGAATTTCTCCGGGACGAGAGACGATCGGGCTGGACGGAGCCACCCTCAGCACTTCCGCAGGCTCTGTCCCCAATTCGAGGTTGATCGTCCCATAGAGGAAGTCGAGATCGAGCATTGCCAGGAGTGCGTCGAGGAGGGTCTCCAGAATTCTTCCGGGTTCGCTGCTCCAAACCGCAGGCAAGGCAAGGACGCTGACCAGATCGAGCATGCAGCGCCGGAGTTGCCTGACTTCCTGTTCGGGATCGGATGAGAGGTCGTCCATGCTTTCTCCGCGTCGGCGGTCCTGCTTCTCAGGCTCGACGTAGCCGGTAATCGCGGAGAAACTCCGCGGACGGCAAATAAAACGGATTCTCGTGAAGAGTTCCGCCGATAATCACCATCGGATGCGTCCGCATAATATCGATCACTGCATCCCCGCTGAACATACCAAGGTGATACGTGCAAATAACTACGTCGTCGTGCCGGTCCCAAATAGCATTCACACGCGATTCAAATTCAATGACGTTCTGCAGCCGGGCCTTGTCCGCGCCAACCCAATCCATCCGGCACACGATGCGGCTGAGCGGAAAGCCTCCCGGCGCATTTCCCGACGCGAGCTTTTCAAAAGTCTCAAGCATCCGGTCCTGATCGAATTTGCCGTCGCGAAGATAAGCGTCGGTGTTGGCTTTGATCTCCAGTTGCCCCCTCTCCTGAGCGGCGGCCGAGTCGATACCCGCGATCGCCAGTCGGCGCAGATGCTCCTCCTGTTGATCGGGATTGACGACCTGAATGGCCTTATCGCCGCGCTCCAGGCCATCTCTGATGAACGGAAGCAGCACGCGATACTCTTCATCGTCGCCGGAGAAAAATGCGCAGATATGACGGACGTTGCGTAATTGAGATCCGGCCAGAGAAATGGGTGGCGCTGTCCCCGTCAATGTGAGCCTCCGCCAATTCGGAGATTGGATTAGGGCCCGGAAGAAGTCTGCAATCAGGACGCCTGACGTTCGGCTTCCCGATCGATGGATGAGCCTGGGACCATCTGGCGAGGGCAGACTGCAGGGCCATGAGGAATTTGCCCAGCAGAACAGACAGAGGGGCGCAGCACCGGCCACTGATCGCGCCTCCATCATACCCGGGAAATTGACTGGTACGAGAGATGCCCGGTCCGGGCACTGCGCTGGAGAGCGCAGCAACGGCCATTTTGTGCATCCATGTCGTTGATGTTGCCGTACATGCGGGGCGCTACCATTCGCAGGATGATTTCGCGAGGTCCAGGTACGGACGCGCCCATAACGCAAGCTGCAACTGAAGTGACTTGCGCCATGCGCGATGCATTCCTTCCACATCCTCTGCGGTATTCGACTTGCTCGCCAGATAAGGCCTGATGCTGTCGTTGAGCACTGCGATAAACGCAGCGATGTCGCGGAACGGCACCTGTGGAGTTGATCTGACTCCGTCGGTTCGATTCTTTTTGAGACGGGTATGCCGCAGCGCAATTTCCTGCTGATAATCGAGCCAATCCTGGTCGTAAGGGCGAAGGCACGTGTCGAGAATCCATTGCTCGAACCGCATGTTGCTTTGTGCCAGGTAAAACGGGATCGGGTCCCCTTCCGGCGTCTGCGAGTGCCGCGCAAGGTGAGGAATGCCGGCGATGATTCTGCCGCGCCACTCCTCCACGATTTGTTTTGTCTGATCGGCCAGGACCTCTCCCGCCATGCGAAGGAACTGCTCATCTTCTGCGGTGAATCCGACCGATACCCTTAGACTCTCCAGCTCCTCAAGAGAAACTGGAGACTTCGCAACCGCCGCGGTACCGTACGTATAGCCCGGGATTTCATCTGCAATCTTTTTCATGGCGTCTCGCAGAGTCAGGCGGCAAGCCACTCGAGGGCTCGCGGCGCAAAACCGAACGTCTGTTTTGCCTTCCCATTCGACGCCCCGCGCAAATTGAGCGCATAGTAGGCGGCATCGGGACCATAGTGACGAATCACTTCCTCCGCGGGCACGCGTGACGGTTCCGGCGCACCGATGAATCTGGCAAAAGCGGGCAGCCACACGGCGATTGGGCTGGGATCGTCATCGACAATGTTGTAGGCGCCGGGAGGCGATTTCAGTGCCGCAGCCGTCGCGGCCGCGGCATCCTCTATGTGAATGAATGAGTAGACGCCGGAGCCTGGCGCAACCAGCGGATACTGACCTTCGCGAACCTGCTGGGTAACGCTGCCACTGTCCAGGTCATAGTAAGTCCGCGGCCCATAGAAGAACCCGTAACGCAGCGCGACCCCTTCCAGATTCGAATCGCCGAAGAGCCGCTCTTCGATTCTCGTATATGTGGCAACGGCTCCGGCCACACCCGGCGACGCGCTGTGCGCAAGCGGATCGGTTTCGGATGCAAACCCCGCACCCGGCCCGTAGAAGAATCCCGTGGATTGCACCACATATCGCCGAACGCCGAACCTGGCCGCCGCACGCTGCAGATGCCCACCACCTTCCAGTCGAACCTGACGATCGCGCGGGGCTGCCGCCTGCATTTCCTCGGGCGTATACCGTCTGGGCAGCGAGGTGAGCTGGTCGATGATCGCGTCCGGGCGGAATCGCGCGATTTCCCTCGCCACGGCCTGGCCGTCGAGAACGTTCAGAATCACGCCTTCCGCGCCCTGATGGCGAAGAGCCTCTGCTGCCGCCGCCTTCGTCGTTGCGCCGACCACCTGATGCCCGGCCGCGACGAGCACTTTGATCAGGGGTGCACCGATCGCGCCGCTTGCGCCCGCCACCAATACTTTCATTCCCGCTCACCTCTTACGGACTCCGCAGATTCGCACATTTAGGAATGATGATCGAGGCTTATGCCCCGGCGCATGAACTTATTGCGACCTCGGGTGAGGACAGGAAGCCGCTCTGTCAGAGCCCCAGTTCGCTCAGTCCCGGATGTTCGTCCGGCCGTCTTCCCAGCGGCCAATGAAACTTTCGGTCGGCTTCTCTGATGGGCAACTCGTTGATACTGGCATGCCGCGCGGACATCAGCCCCTGCTCGTCGAATTCCCAGTTCTCATTGCCGTAGGCGCGGAACCAGTTTCCCGAGTCATCGTGGTATTCATAGGCAAAGCGCACGGCGATACGATTGCCGTGGAAGGACCACAACTCCTTCATGAGACGGTAGTCCAGCTCCCTCGTCCACTTTCGCGAGAGAAACGCAACGATCTGCTCTCTGCCGACCAGAAATTCAGCACGGTTGCGCCAGCGGGAGTCCACCGAGTACGCCAGGGATACTTTGTCAGGGTCGCGCGAGTTCCAGCCATCTTCGGCCAGCCGAACCTTCAGGATCGCCGTTTCCCGCGTGAAGGGAGGAAATGGTGGGCGTGAAGTCATGGCAGTCAGTTCCTCCTGAGCGTCGCCTCGAGCCGGCACAGGAATCCGGTCAGAGATCCAGTTCAACCGCAGTGAGAGGAATCGCGCAACAAATTAAGAGGTTTCCCTCTCCCGGTCGATCGAGCGGTTCCGATGTGTACCTGATCTTTCCATCAATCAATCCGGTTTCACAGTTGTGGCAAACTCCCATCCGGCAAGACCATTGAACGGGAACATCGCAGGCTTCTGCAAATTCGAGGAGACTCGCGAAGCGTGAATCCCACGGAACGGCCAGGCCGCTGCGTGTGAAGGAGATCTTCGGGCCCGCGCCGACGCCCTCGACAGGCGCGTGCGGAGAAGCGGCTTTCGTGCGGGCAATTCCTGGCGTACTTGAAGATCCGGCACCGAACACCTCGGAATGGATGCTCGAGCCCGGAACTCCCCAGGACTTCAGCTCGCTCGTAAAGCCGGCAAGGAAACCAGCCGGGCCGCACAGATAGAAGTCCGCCTCCTTCGGCACACCAGCCTGTTGCAGCAGCAACAGGCTCAGATGCCCGGCGGCGTCGTAATCCTTGCCCAGTCGGTCGCCATCTCCCGGCTTGCTGTAGACGACCAACGAACGGCTTCCAGGAAGTCTCTCGAGCACACCCCGCACTTCAGCCGCAAACGGGTGTTCTTTGCTGTTGCGTGCGCCGTAACACCACCAGACTTCCCGCCTCGAGTCTGCGCCGTCTTCCCCAAGCGAATGGAGCATCGCAAGAACCGGGGTCGCTCCAATGCCCGCGCTCAGAAGGACCACGGGGTTGGCGCCGGGCGCAAGGGTAAAACTCCCTCTCGGCGCACTTACCTGCAACAGGTCGCCGGCCTGAACCCGATCGTGAAAATACTGGCTCCCCGTGCCGGTAGCGCGCTTCACGCTGACGCGATATCTTCCCGTATTCTGCGGACCGGAGAGCGAATAGTTGCGCAGGACTGGATCCGCGTTCTGATTCAGCTGGAGCTTAAAGACCAGAAATTGCCCCGGGAGCGGCGCCGGCAGCGGGCTGTGGTCCTCTGATTCCAAAACAAACGACAGCACGTCCACGCTCTCGCGCTCCACCGCCGCAACGCGCAGCGAACGAAATCCGCGCCACGGGGGAGCCGGAGCCGACGAAGGAGCAAGGCCCGCATTTCCGCTGCCGACGTGCTTCTCTGCGGCTTCGGCCAGCGATCGAAGCGATCCCTTCCATCCCGCGCTCAGCGCCGGAACACGCAGAGCCCGCTGCAACTGATCGGGCATGCGGCCGGGCAGATAGAGCATTCCGTCGACTTCGCGGACCGTGACGTGCTCCGGTCCATCGGCGACCTTCACGATCTCGTCCCCCGCTCCCACCTCTCCTTCTTCAATCACTCGGAAATAGAACCCGGGTCGTCCGTGCGAAACGAGGAGCGCCGGCATCTCCGGGTGACTCATCCGTATGCCTACGCGATAGCAGGTGACACGGGGCTGCGACACCTCAAAGACTGCGCTCCCGATCCTGTAGCGATCGCCGATACAGACCTCATCGTCGGGCAGTCCGTCGACGGTCAGGTTTTCGCCAAACTGGCCATACTGGAAATCGCTTCTTTTGAGGAATGCTTCCCAGTAACGATAGGAGTCCAGCTGATACACCATGACGGCGCGGTTCTCTCCGCCGTGCCCTTCAAGATCACCCTGACCATCGCCGTCGAGATTGAGCCGGCGGGCCGTCACCCTGCCCGCCACCGGCCGCTTCCAGATGCCGGTGTGCACGATCCTGCCTTGCCAGGAGAGATCGCGGGGCAGCCCGACGTTGACGGAGACAAGCGAGGGCACGAGGGTTTACCTGTTCCCATAATCGGTGAACACGTAATCTTTTGTCTTCACCGCCGAGTGGCACGCGAACCCGCACTTCGCGTCGTTTCCCTGCGGTGGCTTGTCTTTCAAAGTAGCGGGCGTGAAACTGTTTGAGGCAGCGTCGTATTCGAACGCTCCGTACCCCCATCCGCCGCTGTCCGCAAACCGTCTGCTGTCCTTCACCATCAGATCGACGTCATGCTGCGTGCCCGGTACCGTTGGGGCGCCAGGTTCGGCAGCGTTCACTTTGGCATTCCAATGGACCTTAACGATCTTTGCGCCATCCGGAAAAGGCTTGCCATTCCCGGGAATGCCCGCCTTGCAGGCGTCGATCATGACTGGATTCCCGAGAATGGCAGCGAGTTTGTCCCCGTTGTGACTGATGGCGATCACCGCCCATCCTTCATATCCCCTGAACTCAGAGAGCGCGAGGCCACCCGGTATTTTGGCCGCGTATTTGTCCAGCGTGGCAACGGCAGCGTGGGCTTGTGGCGGCGGTGTGGAAACGGGAGCGGCGTCTAGGCGAGGAAGGTTGTGGATGAAAAGTGCAAGTTTCCAGAAATCGTTGTCGGAGAGGGTTGCCCGCCAGGCGGGCATGCCGGTATGGCTCACTCCGTTTTGTATGATCCAGAACAATTGCGCATCGCTCCAGTGCTGCACGTGAGCGGAGCTCAGGTCCATGGCCGGCGGATCCATGTGGCGACCGATGTTCGTGTCTGCGCGTCCATCCGCACCATGGCATTGCGCGCAGGACCCAAGAAAGACTTCCTGGCCCTGGCTTACGACCTCGCTCGTCTCAGGAACGGGGTTCTTTTTCGTCCCCGCCTCCAGGGGAATCGAAAGGTCTTTCGCCGCATTGGCCAGGTTCGTTTCCTGCCGGGAAGGCTGTGTGTCTGCCGTGCAACCCAGAAGCAAAGCGCCTAGCATCGCACTGGCCATGCCCGCCATCAGCATCCTATGATTCGGGGAGACGCGTTGATCGCGACCATCCCGGCCGCCCATCTGCGATTCCCGCATAGACCTCTTTCCGAACTCAGGCATCGTGTATTCCCGGTGCAATGAATTCTCTCCGGCAGATCGCGCGGCAAAGATCAGACGCTTATGGAGTCGATGTGGAGAGAGCAGCTTCCAGCGGCACACGCGGGCTCGCATGCGAGCCTGATGCCCCGATTAGGCCAGAAGACGAACCCTGCAACAATTGAACCAAGGTATCGGCCGATACCTTCGTCTCATAGTGAGAAACAACGATCCGACCGCGGCCTGCAGGCCATCCACATATTCAGAAGAGAATAGTTCTGCATTGTCTTTGGCCCAGTCAGGCAAAGATGCAGAACGCTTCCGCCTCGTAGCGAATCACAATGGCGAAATGTAAAAATGTGCGTCGACTGTATTTCCGCGGATCAACCGCTCCCGTCGCGAGGCTGATATGAAGCATGCATTTGACGCAATCGTCGCAGGTGCCGGCCAGGCGGGGCCGTTCCTCGCCGTGCGGCTTGCCGAAAGCGGACGCAGGGTCGCCCTGGTGGAACGAGAATTCTTCGGGGGAACTTGCGTCAATACCGGCTGCACCCCCACAAAGGCGATGGTGGCGTGCGCACATGCCGCGCACCTGGCGCGCCGAGGCGCGGGTTTCGGCGTGCACGTCGATCAGCTCCGCGTCGATCTTGGCGAAGTGCGGCGGCGCACAGAGAGGATAGTTCTGAGTTCCCGCAATGGCCAGGAGAAGTGGCTCCGTGGCACCGCCAACTTCACCGTCTTCAAGGGAACGGCCGCCTTCGAAGGGCCGCATGTTCTTCGCGTGGACGGGGATCTCCTCGAAGCCCCGCAGATCTTTCTCAACGTTGGCGCACGCCCGACCATCCCGCCGCTGCGCGGCATCGATTCCGTGCCATTTCTCACCAGTTCGACGATCCTCCAGCTCGAGCAACTGCCCTCGCACCTCATTGTTGTCGGGGGAGGCTACGTCGGGCTGGAGTTCGCGCAGATGTTTCGCCGGTTCGGCTCCCAGGTCACGGTCGTCGACCGCAAGCCCCGTCTCGCCCCGCAGGAAGACGAGGACGCCTCGCGAGTGATCGGCGAGATCTTTGCGGACGAGGACATCGCTGTTCGCCTCAGCGCCAACTGCATCCATCTCGAGAAGAATTCGGACCATATTTCGGTGGGCGTGGAATGCGACGAAGGTTCGCCGCACATATCCGGCTCGCATGTCCTGCTTGCGGTGGAGCGCACTCCGAACACGGATGACCTCAACCTCTCCGCCGCCGGCGTCGCAGTCGACGACCGCGGGTTCATCAGCGTGGACGACCAACTTCGTACCAGCGCGGAAGGCATCTTCGCCCTCGGCGACTGCAACGGCCGCGGAGCCTTCACCCACACCGCCTACAACGATTACGAGATTGTTGCGCAAAACCTCCTCGACGGCGCCTCACGCCGCGTCTCCGACCGCATCCCCTGTTACGCCCTCTACTCCGACCCTCCGCTCGGCCGCATCGGTCTCACCGAGGCCGAAGTCCGCGCCTCAGGCCGTCCCGCGCTCATCGGCACCCGCCCCATGACGCGCG